>DATBJZ010000112.1:0-29293 GCA_036556125.1 Gemmatimonadota bacterium | reverse complement strand
GCGCGCCGGACGTGCTGGGGATCGAGCCCGGCGGCGCTCGCCTCGCGCGGGCTGCCGGACGCGCGACCGTGACCGCGACGTCCGGCGACGCGGCGGCTGCGATCGCGGTCGAGGTCCGGCCCGCCTCCGCGCGCGATCTCGAGATCGCGTGCGACGGGTGCGGCGAACGGGGGGAGGACGGCGCGCTGCGCGTCCGCGTGGGCGATCCGGTCCGCCTCGAGGGGCGCGCCGCCGGCTTCGACGGCGCCGTGCCCGGACGCTGGTGGCTCGACGGACGGGGCGGAATCCTCGATCCCGACGGGACCTTCACGGCGGAGGGGCCCGGCCGCTTCACGGCGATGCTCGACTTCGGGGCTCTCCGGGCGCGGCTTCCGGTCGTCGCCGAGCCTCGGACGCGGCGCGGGGTCTTCGAGCTCGTCGGCCGCGGCGCCACGACCGATCCCAGGACCACGGACCTGTGGGTCTTCCGCGGCGCCGACGGCCGCGACTGGGCGTACACCGGATCGACCGGCGGCGATCGAGTCCGCGTCTGGGACGTGACCGACCCGGCGAACCCGGCGCTCACGGACTCGATCGTCGTGGACGCGCGGGTCATCAACGACGTGATGGTGGACCCTGAGCGCGGGCTCGGCGTGCTGACGCGCGAGGGCGCGTCGAATCGCAGGAACGGCATCGTGCTGTTCGACGCGTCGGACCCCGGCCACCCGCGCGTCGTCTCGGAGTACACGGAGACGGTCACCGCGGGCGTCCACAACGCGTACCTGCACGACGGGTACGTCTACCTGACGAACGACGGCACGCGCGCCCTGCACGTGATCTCCGTGGCCGATCCGCTCGAGCCCGTCGAGGTCGCCCGCTGGGAGATCCGTCCCGGCGAGACGAACAAGTACCTCCACGACGTGATCGTGCAGGACGGCCTCGCGTACCTCTCCTACTGGGACGACGGCCTCGTGATCCTCGACGTGGGGAACGGCGTGCGGAACGGGTCGCCGGAGGATCCGCAGTTCGTGAGCCGGATCGCCTATCCCGCGGGCAACACGCACACGGCGTGGCGCTGGAAGAACTGGGTCTTCACCGGCGACGAGATCTTCGGCGGCCCGCAGGTGAGCCCGCGCGGCGGCGTGCCCGACGGCTCGATCCACGTCATCGACGTGTCCGACCTCGAGAACCCGGTCGAAGTCGCCTGGTTCGAGGTGCCGGACGCCGGCTCGCACAACATCTGGATGGACGAGGAGCGGGAGATCCTCTTCGTGTCCTACTACAACGCCGGCGTGCGCGCGCTCGACGTCTCCGGCGACCTGCGCGGGGACCTGGCGCGGCAGGGGCGCGAGCTGGCCTTCTACCTGACCGGCGAGCCGGATCCCGCGAGGGCCGCCATCCCCAACGCGCCGATGAACTGGGGACCGCAGCTCCACGAAGGGCTCGTCTTCTCGAGCGACATGAACAGCGGGCTGTGGGTGCTGAACTACGAGGAGGGTCAGACGCCTTGAGAGATCTGGTACGGATCCCGCTCACGCCGGGGTGGGTGGCTTGCGGCGCAGGGTGGTGGCCGGTTGGGCTAACCGATGCGCCGCAACGACATGGGAGGGTGAACGCTCAAGGGTAGAGCCATGGCCGGATCCACCGCTAGCCCCGAGATCGTGGACATTCACCCCGCACTGTCGCAAAACGCGACGGTCGAGGCCCGACTCTTCCGCCGCCAGGTGCCGGCCCTTCTCGCCGAGGCCGGCGCCGCCTTCGCGGAGGCGCCCGACCTCGAGGCCACCCTGCGGACGCTGGCCCGGGTGACCGTGCCCGCCGTCGCGGACTGGTGCGTGGTCGATCTCACCGTCGCCGACGCGCCCCCCCGCCGCATCGCCATCGAGCACCCCGATCCGGCCCAGACGGAGCGCGCCTGGAAACTCGAGCGCGCGCGCCCCACGCCCCCGGAGGGGTGGTACGGCCCGACCGGCGTGCTGCGCACCGGCCGCCCCGAAATCGTCCCGGTCAACTCCGAGAACCTGGAGATCCTGCGCGGGATCCCGGTCACCTCCTACGTCTGCGCGCCGATCCGCCGCGGCGGGGTCCGCGTGGCGGCGTTCACCCTCGCCTGGGCCGACTCGGGACGGCGTTACGCGGCCGAGGACCTGGACTTCGTCGAGGAGCTGGCACGCCTGGTGGAGATCGCGCTCGATCGCGCCGACGTGGATGCGAGCGCGCGCGAGGAGGAGGAGTTCGCGGAGGGCTGGCTCTTCAGCCGGGCGACGGCCGCCGGACGGCGCCACCTGCACCGCTCGCCGCTTCCGCTCCCGGCCGTGGAAACGGACACGTCCGCGATCACGAACCTCGGCGGGCACGTCTTCGGCCGGCTCCGGCCCGCAGCCGGCCGCGCGGAGCTCTAGGCCCCGATCACGGAGTTCCGTCCCCGGCGCGCGCTTCGCCGGACGGGGCGGGCATCGCGTCCGCGCGGTCCGTCACGCCAGCGTCGCCGGACTGCGGCCGGGTGGTCCCACCGGTCGGCGCCGGGGCCGGGCCGCCGGCCTCGGGCGCGCCCGCGGCCCCCGCCCCCCGCGTCGCGGCCTCCCGCAGCAGCGGATCGATCACCTCCATGAACGCGGTGAGCGGGAGCGCCCCCTTGAGGTGCTCGCCGCCGACGAGGAAGGCCGGCGTGCCGTCCACGCCCAGCTCCTGCGCGAGCGCGATGTCCGCCTCGATTCCCGCCCGCGGCTCCGCCGCCTCGTAGCACGCACGCCAGGCGTTCACGTCGAGCCCCGCCTCCTCCGCGTAGTCCTCCAGCTGCCCGTCGCCGAAGTTCGGCTGGTTCCGATACAGCAGGTCGTGGTACGGCCAGAACTTCCCCTGGCGGTGCGCGCACGCCGCGGCGAGCGCCGCGGGCATCGCGCGGTCGTGGATCTGGGTCAGCGGGAAATCCAGGAACACCCACTCGATCCGGTCGCCGTAGAGCTGGTCGAGGGCGCCCTGCGTGTTCTCGACGAACTGCCGGCAGCTCGGACACTGGAAGTCGGCGAACTCCACGATCCGGACCGGCGCCGAGGGGCTGCCCTTCCGCGGGTCGTCCGAGACGTCGAGCGTGCGCGGGTCGGGCACGACCGTGCGGCGCGGCCCCTGGTCCGCGAGCGGCGCCTCCCCGAGCGGGACCGGCGCGCCGGCGGCCGCCTGCGGCGCTTCGGCGGTCTGCTCGTCTCCGGCGTTCTTGAGCCAGAGGGCGCCCGCCACGATCGCGACCACCCCGGCGGCGGCCCAGGTCTTGGGCGAGGTCAGCAGAGGACGGTCGGAGCGGCGGGTGCGGACCGCGGCGCGCGGCGGCGGTCGCTTGCGTGCTGCCGGCATCGTTCTCCCCCCGGTTGGAGTCAGACGGGTGGGCGTCGGTCGCCGCGGCCCCTCCGGCGCGCGGTGCGGCGCCCGGCGACGAGGACGAGGGCCAGGACGGCCGCCGAGGCGGGGACGATCCAGTCGCCCCACCGCGCGTACGGCGTGGGCGGCCCGGGCAGCCCCAGGTCGGCGACGAGGACGCCGGGCACGAAGATACGCGATTCCTGCAGCGTGCGGCCGGAGGCCGACACGAACCCCGAGATCCCGGTGTTGGCCGCGCGGGCGATCGGCACGCGGTTCTCGACCGCCCGCAGCGCCAGCTGGGAGAAGTGCTGATACGGCGCGGCGGTCCGCCCGAACCAGGCGTCGTTCGTGATCGTCACGATCAGGCGCGCGCCCGCTCGGCGGAAGCCGCGGATCGCCTGCGGAAAGATGATCTCGTAGCAGATCGGCACGCCGACCTCGACCGAGCCCTGCCAGCCCGGCGGCCGCGCGTCGAACCGGAGCGTGTGGAATCCCGCGCCGGATCGGAAGACGCCCGACCACGCGTCGGGCTTGAGCCAGCCCAGGAGCGCCGCGTACGGCACCTGCTCGGTCATCGGCACCAGCAGCACCTTGCGGTAGATCGAGGCGAGCTCGCCGTCGGCGGACATCAGGAAGGCGGCGTTGTAGATCCGCTCGACGTCCCCGCCCGGGTCCTCGGCGTCGAGGCCGCCCACGAGGAACGGCGTGCCGCGGTCGGATCCCGCGCAGCAGAGCTCCCGCAGGTCGCGCACGTAGCCCGGATCGTAGCGCAGCCAGGGCGCGGCGGTCTCCGGCCAGACCACCAGGTCCGGGTCCGCCGCCAGCGCTCGACGCGAGAGCGCGAAGAGCCGCTCCTTCTCCACGTCGTCGCGGCGCGGGTCGTCGCGAACCTCCTGCGGCACGTTCGGCTGGACCACCGCGATCCGCACGGTCTGATCCGGCCCGTCCGATGCGTCGCCGGCGAGCCGCCACGCGCCGTAGGCCGGCACGAGCGCAGCGACGGCGACGGCGCCGAGCGCCGGCGTCCTGCGTCCGGCGGGGTCGAGGCGCCGCCGCCACAGCGTGAAGAGGAGTCCGTTCACGATCACGATCAGGAGCGAGAGCCCCGGCGCGCCCCAGAGCTCGGCCGTCTGGATCAGAACCGGGAAGGGGGCGATCGCGTCGGCGAGAACCCCCCACGTGAAGCGGAGGTCGCCGTACTGGAGGAGCTTCTCGAGCGCCAGCCAGGGCACGGGGAGGAGCAGCGCCGCCGAGCGGCCGGTGCGCGCGCGCAGCCACGCCGCCGCGCCCGCGGCCAGGCCGACGAGCCCCCCCAGGTAGAGCGAGCTCAGCGCCCAGGTCGGGACGATGAGCGGCGTGAAGCGGACCAGGTCCCAGAGCCACGCCAGGAGCAGCGCGTAGAAGACCGCGCCGAACAGCGCGCCGCGCGTGAAGCCCCGCCGGAATCCGGGCCGCGGGTCGTCGTCCAGCACGGCGAGGAGCGGCGTCAGGGAGACGAGCACCAGCAGCCCGAGCGGGAGCGGCGGAAACGCCAGCGCGGTGAGCAGCCCGCCGAGCGCGAGACGCCCCGCCTCCGCCCGCCCGAGCAGCGGGGTCGCGCTCCTCGACGGCGAGGCGGAGGCCGTCCCGGGGATCGGATCGGCGGACGCGACCGACGTCTGGGGCGTCAGACGTTCTCCGCGATGAAGGGCAGGATCGGGAGCAGCACGCGGTTCAGGTGCGCCGAGAGCAGCGCGAGCCCGTTGGTGAACAGCAGGACCCCGACGGCGATCAGCAGGATCCCGCTCGCGATCGACACCGGCCGCAGGAAGCGCCGCAGGCGGCCGTGCAGCGTGAGGAAGGTGCTCGTCCCGAGCGCCGCCAGGAGGAAGGGGACCCCGAGGCCCAGCGCGTAGACGGCGAGGAGGAACGCCCCCGTCCGGACCTGCCCGGCCGTCGCCGCGAGCGTCAGGATCGCCCCGAGGATGGGTCCGATGCACGGCGTCCAGCCGGCCCCGAAAGCCACCCCGACCAGCACGGCGCCCACGTAGCCCGCGGGCCGGTTCCGCAGGTGGAAGCGGCTCTCGCGGTGCAGCCACGACAGGCGCACGGTCCCGAGCAGGTGCAGGCCGAGGAGGATCACGAACGCGCCGCCCGCCTTCCGGATCAGGTCCTGGTGCTCGCGCAGCGCCTGGCCCACGCCCGTGGCCGACGCGCCGAGGGCCACGAAGACCGCGGAGAACCCGGCGACGAAGAGCAGCGCGTGGACGGCCGCCGTCCGGCGGACCGAGGGGGGAGAGAGCCGTCGCTCGGCGTCGTCCAGCGACAGCCCCGTCACGAACGTGACGTAGGACGGAACGAGCGGGAGCACGCAGGGGGAGAGGAAGGACAGCAGGCCGGCGCCGAAGGCGACCAGCAGGGGGACCGACTCGACGGGCACGCGGCTACTGGATCAGGACCCTGGTGCCCACCTCGACGAGAGCGAAGACCGTGTCGATGTCGCCCTTGGCCATGCGCATGCAGCCGTGGCTCACGGGCCGCCCCACGGAGGCCTGGTTCTTGGTGCCGTGGATGGCGAGCCCGTCGCCCAGGTAGATCGCGTGGGAGCCCATGTCGCCGGGGAAGTAGCGCCTGGGGCTGTTCGGCGCCGGGACCCGCAGCCCCTTCTCGACGTAGAACCAGTCCGGCGCGTACCACACGGGATCGGTCTCCTTGCGCCCCACCGTGAACACGCCGACGGGGGTGTCGAACTTCCACCCGCCGCCGTGCTTCAGGTTGTACTCGAGGAAGCTTCCGCTGCCGGTCGCGACGGGGAAGCGGTGGAGCAGGGTCGTGCCGCGCATCACGTAGATCGAGTTCTCGGCGACCACGACGCGAAGGTAGACCTCGTCGCTCCCGGGCAGGACGTACGGGTTCCCCGGGATGTTGCCCAGGACGTCGAGGAAGACGTCTTCGCCGACTGCGACGAGGCTCTGCGCCGGCGCGTTCGCGGGGAGGCCGCCGAGCAGGGCCGCGACGGCGAGCGCGAGGAGGGGTTTCGGAAGGCGCGGGCTCATGGCGGCGAAGGGCCGCAAATCTAATGCCGCCAACGACAAGGGGAAACCCGGAGCTGCGGCCCGCCGGGGCGCCGGCGCTCCGCGGCGTTGCGGCGCAGCCTGCAACGGCGGCACGGGCCCGTGGCTCAGCGGTCGTCGGGGACCGGGCTCGGCTCCTCGAGCAGCCGGAGGCCCACCCGCTGGCCCGGATCGAGGGGCTCGGTGGACCGCCACAGGAGCTCCTCGCCGCGGACGTTCACGAGCGCGTCCCAGAAGCAGCCGCGGTAGGAGACCTCCTCGACCTCGCCCTCGAAGTCCGGCTCGCCGTCGGCTCGTTTCAGCGTCTCGGGATGGACGAGCAGCACGTGCGGGCTGTCGTCGGGCGGGGCCGGGGCCTTGAGCACGCCGATCGGCGTCCGCCACCACCCGTTCCGGAGGTAGTCGGCGGGCAGGAGGTTCGCGTCCCACAGGAGCTGCGCCGCGTACGCGCTGCGCGGCCGGGCGTTGAGGAGCTCGGGGCTTCCCTGGTCGAGCACGCGACCGGCGCGCTGCAGGACGATGCGGTCGGCGACGGCGAGCGCCTCGTCGCGGTCGTGCGTCACGTAGAGGGTCGTCATCGAGAAGCCCTCGTGGATCCGGCGGATCTTCTGGCGCAGCCGGCGCCGGAGGTGCGCGTCGAGGCTCGCGAGCGGCTCGTCGAGGAGCAGGATCCGCGGCTGGACGATGAGCGCGCGGGCGAGCGCCACGCGCTGGAGCTCGCCGCCGGAGAGCTCGCCGGGCCTGCGCTCGCCGCGGCCGTCGAGGTCCATCAGCGAGAGCAGCTCGCGGGCCCGCTCGCGCCGCTCGGCGCGCTTGACGCCGCGCGCGTGGAGCGGGAACGCGACGTTCTGCTCGGCCGTGAGGTGCGGCCACAGGGCGTGCTCCTGGAAGACCATCGCCACCGGTCGTCGCTCGGGCGAAACCAGCAGCCGGTCGTCCCGGTTCACCTCGACGCCCAGCATCTCCAGCGATCCGGCCGAGAGCGGCTCGAGGCCGGCGACCACGCGGAGCAGCGTCGTCTTGCCGCAGCCGGACGGCCCGAGGAACGCGACGAGCTCGCCGGGCAGCACGTCGAGGTCCACGCCGTCGAGAGCGACGACGTCGCCGTAACGCTTGACGGCCCGGTGGAACGAGAGCTCGGGCCCCGAGCGACCCGGCGGCTGCGCGTCCCGGCCGGGGCGGCGCACCGCGCCCGGGGCGGACGCAGCGCCGTTGTCGGACTCCCCGCCGGCGGGGGAGCGGCGCGCGCCGGCCGGCTGGTCCGCGCCGGGGACGGCGGGCTGCGAGGGGCGCGCAGGACGAGCCGGCGGCGCCGAGGCCGCCCGCGCCGGCGGCGCGGCCGAGGCCCGTGCCGGCGACGACGCGACGTACGGCCAGTGGAGCTCGGAGGAGTGGACCACGGTTTCCGAATCTATCGGAGGGAGGCGGCGGCGAGCACGTCCGGCTCCGCCCGCGGCACACGATGGCGGCGCAGCCAGACCGCCGCCGCCGCGAGCGTCGCACAGCCGAGCGCGCCGGTGATCAGCACCGTCACCAGGGCGAGCGCGGCCAGGCGCGGCTGGGCGGCGGCCGACGCCTGGGCCGCCAGGAGCGGCAACGGCGGCGCCGCTGGAGGAAGCGCCGCCGGCAGCGCGCCGTCGCGGAACACGAGCGCGGCCGAGACGGCCCACGCCCCGGCCAGAACCGGGAGGTTCAGCGGCAGAACCAGCCCCGCCATGCGCTCCCGCCACGGCACGCGGGAGAGGAGCGCGGCCTCCTCCGCGTGCGAGCCGCGCTGGCGCAGCCCGACGCGGGTCAGCCGGAACCCGACCGCAGCGTAGCGCACGCCGGACGCCACGACCAGCGCGAGGGCCGAGGCGCGGAAGGCGTCCACCGGGAGCGCGCGGGCGAGGGCGAGCCCGAGGATCGAGCCGGGCAGGACGAGGAGCAGAACGAGGAGCAGGTCGATCCGGTCGGCGTGCGGGAGCGCGTCGCGCTCGGCCGCGTACGCCAGCGGAGCGCCTACCAGCACGGCGAGCGCGCCCCCCGCGACGGCGAAGACGAGCGAGCGCGCGAACGCGGGGCCGCCCGCGCTCCACGCCCAGTCCATCGCGGCGCCCGCGGCGTCGCCCGCGGCGGCTCGAACGGTGAGGACCCATCCTGCCAGCGGCAGTCCCGTGACGAGGAGCGCGAGGAGCGCCATCGAGAGCACGGCCGCCACCTCCGCGCGGCCGAGGGGAAACGTGCGGGGCTGGATGCGCGAGGCGTGCCCCAGGTAGTCCACGCCGCGGCGGCCGAAGATCCTCGACTCGGCGGCCACGAGCGCAAGCGCCACCGCCAGGAGGGGCAGGAGCTCGACGAGCGGCAGCGCGGCCCACCCGCGGAGGGCGCGCTCGCGCACGCGGACCTCGTGCGTCGGCACGCCGAACAGCGTCGCGACGTCGCCTTCCGACAGGACGAGCACGAACACGATGAGCGCGCCCAGCCAGACGGCCTCGCGGCTGCAGGCCCGGAGCAGGAACGGGAGCGCCTTCCGCGGACCCGCGTACAGGAACGCCGCGTCCTCGAGCGCGCGGTTCGCGCGCCGCAGCATCAGGGCGGCGAGCACGAGCGGGACCGGCACGTGCAGGAAGCCGAGCACCATCGCCGCGCTCGCCACCCGGAAGAGGAGCGGCGGATCGGCCTCGGCCCAGGAGCCCACCCACGGCCTCCATCCCTCCGCTCCGAGGACCGGCGGGAGCACGAGGGGCACCGCGAGGAGGGCGAGCCACAGGTGACGTCCGGGGACGTCGGTGCGCCCGAGGAGCAGGCCGGCCGGGGCCCCAAGGAGCGTGGCCACCAGCGCCGCCCCGCCCGCCAGCAGGAGCGAGTTGGCCGCCCAGGGAAGCGCGGAGGACGACGGCAGGAGTGCCTCGTCTCCGCCGGCGAGGCCGGTCGCCGCCAGCAGGGTCAGCGGGACCACGCCCAGAAGCGCGACGAAGAGCAGAGGCGCGGCCGTGAGCGGAGTGGGGACGCGCATCGGCGGAACCTCGGACGTGACGCTCGGAGAGCGCGGGAACTCTAAGACTGGCAAGTTCGAACCGGTAGTTTCTTGAGAACGTGCAGGAAGCGTGGAGCGGGGCGGGCAACGACCGCCACTCTAGCTGGTGCCGAAGGTGGGAGTCGAACCCACACACCCTCTCGGGTACACGATTTTGAGTCGTGCGCGTCTACCAGTTCCGCCACTTCGGCGTTGCGGGACCCGAAAATATAGCGGGTGCGGTCCGCGAGGGACCGCCGTCGCCGGCCGCGGACCTCCTCAGGAGCCGGTGCCGCTCCCGCTCCTAGGCGGCGGCCGGTGCGGCACGTCCGGGGTGCGCCCCGCCCCGCCGCACCGTCCACGGGTACAGCGCCGGCAGAAGGAACAGCACCAGGGGCGTGGACGTGATCAGGCCGCCGACCAGGACGATCGCCAGCGGCCGCTGGAGCTCCGCGCCCGCCCCGAGCCCGATCGTGAGCGGAACGACGGCCAGCGAGGCGGCCAGCGCGGTCATCAGCACCGGCCGCATCCGCACGCGGCCCGCCTGCTCCGCCGCCGCGCGCGGGTCCATCCCCTCCGCCACCCGGTCGTTGGCGTACTCGATCAGGATCACGGCCTTCTGGACGGAGAGGCCCAGGTGCGCGAGCAGCCCGATCAGCGACGACACGTTCAGGGTGCCGCCGGTGAGCCAGAGCGCGGCGAACCCGCCGAGCAGCGAGAGCGGAATCGACAGGAGGACGAGCGCCGCCTGGCCGGCGGAGCCGAACGCCACGTGCAGCACGAGGAACACGAAGAGGAGGGAGAGGCCGAACGCGATCCCCAGGGTCGCCTGGACCTCGCGCTGGCTCCTGTAACTGCCGCCGAGCTCGAGCCGGTAGCCGTTGGGAAGTCCGAGGGCCGGGACGAGCCGCTCGACGTCCCCGGCCACGGATCCCAGGTCGCGGCCTTCCAGGGTGGCCGCGAGCTGGACCCGTCTCTGGCCGTTCTCGCGCGCGATCCGGTGCGGCGCGCGCGTCCGCTCCAGGGCGGCCACGCTCCGGAGCGGCACCGCCGCGCCGCCGGGGGTGGTCAGGAGAAGGTCGCCCAGGCGCTCGGGATCGTGCCGCAGGTCGTGCTCCGCCCGCAGCACGACGGGGATCTCCTGGCGCGCGCCCGCGAACGTCGACGTCACCGCCCGCCCTCCCAGCGCGAGCTCCACGGCGCGGCTCACGTCGTCGCGCGTGAGCCCGAAGCGCGCCGCCGCCACCGGATCGGTCCGGACCTCCAGCTGCGGCAGCCCGACCGTCTGCTCCTCGAGCACGTCCGCGACGCCCGGCAGGGACCGCATCAGTGCGGCGAGGCGCGCGAGGCGGTCCCCGAGGACCGCCAGGTCGTCGCCGTAGATCTGCGCCACCAGCGGACCCCCGCCGCCGCCGCCGCCCGCGAGACTCTCCTCCATCCGCTCGGTCATCGGCGACGTGAGCAGGACGCGCGTGCCCGGCGCCCTCCCGACCCGCTCCCGCAGCCACGCCCGGATCTCGTCGAGGCTGTGCGTGCGCTCGCCGAACGGAGCGAGCGTGACGGTGATCTCGGAGTTGTTGGAGCCCTCCGGCTCCTCGGATCCCTCGGGCCGTCCCGCCCAGAAGAAGACGCGGTCCACGTCCGGGGCGTGGCGCGTCACCCCGGCGACGCGGCCGGCGATCCGCGCCGTCTCCTCGACGCCCGTGCCCGGCGGCGTCTGGGCCTTCACCAGCAGGAACCCCTCGTCCCAGGGCGGGAGGAACTCCGTGCCGAGCGCGGGCACGATCAGCACGGCGGCGGCCGCGAGCGCGAAGGCCGCCGCGAGGGCGGGGAGCGGGTGGCGCACCGCCCGCTGCAGCGCGGGTTCGACGACCCGCCGCAGCGGCCGCAGGACGGGGCTCTCGCGGCGGCCGCCGACGCGGCCCGGCAGCAGCCAGTAGCAGAGCGCCGGCGTGAAGGTGACCGAGACGGCGTACCCCACCAGCATCGCCGCGACCACGGTGAATCCGAAGGGCGCGAAGATCCGGCCGGCGAGACCCGGCAGGAAGAAGACCGGCACGAACGTGGCGACGATGAGGAGCGTCGCGTACGTGATCGGCCGCCGCACCTCGAGCGTCGCCTGCACGGTCGCGTCGAACGGGTCCCGCGGCCGCCCGCGCAGGTGCCGGAAGATGTTCTCCGCGTCCACGATCGCCGAGTCCACCATGATCCCGAGCGCCACGGCGATGCCGCCCATCGACATGACGTTCACGCCGACCCCGAACGCCCACATCGCGAGGAACGTCACGCAGACGACGACCGGCAGCACGGCGGCGATGATGAGCGTCGTGGTCGCGTCCCACAGGAGGAGGAAGATCACGACCACGACGGCCACGGCGCCGGCGAACAGCGCGTCGCGGAGGCTCGACACGGCCGCGTCCACCAGCTCGCTCTCGTCGAAGTACACGCGCACGCGGACGCCCGGCGGGAGCGCGGGGCCGAGCCGGTCGAGGGTCTCCTTGGCGTGGTCGAGGATCGGGCCGGTGTCCGCGCCGAACTGCGTCACGAGCGTGCCGCCCACGACGGGGCGTCCCCCCACGCGCGCGATCGAGCGGCGCATGAGCGAGCCCTCCCGCACGTCGGCGACCTGCGGCAGGAGCACCGCCCGTCCTCCGCGTTCGCCGATCACGATCCGGCGCAGGTCGTCGAGCGTGCGGACGCGTCCGGACGGCCGCACCAGGACCTCGCCGGCGCCCTCGGGGATCACGTTGCCGACGTAGGACGCGGTCGCGTCGCGCAGGGCCGCGGCGACGTCCTCGAGCCCCAGCCCGTACGCCGCGAGCCGCCGCGGGTCGGCCGCCACCTCGAAGGTCCGGACCTCGCCTCCCACGTTCATCACGCGCAGGGCGCCCGGGATCGCGAGCAGCGCCGGCGCGACCGTGACGTCCGCCGCCGTGCGGAGCTCCCGCTCGGTCACGCCGGAGCCGGGCTCGGGCTCCAGGTAGTACTGCAGGACCTGGTTGATCGAGGACGACGGGTTGCCGATCGTCGCCGGGAACGTGCCGGAGGGAAACCCGGGCTGCGCCTGACCCACGGCGGCGGTGACGCGCTGGATCGCCTCCTGCAGCGGGGTGGACCAGCTGAAGGTCACGCTGACCTGCGCCAGCCCCCCCTGCGCGGTCGAGAAGACGGTCTGCGCGCCCTGCAGCCCGCGGAGGCCCCCTTCCAGCGGGCGCAGGACCAGCGCCTCCATCTCCTCGGCGCCGAGGGCCGGGTTCTCGACGAAGACGCTGACGGTGGGCACGTCGAGCCGGGGCAGGAGCCCGCTGGGAAGCGTGGGGAACACCAGCAGCCCGGCGGCCGCGACGAGGAGGACGAGCACCACGACCGCGACGCGGCCGCGGAGGCTCGCCTCGACGATGCGCCGGATCAGGGTTCCTCCTCCTCCTCAGCCTCCTCGCCGAAGGTCTCCAGGCCGCGGAACGTGAATCCCGCCTGCTGGAGCTCGTACGCGCCGCGCAGGACGACGCGGCGTCCCGCCTCGAGGCCCCCCGTCACCGCCACCGAGTCCCCCGGCAGGGCGGTGGCGGTGACGGCCAGCGGAGCGTAGCCCCCTCCCGCGGGCACGTAGACGCGCTGGCCGACGGAGTCCCTGACCACCGCCTCGGCCGGGAGGATCACCGCCTCGCCGGTGGAGCCGACGCGCACGCGCGCGCGCACGAACGTTCCGGGCCGCAGGGAGCCGTCGCGGTTCCGGAGCGGCACGCGCGCGCCGACCGTCTGCGTCGCCGAGTCCGTCTGCGGGGACAGGGCGGAGATTTCGCCGCGCACCGGCTCGTCCGATCCGGGAAGCTCGGCCTCGACGGGAAGGCCGGCCCGGACGCCGCGCATCTCCGGGAAGACGTCCACCACGAGCAGGAGCTCGCCCAGGTCCGCGATCTCGAGGATCGGCGTTCCGGCGGCGACCACCGCGCCGGCTGCGGCGTGGACGGCGGTGACCGTGCCGCCCCGCGGCGCGCGAAGGTCGACCGCGCCGGCGAGGAACTCCGGGCTCGAGAAGCGCGCCACACGCCGGCCGCGTGCCACGCGGTCGCCCGGCCGCACCGCGATCGCGTCGATGCGTCCCTCCGCGGGGGCGGTCACGTCGGAGCGCGCCGCGGGATCCGCCTCGATCCGGCCCGTCGTCTCGATCCAGTCGCCGACCTCGCGGTGCGGCGGGACGCCGACGTCGATCCCGACGAGCTCCGCGGCGGCGGAATCGACGAACACCGTGTCGCCGGAGATGCGGTAGGCCGCGTCCGGCCCGGCGTCGTCCGCGTCCCCGCCGCCGCCGGGGCCGCCGCACGCCGCGGTGCCCACGACGAGCACGAGAGCCGCCGCGACGACCGCCGGCGGCCGATGCGACTCCGTCCGGGCACGGCGACGAGCCCGCGGTTCGGGTTGCCGCCCGGGTTCGCCGACTCCGGAGCCCGGGCGTCCCGGCCGCCGTCCGGTCACCTTCGGTCCTCCCCGGGGGAGGTCCCGGCGGGATCGAGCAGACGGCCGAAGTCGGCCGTCGCCCGCCGAACCTCGAGCGCCGCGTCCGCCATGCGGGCGCGCAGCTCGATCGCGGCGTCGCGAAGCTCAAGGTAGGACCGCCGCGCTTCGAGCCAGAGGACGAAGCCCGCGGCCCCGCGCTCGACGTTCGCGCGCGCGGACGCCTCGAGCGCGGCCGCCATGGGCAGGGCGCCCTGCTCCAGCCGCCGGAGCGCGGCCTCGGCGCGGCGGTGCTGCGCGAGCGCGTCGGCGAGCTCGCCCGCGAACGCCAGGGAGTCCCGGGCCAGATCCTGGCGCGCGGCGTCCGCCTCGGCGTCCGCGGCGGCGACCGCCTCGGCGCCCCGGTTGAAGAGCGGCACGGCCAGGCCGGCGACGCCCAGCAGCTTGAACTCCCCCCCGGTGTCGCGCTCCGCGCGCACGCCGACCCGGGGGGCCGGACGGCGCCCGGCGCGCACGAGCTCGGCCTCGCGGCGCGCGAGCTCGAGGCGCGCGCGCGCCGCCGCGATCGCCGGCGGCTCCCCGGAGGCGGCTGCGTCCGGGTCGGCGAGCCGGCGGGACGGCGCGTCGACGGACGGGTCCCCGAGTCCGCACGACGGCGCTGCGGCTCCGTCCACGGTGACTCCCGACCCGCCGCGGTCGCCTCCCGGGTGCGCCGGAAGCGAGACGAGGAGCTCCCACTGCCCGGACCGGGATGCAGCCGTGGAGTCGGGCTCCGGAACCGCGGCGTCGGCGGGGCGGCCCAGCAGCGTCGCAAGACGCGCGCGCGCGGCGCGTGCATCCGCCTCCGCGGATTCGCGCCGGGCGAGCGCGCGCTGCGCGAGGATCTCGGCGTGGAGCACCGGCAGATCTCCGCCCATCGCCATCTCCGCGCGCCTCCGCGCGTGATCGAGGAACCCTCGCGCGACCTCCAGCTCCTCGTCGGCGAGATCCCGCGCGTCCGCCGCGGCGAGCAGGTCCGTCCACGCCGCGGCCGCGCCCGCGAGGAGGGCGGCGGCAGCGATCCGGCAGTCGGCGTCGATCACGGCGAGCTCCGCGCCGCCCGCTTCGCGGAGCGCCGCGGCCTCGCCGCCTGGCCTGAGGGGCAGCGCCAGCTCGACACCCCCCACGAGCTCGTCGAACGAGCCGGAGCTGCCGGCGTCGAGCTCGAGCTCCGGGTTCGGCCGCCGCAGCCGGTCGCGCGTGCGGAACCGGCTGGCAGCGCGACGAGCGTCGTAGCCGGCCAGAGCGGGGTGGGCGCGGAGCACCTCGAGCAGCACGTCACGGAGCTCGCCCGCACCGCCGGGTCGGCCAGGACGACGGCCGACGGCGCGGGATCGGCCGTCCGTCGCCGCCGGGTTCGCGTGGACTGCGGCGGCGTTCTCCCGTTGCGTCCCGGCGGCGACGGACGGCTGTGCGTGGAGGCGCGCGCCACCGCAGAGACCCAGCGAAACCGCGGCCGCGAGAGGCAGCAGCGGGAGGAGCGGGCCTCGCCGGTCCTTCGGCGGCTCGGTATCTTGCGCGCGCGTCGCGGCGCGCAGCCGCCCCGCGTCCCCCCCGCCATCCAGAGGAGCAGCGGAATGCAGTATCCGGAGCTTCCCGGGAAGGTGCGCCACGACATCTGCGAGTGGTGGAAGACCGTCCACGAGTCGGGTCAGCCCGGCTGGAGGGAGGCGCTGGAGGAGCTCAAGGCGAAGGACGAGTTCCCGCTGCTCAAGCTGGGGGTGGACCTGCTCGAGGGCCGCGCCTCGCTCGAGGCGGCGCTGGCGAGCGCCAACTTCGTCGAGCGGCGCGTCGCGGAGATCGTGCGCGACTACAAGGACGCGGGCTGAGGACCGGACCTCAGCCCTCGGGCTCGTGCTCGGCTTCGCGCACGAGGAGCAGCAGGGCCGACTGCGGGACGACGAGGAACTTCCTGCCTTCGAACTTGATCTCGACCGCCGCCTTGCGCAGGAAGATGGCGTAGTCGCCGACCTCGACCTGCATGGGGAGGTGCCGCGGCTCGCGCCGTTCCTCCTGCCACGCCTCGACGTCGGTGCTGGCCGGGTCCGCGAGGGGAATGCCCGGACCCTTCGCGACGACCCGCCCCGCCTGCACGTTCTCGCGGTCCATCACCGAGCGCGGGAGGTAGAGGCCGACCTCGGTGCGCTCGTCGCCTTCGTCGGGCGAGACGAGCACGCGGTCGCCCATCACGATCAGCCGCTTGCCGCCCTCGATCGCTCCCGGAAGGGTTTCGGAGTCGTCCATCGTCGGCTCGAGGATCCGGACGGGCCCTAGTGGTGGTCGTGGCCGCCGGACCCCGCGGCGTCAGCCGCACGACCGGCCGGATCCGGCTCGCCGGCACCTGGGGACGGTGCGCTTCCGGGCGACGCGCCGCCGGCCGCCGAGCCGGCGCTCGCCGCGGCCGCGGGATCCGACCCGCTTGGCGCAGGGGAGGACGCGACGGCGGCCGCGTGCCCGTCGTGCGGCCCTCCCGGCGCCATGTCGCCCGTACCGCCGCGCTGGTGCACGAGGTCCGCGAGGTAGTCGGGGTTCGCCGTGTCCAGCTCCGGCCAGGTCTCCCCGGGCTCCGGGATGAACACGCCGCCCAGGGTCCCCATCCCGCCGTCGGGCAGGGTCTCGCCGGTGGGGTTGTCGTAGGTCGCGGTCAGCCGGTACTCGCGGTCCGGCCGAAGCGGGATCCCGCCCTTCTTCCAGAAGCTCCCGATCGGGATCTCCTCGATCTGTCCGGTCGAGTCGATCACGGGAGCCACCTCCCACAGCACCTTCCCCTCGGTCGCGTCCTCGAGCCGGAGCCCCACGGCGTACCGGTGCAGGTGTCCGGCGGCGGCGAGGAGCCGGCCCGCGACGGCCGGCCGGCCCGTCCAAGACTGCTCCGACAGACCCGGCGGCAGATCGAACGACTTCTTCCCGACCGGCGGCCGGACGTCGAGGTAGAGCGGGAACACGCCGGCGCGACCGCTTCCCGCGCGGGACGGCTCGAAGTCGAACCGGATGCGGAGGAAGAGGTCCTCGCGGTCCTGCGGCGTCGGGTTGTGGAACACCGCCCGGACGAGGAGCCGCTGTCCGGCCTCGATCGGAAGCCCCATCGAGGAGGGCAGCTCCTTCTCTCCGGTCTCCGGACCGGCCGCCATCACGCGCCGGGCGATCGGGCTGAACAGCTCCCGGTGGTCGGGGTCGATCACGTTCACGTGGTGGAGGAAGGTCTCCCGGAGCGGGGCGCCGGCCGCGTCCACGAAGTCGGCGGCGAAGCCGTGCACCCAGCCCGCGCGCGGAAAGCGGATCTCCTGGAGCGGCACGGGATCGACGTGGTGGCCGGACTCCGGCGAGGCCCCGGCCGGCAGGTCGACCGGGCCGACGAGGAAGACCATCTCGCCGCGGTCCGCCTGGTCGACCACGCGGATGAATCGGGAGTCCTCGGCTGGCGGGGGGGCCGCCGCGGAGACGGGGGCATCCGCGGCGGCGGTGGTCTGCGCGCCGGCCGCCTGTGCAGCGGCGGCCGCGGAGGCGAGGGCGCAGCACAGGGCGATCGGCGTCCGAACGGCGGGCCGCGAAGAGACGCGCATGGGGCAAAGATTCGCCGAGCACGGCATCGGGTCAAATTGCACCGCGGGTTCACGGTTGCCTTCGGACGCGAGCCGGGAATGATTGCAGGCATGACGCCCATCGAGCGCATCGCCCGCGCCCGCGCCGCTCCCCGGTGACGCCGATCGGAGGCATCCACCACGTGACGGCTGTCGCCGGCGACCCGCAGGCGAACGTGGACTTCTACACGGGCACGCTCGGTCTGCGGCTCGTGAAGCGTACCGTCAACTTCGACGATCCCACGAGCTATCATCTTTATTACGGCGACACCGCGGGCTCGCCGGGTTCGCTCCTGACCTTCTTCCTCTGGCCGGGCGCGCCGCGCGGGCGCAGGGGCACCGCACAGGTGGGGGCGATCGCCCTCGCCGTGCCGCAGGCGGCGATGGATTTCTGGGTCGACCGCCTGGCCTCGGCGGGAATCGACCTGGAAGGGCCCGTGGAGCGTCTGGGCGAGACCGTCCTCGGCTTCGACGACCCGGATGGGATGAGGCTGGAGCTGGTCGGCGGAGGCGCCGCCGAGGTGCGCGCCGACGGCGCGGGAGGCGGGCCGCGCGTGTGGGACTCCGTGGTCCCGGCGGAGTCGGCGATCCGCCGCGTCGCGGGCGTCACGCTCTTCGAGCAGGGATTCGAACGGACGGCGGAGGTCCTGACCGCCGGGCTGGACTTCCGCGAATCCGGAACGGACGGCAGCCGCGTCCGGTTCGTGGCCGGAGCGGGGGAGACGGTGGCTTCGGTGGACGTCCTGTGCCTGCCCGACGCTGCCCGAGGGCGGATCGCCGCCGGAACGGTGCACCACGTCGCATGGCGCGTCCCGAACGACGCCGCGCACCGGGACTGGCGCGAGCGCGTGGCGGCGCAGGGGCTCGACGTCACGCCGATCATCGACCGGCAGTACTTCCGGTCGATCTACTTTCGCGAGCCCGGCGGCGTGCTGTTCGAGGTCGCGACCGATCCGCCGGGCATGACCGTGGACGAGCCGCTCGACGCGCTCGGCGGGCGGCTGACGCTGCCTCCGTGGTACGAGCCGCGCCGGGACTGGATCACGGACCGGCTGCCCCGGTTGCGGGCGCCGTCGTCGTCGTGGACGCCATCGCCGTCACGCGCCCCGGCTTCCGAGCCACGACAGCATCAGCCATAGGAGCGACCAGGCGCCGAGCTGGAACCCCGCCGCCGTCCGCCAGGCGGACCCTGTGAACGCGGCCGCGCCCGCGCTGAAGACCACGAGGAAGACGACGCTCCGGAGCGAGACGCGGGAGAGGAAGGCCTCGGTCGCGGAGTGCTCCGGCGCGTCGGCGAGGAGCGCGAGGCTCAGCGAGGGTTCCGGCCACCCGCCGAGTGCGGCCGCGGCGAACTCGACGGGGATCAGCGCGGCGGCGACGAGCGACACGTGGGCCGCGAGGGCGAGCCAGTGGCGGTAGGGGACGTCCCTCACCACGAAGCCCGAGAACGCGAGCCCGACGAGCGCGGCGACGGCGACGTAGAGCCACAGCCACGCGGCGGCGAGCGCGACGAAGCCCGCCTGCGCGGCGAGCGGGACCTCGAGGCCCAGGCGGGCGAACGCCCGATCGCGGTGCGCGAGCCAGAGCGAGAGCGCCGCGAACCCCGCGCAGAGCGCCGTGCTGAGCGCCAGCGCGTCGGCGATCCGCGGCTCGCGCCGGAGGCCCGCGAAGAGCCGGGTCGGCTCGAAGAACAGGTCGAGGCTGCGGTCGAGCAGGGAGTAGGCCGCCACGCCCGGTGCGTTCCGCAAGAACCTTGACGACCGAAGCACCGGGCCGATCCTCATAGGCGAAAGCTCGATCGGCGCGTGGTTTCCGCGCGCCTCGGATGTGGCCCTCACGTAGCCAGCGCTCATCCGCGCGCACCCGGTGCTCAGAGGTGAGCGTCAGGGAGGCGGACGTCCAAGTTCAGCCAGGAGGAGCCGTGCCCGGCGACGAACGGAAGAAGCCGTCCATCCACGACGTCCTGGACCTCATCAACGACTACCGCATCGGCGGCCTCGAGCAGGTCCTGATCGGCCTCGACGTCGTCTCGGCGAAGAACGCACGCGCGGAGGAGATCCTCTACGCCCGGCGGCACGCGCGCTCGGACCTGAAGGAGCGGTTCGGCGACGCCCTCGGCGCGGAGGAGGTCGACGCGCTCGCCGAGCAGATCGAGGAAGAGATCCGGAAGCGGCGCCCCGATGTGTGAGCGGCCCCGGCGGACTCCCCCTCGCCGTTTCCGTTCGGCCGGCGGGATCCTGCTGCTCCTGGCGGCGGCGACGCCCGGACACGGCGGAGCGAGCGGTTCGCCGGCACCGGGTGCGGAGAGCCGCGGCGCGCCCCGTGTGGTCGCCGTGGGCGACGTGCACGGCGACCTGCACGGCCTCGTGGGGATCCTGAAGTCCGCGGGGCTGCTGGACGGCCGGCTCGCCTGGGTCGGCGGCGACGCCGGTCTGGTCCTCACCGGCGACTACCTGGACCGCGCGGCCGGCGGACCCGACGTGCTCGACTTCCTGATGCGCCTCGAAGCCGGGTCCGGCGGCCGGGTGAACGTCCTGCTCGGAAACCACGAGGTCCTGAACCTCGTCGGGGACCTCCGGTACGTCGTGCCGGAGGAGTTCGCCCGCTTCGCCACGCCGGAGTCGGAGCGCATCAGGACGGAGCGGTGGGAGGAGCGCCGCCGCTTCCTCGCGGCCCGCGCCGCCCGGATGGGCTTCGAGGCTCCGGACGGGGGCGAGGTCGAGCGGCGGCTCTGGGACGCCGAGCATCCGCCGGGCTGGTTCGAGCGGCGCGAGGCGCTGGGGCCGGACGGGCGATACGGGAGCTGGCTCCGGCAGCGGGACGCCGCCGTCGTGCTCGACGGCGTGCTGTACGTGCACGCCGGACCCGGGCGAGGCGAGTTCGCCTCGGTCCCGGATCTCAACGGCCGGGTCCGCGCCGAGATCGCGGCGTTCGACCGGCGCTGGGCGGAGCTCGGACGGGCGGGCGTGATCCTGCCGTGGATGCGCTGGGGCGAGGCTCTGCAGCTCGTCGCCGAGGAGGCCGACCTCTGGGCAGCGGTGGACTCGCTGCCGCCCGACCAGGTGGACGCGGCGGCGCTCGAGCAGCGGCCCGACGACGCGACGCTGGCGGCGATGCGCGAGCTGCTGGCCCACGAGAGCTGGGCGATCCTCGCGCCGGAGGGCCCGCTCTGGACCCGCGTCCTGGCGCGCGGCTCCGACGAGGAGATCCGGCTCGTGGTCGTGCCGGCGCTCGCCCGGCTGGGAGCGCAGCGCGTCGTGGCCGGCCACACGCCGTCCGAGGACGGCCGGGTCCAGACGCGGCTGGCCGGGACCGTCTTCCTGATCGACACCGGTCTCTCGGCGGGAGTCGCGGGTCGCGCGGCGGCCCTCGAGGTGCAGGACGGGGCGTTCGTCGCTCTCTATCCCGACGCCGAACGGGTGCCGCTCGCGGCCGCCGCCTCGAGTCCGGCGTACGCGTCCCCGGTCTACGATCCCCTCGGCGGCTTCGACCCCGGCGCGGCCGAGGCGTTCCTGCGCGAGGCGACGATCGTCGAGGAGCGGGAGATCGGGAGCGGCATTACGCGGCCCTGGCGCGCGACTCTCGAGAATGCGGGAACGCGGCACGACGCCGCCGTGCAGGCGGTCCACGCGTGCGAGGAGAAGGCGGAGCGACCGGGTGCCCGGCGCGAGCGCATCTGCGACAGCTGGCGCTACAACGTCGCGGCGTACGAGATCGCGAAGGCGCTCGGCATCCGCGGCGTGCCGCCGACCGTGGAGCGCCCGTTCCACGGCCGCGACGCCGCCTTCACCTGGTGGATCGACGACGCCCGCACCCTGGCCTCGATGAAGGAGCGACGGCTCTCGCCGCCCGACGGCGCGACGTGGAACCGCCAGCAGTGGGTCGTCGGGGTCTTCGACGAGCTGGTGTACAACACCGATCGCAACCAGGGAAACCTGCTCGTGGACCCCGGCTGGACCGTCTGGATGATCGATCACACGCGGGCGTTCCGGACCGCCGCGGGGCTGCGGAACCCGGCGCTGCTCGCCCGGATGAAGCTCGACCCCGCGCTCGTCGCGCGGCTGAAGGGGCTCGACGCGGAAACCCTCCGCGCCTGCTGCGAGGCGTACCTGAGCGGCGACGAGCGGCGGGCGGTCCTCGCGCGCCGCGACAGCATCCTGGCCCGGTTCGGGGAGGCGGCGCCCGACGAGTAGCGGTCCCGGCGCCGGCGACGCATCGTCCCCCAGTCCGTGAACGTCCTCCAGCGCTCCCTCGAAGACGCCGACCGGCGGCTCCCCCTCGCCCGCAAGCTCCTCGTCTGTCGCGACCGCAGCGAGGGCCGCGAGCTCCTGCGCGCGCTCGCCCTGCGCACGGGCGGGTGGATCGGCTGGGAGCCCTCGACCCTGCGCGCCGTCGCCGACGAGCTCGCGCTCGTTCCGCTGGCCGACCGCGGGCTGCGGGTGCTCGGCGACGTCGAGGTCGCCGCGGCGGTGGACGCGGCGCTGGACCGCGTGCTCGTCCGTCCCGACGGCGCCGCCAGCCCGTTCGCCGTGCTCGCCGACGGCCGCGGGTTCCGCTCCGCGCTCGCCGACTCGGTGCTCGAGATGCGGATGGCGGGGGTCGCGCCGGAGCGGCTGCGCCGGGAGGCGCGGGAGCCGCTCGCACGGGAGCTCGCGTCGGTGTACGACGCGTACCTGGCGGAGCTCCGGACCCGGCGCGGCGCAGATCCCGCGGCCGTCTTCGACGCGGCCCTGGCGGGGTTCGAAGCCGAGTGGCCGTACGTCGCCGCGGCGGTGTTTCTCGTTCCCGGTCTCCGCCGGCGGGGTCTGCCCGGCCGGCTCCTCGCGCGCCTCCTCGGGTCCGGCGCGGAGCTCCTGGACGGCGATCTGCCGCTCGGTCTGCAGCCGCCGGATTCGATCCTCGTGCCCGCGGACGGCGCCGGGCGTCCCTCACCGGACCTGGACGGGAGCCGACCGACGGCCCTCGTGGACCCGGACCTGAGCGGGCGTCTCGACCTCCTTCTCGAGCCGTCGCGAACGATGCCGCCGGCCCTCGGCCCGTCGGGGACACGCCCGGCGACCGTGCTGGGCCGGCTGCACGCGCACGGCGCGGGCGCGCCCACCGAGCCGCTTGCGCTCTCCCTCTTCCGCGCCTCGAGCCCCGCAGCCGAGCTGCGCGAGGTCCTGCGCCGCGTGATCCAGGAGGGCCGGCGGTGGGACGAGGTCGAGATCATCGCGTCGGATCCGATCGCCTACGGGTGCGCACTCGACGTCCTCGCCGGCACCCTCGGCATTCCCGTGACGTACGCAGTCGGCCTCCCGCTGGAGCGCAGCCGCGTCGGCCGCGCCCTGCGCGCGTACCTCGGCTGGCTCGAGGGCGGCTTCCACGCCCGGCCGCTGGTGGAATGCCTGATGCGGGGCGAGATCTCGCCGCCGTCGGTGGACGGAGGCCGACCGTGGGCGTCCGGCGTCGCCCGACGCCTGCGGAAGCTGGGGATCGGCTGGGGCGCGGAGCGCTACCCGCTCGCGATCGCGACCATCGACGAGGACCTGGCCGCGTCGCGTGAAGCGCCCGAGCGGGATCCGGCGGCGGAGCGCGAGCGGCGCGAGCGGCTCTCCGCCCGCCGCCTGCTCGAGATCCTGACGGCAGCGATTCCGCCGGTCCTCGCGGAGGGGCAGGACGTGGAGGGGCGCACCGTGTCGGCTTCCGCGGTGGCGGCCGGGGCCCTGCGCTTCCTCGATCTCGTCCGCGCCCGCCGCGGGAGCGGCGAGGAGGAAGCGCTGCTTCGCTCGCGCGAACGGCTCGAGCAGATCGCGGCGGCCGGGACGCTTCCGACGACGCTGGCGGGCGCTCTCGCGGACGTCCGGGCGCACCTCATGATCCGGATCCCGCGGCCCGGAACGGTCGGCCCGCTGCCGTGGAGCTCGACGGCGGGGGCGCTCCACCTCGCGGATCTGCCGCGGGGCGGCCGAACGGGTCGTCCGCGGAGCTTCCTGGTCGGTCTCGACTCCGAGCGCATCGCCTCCGCGGTCGCTCAGGACCCCTTCCTCCCCGATCCGCTCAGGGCCGCCCTGGGCGAGGTGCCGGGCACGGCGGAGCGCGTCGAGGAACGACGCTGGGACGTGGCCGGGCTCCTGGCCGCCCTGCGGGGGGAGGTGACGCTGTCCTACGCCGCGTGGGACGCGGCGACCGGCAGCGCGCTGGCGCCCGATCCGGTCCTGCTCCAGGCCCTGCGTGCGCAGCGCGGCGATCCGGCGCTCACGTTCAGGGACCTCGACGCTGCCCTCGGGCCGGCCGCGTCGCCCGTGCCCGCTGGAGCGGGGGCGTTCGACGGCACGGACGTCTGGCTGCGGCTCCTGGCCGGAGGTCGGGCACCGCGCGACGGCGAGGCGCTCGTGAGGCTCGCGTTCCAGGGTCTCGACGCCGGACTCCGCTCGGTCGCGGCCCGCGACGGCGACGCTCTCACGCCCTTCCACGGGTGGATGCCCGGGGCCGCCGTCCTCGACCCGTCGCGACGCGCCGACCGGGCCGTTTCCCCGAGCGAGCTCGAACGCGCCGGACGCTGTCCGCTCTCGTGGTTCTACCACTACGCGCTCCACGTGCGCCGGCCGGACGATCCCCGGTACGAGCCGGGCCGCTGGCTCGACCCGCTGGCGCGCGGCGCTCTCCTGCACACGGTCTACGAGAGGTTCGGCCGCGCCTTCGCGAGCCGGCAGGACGAGCTGCGGGATCCCGCGGCGGAGGAGCTCCTCGCCGCCATCGTCGAGGAGGAGCTGGCGCTCGCCGGACGCCGGATCCCGCCGCCCAGTCCCATCGCGCGCGAGCGCGAGAGCCGGGAGATCCACCGCTCCGCGCGGCTCTTCCTGGAGATGGAGCGCGAGTTCACGGACGGCAGCTGGCTCGACTTCGAGGTGTGCTTCGGGCAGCGCGGGCTGCCGCCGCCGCAGGTGACGTTCGGCCCCCTCGGGCGGGTTCCGGTCCACGGTCGAATCGACCGGGTGGACCGGCTGCACGGCGGTGGACTCCGGGTGATCGACTACAAGACGGGGATCCCGAGGAAGCAGTGGCAGCGGCGGGACCCGTTCGACGGCGGCCGCATCCTCCAGTCCGGACTGTACGTGAAGGCGGTCGAGCAGCACTTCGGCGAGCCGGTCGTCCGCTTCGAGTACCGTTACCCGACGGAACGCGGGGAGACCCGCATCCAGCCGTTCACGCCGGACGAGGCCGAGGGCGCGGTGGATCGCGCCGCGGACCTGCTGTCGGCCCTGGAGCGGGGATCCTTCCTCGCCACGGACCGGCCGGACGACTGCAAGTGGTGCGAGCAGAGGTCGATCTGCCGCGTCACCGGAGACGACCGCGTGAGCTCGCCCCGCGCGCGGTGGAGCCGCGACCACCGGGACCTGCCTCCGTACGAGACCATGGTCCGGCTGAGGGACCGGACGTGACGCGGCGGCCGGCGGAGAGAGCGACGGCGGCCGCGCCGCTCGACGCGAGCGGAGCGCGTGCCTGGCCGCCGGACCGCGCCGTACGGCAGCGCATCACGCGGGAGCTCGATGCCAACATCCTGGTCGAGGCGGGCGCCGGGTCCGGGAAGACGCGTCAGCTGGTCGCCCGGATGCTGGCCCTCGTCCGGCGCGGGACGGCGGTCGAACACCTGGCCGCAGTGACGTTCACCCGGAAGGCCGCGGCCGAGCTGGCACAGCGGTTCCGCAACGAGCTCGAGGCCGCGAGCCGCGAGGCCGCCGCCGCGGGGGCTCCCGGCGCCCGCGCACTCGACGAGGCGCTGCGCAACGTGGACCGGGCGTTCATCGGGACCATCCACGCGTTCTGCGCGCGGCTGCTGCGCGAGCACCCGGTCGAGGCGCGCGTGGATCCGGGCTTCGAGGAGCTCGGGGAGGCGGAGGCGAAGCGGTTCGCCGCCGAGTTCTGGACCTGGCACCTGGACCGCCGGCACGCGCTCGCGGATCCGGTGCTCACACGGCTCGACGAGCTCGGGCTCGAGCCCGCCGACCTGCGGGATGCATTCGACCTCGTCGTGGAGGACAGCGATCTCGCGCATCCGGCTCCCGAGACTCCGCCGCCCGACGTGGACGGGCTGCGGGATCGGCTGCTCCAGTTGATGGACGAGGCCTTCGAGCTCCTCGCGAGGAAACCGGCCGGCGCGGGCGAGGACGATCTCCAGAAGCGGCTGCTCAGGCTCCGGTTCCTGCACCGGACGACCGGGTGGGCGACGGCACGGGACCTCTGTGCCGCGCTGCCCGTTCTGTCGAAGAGCGCCTGCAAGCCCACCCAGCGCGACTGGGCGTCCGACGCGGACGGGAAGAGGCGCGTGAAGGATCTCGGCGAGCGGTTCGCCGCCTTCGTCGAGGGACCGGCCGCGGAGGCCCTCCGCGCCTGGCGCGCCCACCGCTATCCCGCCGTGATCGCGTTCCTGGACCCGCTCGCGGCGGACTTCCGCGAGCACCGCCGCCGGGCCGGCCGGTTGACGTTCCAGGATCTCCTGCAGTTCGCGGCCGACCTTCTGAGGGAGCAGCCGGACGTCCGGCGGAGCCTCGGCCGCCGCTGGCGACATCTGCTCGTGGACGAGTTCCAGGACACCGATCCGCTCCAGGCGGAGGTGTGCTTCCTGCTGGCGTCGGATCCCGAGGAGGGCGCCGACTGGAGACGCGTGACGCCCCGGCCCGGCGCGCTGTTCCTCGTGGGGGATCCGAAGCAGAGCATCTACAGGTTCCGCCGCGCCGACATCCGGGTCTACGAGCAGGTCCGCCGGCGCTTCGAGCAGGTGGGAGAGGTGCTGCCGCTGACGGCGAACTTCCGTTCCGCCGGCGCGATCGGGCGCTTCACGGACGCGGCGTTCGCGCGCCTCCTCGAGAGCGGCGGGCGCAGCGAGATCCAGGCGCCGTTCGCGCCGCTCGAGACCGATCCCGCCAGGGACGCGGAGGGTCGTGTCTGGCAGTACCGACTCGATCTGGACGGAAGCCCGGGGCTCGCCGAGGTCGCCGAGGCCGACGCTCCCCTGGTGGCCGGATGGATCGCGAGCCGTGTCGCCCAGGGGCGGTCGGCGGGGGACTTCCTCGTCCTTCCGTGGCGGAAGGTCGCCGTCGCGTCGTACGCGCGGGAGCTGGAGCGCCGCGGTCTCCCGGTCACGACGTCGGGCGCCGGCCTCACGGTCGATCGCGAGCTGCGGGAGCTCGTCGTGCTGCTCCAGGGCCTCGCGGATCCGCAGGACGCCACGTGGACGGTCGCCGCCCTCGAGGGATTGTTCTTCGGCCTGAGCCCGCTCGACCTGTGGGAACACCGGCGAGCGGGCGGGTCGTTCTCGTTCGAGCGATCCGCGTTCACCGGCGGCTCGCCGGTCGAGGCCGCGCTCGAGAGGATGTCGCGCTGGGCGCGGCTGTTCCGCGAGGAGTCGGCGGACGCCGCCCTCGCCGCCGTCGTCAGGGACCTGGGCCTCGTTCCGCTCGCGGCCGCGGGTTCGATGGCGGAGAGCCGGGCGGGCTCCCTCGTGCATGCCCTGGACGTCGTGGCCGCCGCGGCCTCGCGAGGGTCCGCCGACCTGCGTTCCGCGCTCGAGGCGATCGAAGGCGCGTCGGAGGCTACGGAGGTCGAGGCTCCGCTGCGGCCCGGGCGTCCAGACGCCGTCCGCGTGATGAACCTGCACAAGGCCAAGGGGCTCGAGGCTCCGATCGTGGTGCTTCCGCATCCGACCGGCGTCGTGGACCTGGACGTCGTCCGCCACGTCCGGCGGCCACCCGACGGTCCCGCCGAGGCGTACCTGCGGGTCATCGGCGACCGCCAGCCCCTGGCCGAGCCGGCCGACTGGGAGGCGCTCGCCGCCGAGGAGAAGAGATGGGAGGAGGCGGAGGGCCGCCGGCTGCTCTACGTCGCCGTCACGCGGGCCGGCGAGGAGCTCGTCGTGGCCCGGTGCGAGGCGACCGCCGGCCGGTCACCCTGGCGGGCCCTCGAGGTGGATCTCGATCGATTCGCCGAGTCGCTGACACCCACGCCAGGCGCGGTGAGCGAGGGCCCGGTCGCGGGCGTGTCCCTCGACGAGCTCACGGAGACGATCACGGCCGTGGACCGTCGCCGCGAAAGCTGCGGCGAACCGGCCTACGCGGCCGCGGCGGTCACGGCGGGACCCGGCGAGGCGCTCCTCGTCGGTGGCGGCGAGGGCCGCGGTCGGGAGTGGGGCGCGCTCGTGCACCGCGCCCTCGCGGGAATGGGCCGGGGGCGAAGAGACGAAGCGCTTCGACGCTTCGTCCGCGCCCTCCTGATGGACGCCGAGCGTCCCGTCGACGCCGGCGGCGAACCCCGGGAGCTCGAAGAGCTGCTGGAGCTGCTGGAGGCCGTCCGCGGCTCCGATGCGTGGCAGCGTCTCGCCGCGGGTCCGCGCGAGCTCACGCTGGCCCGCCTCGAGCGCGAGCCGGGAGGCACGGCCCGCCTCCTCACCGGCGCCATCGACGCGCTCGCGCTGGGCCCCGACGGCCGGCCGACCCTGCTCGTGGACTGGAAGACCGACGCCGTCGACGGCGCGGAATGGGAGGCCCGCCGCCTCCACTACGGCCAGCAGATCGAAACCTACGGCGTGATGGTCCAGGCGCTGACGGGCTCCAGGCCCGAGTCGGAGCTCGTGCGCGTGCGCTGACGGTCGAGGGTCACTCGTTTTCGGGTCGGGAGGAGGAATTCAGCTGCAGGTCATTGACAACCCCGTGACAACCGTATCAGAATCGGTCGCCGTCCGGGGGTACTACGACCAATGGACGCCCCCGCCGTGGGTTCGACGAGGCGCGGGATCGCCTCCCGACAGGCGTACCGCCCCGGTTGGAGCCGCCGAACCATCCGTGGACACGGAGCCGACGATGTCGATCATCTTCGCGATCCTGATCGCCTGGGCGCTGGCGATCACGGCGTTCCTGTGGCTCTGGCGTGCGATCCGGCGTTCCGAGCGGGTGCTGCCCGCGGCGCCGGACGCCTCTCTCCCGCCGCTCGGGAGGACCACGCGCCTGGGACCGCCCCTCGAGCGCTTCGCCGCGCCGCTGGAGGACGAGGGCTAGACCCGAAGCCTCCCGGAACCGAAGCAGCGAGGCCCCCGCTCCGCGATCACGCGGCGGCGGGGCCTCCCGCTTTGCGTCCCGCTTCCGTCGGCCGCGCGTCAGCAGCCGTTCCGGCTGATCCTGGGCCTCTCCGGCGGGAGCGAGGAGCTCCCGTCCCAGATGTTCCCGGCGGACTTCCAGTACGACTTCACGCCGTCTCCCAGCTTCACGAGCGAGAAGCCGTTCGAGGTGAAGCGGCTCCGCTGCGCGCCTCCGATCCGCAGCGCGATCTTCTCGCCGCGCGCCTCGTTGCAGGTCATCTGGATCAGGTTCGGCACGTCGTCGGTCGGCTGCTGCAGCTTCCCCCCCTGCGAGAACATCGCGAAGCCGTACTTGCGGTTCGACTCCGAGACGTTCCCGATCCACCTGTTGCCCCAGCCGCCGGCCTGCTCGGAGTAACCGATCTCGGCGCGCGAGACGCGGTTCCAGCGGATCAGGTTCCAGCCCGCCTGGACGTCGGTCGTGATGCCGCGGCCGAGGCCGCCCATCTCCTGCACGACGTTCGACTCGATCGTGTTGTACATCGACGCCCGCCCCAGCCGGATGCCCTCGCTCATGAAGTGCTTCTGCGACGCGGCGGTGTGGTGGACGAAGTTCCCGTGCACGTACCAGAAGTCGCTGAACGCGTTGATCCAGACCCCGGCGCCCGTGCCGCAGTCGATCTGCCCGATGTCGTTGCCGAGGACCCAGCCGCGCCGCGCGCCGGCGATGAAGACCCCGCGCCGCGTGATGCGGTTGTAGAGGATCTTGACCCCGTCC
>DATBJZ010000111.1:0-6948 GCA_036556125.1 Gemmatimonadota bacterium | reverse complement strand
CCTCGCCGCCGCGCCGGGCGCGCCGGCGGCGTGGCGCCGGGTGCTCTCGACCGACGACCCGGCGTGGGGCGGATCGGCGGCGCCCGCGGCCGATCCGGTGGAGGCGGACGCGGCCGCGCTCGTCGTGCCGCCGCTCACCGGGACGCTGTACCGGGCGGAGCCGACGGCCGGGGCGCCGCGCCGCGCCGCGGCGCCCGGACGGACCGGACCGTGAGGAGCTGGCCCGGCGGGCCCTACCCGCTCGGCGCCACGTGGGACGGCGAGGGCGTGAACTTCGCGCTCTTCTCCGAGAACGCGGCCGGCGTGGAGCTGTGCCTCTTCGACGCGCCGGACGGGTCCGAGACCGAACGCATCCCGCTCCGCGAGCGCACGAACATGGTCTGGCACGTCTACCTGCCCGACGTGCGGCCGGGCCAGCTCTACGGCTGGCGCGTCCACGGGCCGTACGAGCCCGAGCGCGGACACCGCTTCAATCCCGCCAAGCTGCTCCTGGACCCCTACGCGAAGGCGATCAGCGGCGAGGTGCGGTGGGACGACGCCCTCTTCGCCTACCGGATCGGCGATCCGGCGCAGGACCTCGCGATCGACGAGCGCGACAGCGCGCCCTTCCTGCCGAGGTCCGTCGTCATCGACTCGGCGTTCACGTGGGGCGACGACCGCCATCCTCGGACGCCCTGGAACCGCACGGTCATCTACGAGTGCCACGTCCGCGGGATGACGATCCGGCATCCCTCCGTGCCCGAGCCGCTCCGGGGAACCTACCTGGGGCTCGCGTCGGAGCCCGTGATCGAGCACCTCCAGCGGCTCGGCGTGACCGCGGTCGAGCTGCTGCCCGTCCACCAGTCCGTCCCGGAGCGCGAGCTCGTCGAGCGCGGTCTCACGAACTACTGGGGGTACAACACGATCGGGTTCTTCGCGCCCGACGTGCGCTACGCCACCGGCGGCCGCGGCCGGCAGGTCCACGAGTTCAAGTCGATGGTCAAGACGTTCCACCGCGCGGGGATCGAGGTCATCCTCGACGTGGTCTACAACCACACGGGCGAGGGGAACCAGCTGGGCCCGTCGCTGTTCCTGCGCGGGATCGACAACGCGTCGTACTACCGGCTCGACCCCGACGACCCGCGGTGGTACGTGGACTTCACGGGCTGCGGCAACAGCCTGAACATGCTGCACCCGCGCACGCTGCAGCTGATGATGGACAGCCTGCGCTACTGGGTCTCGGAGATGCACGTGGACGGGTTCCGCTTCGACCTGGCGCCCGCGCTCGCGCGCGAGCTCGTCGAGGTGGACCGGCTCGGACGCTTCTTCGCGATCGTGCAGCAGGACCCGCTGCTGTCCGAGGTGAAGCTCATCGCCGAGCCGTGGGATCTCGGACCGGGGGGCTACCAGGTCGGCAACTTCCCCCAGGGATGGGTCGAGTGGAACGGACGCTACCGCGACACGGTGCGCCGGTTCTGGCGCGGCGACGAGGGACAGATCCCCGAGCTCGCGTCGCGCCTCTCGGGCTCGAGCGACCTCTACGCGTCGCGCGACACGCCCCACGCGAGCATCAACTTCGTGACCTGTCACGACGGCTTCTCCCTGCACGATCTCGTGACCTACGAGCGCAAGCACAACGAGGCGAACGGCGAGGGAAACCTCGACGGCGCCGACGACAACGCGAGCAGCAACTGGGGCGTCGAGGGCGAGACCGACGCGCTGCCGATCGTGCGGCTGCGCGAGCGGATGAAGCGCAACTTCCTGGCCACGCTCGCGTTCTCGCAGGGCGTGCCGATGATCTCGCACGGCGACGAGATGGGGCGCACGCAGGGCGGCAACAACAACGCCTACTGCCAGGACAACGCGATCAGCTGGGTGGACTGGGACCTCGACGCGCGCCGCCGGGACGTTCTCGCCTTCACGCGCCGCGTCTTCGCCGTGCGCCGGCGGAGCCCCGTCCTCCGCAGGCGCGGGTTCTTCTCCGGACGGCCCCTCGTGGAAGGCGTCAAGGACGTGACGTGGCTCCGGCCCGACGGCCTCGAGATGGCGCAGGCCGACTGGAGCACCGCACGCAACCACGTCATCGGGATGCTGATCCACGGCCAGGCCACCGACGAGGTGGACGAGCGCGGCCGCCCGATCCGGGGCGACACGCTCCTCCTCCTGATGAACGCGTCCGGCCGGTCGCGGCTGTTCCGGCTGCCCCCGATGGACGCGCCGGGCGTCTGGCGGGAGGTCGTGAACACGGCGAAGCCCGGAATCCGCGAGGCGGGGCCGTCGGGCGTGACGCTGGTCGGCCACTCGGTCGTCCTGCTGGCGTTCGCGGAGCGCGGCCAGGACGCGGCCGTGGAGGGTCGCCGCGGGCGGGGTTCGCATGGCCGCTGAGGCCGCCGCCCGCGCCGGGCTGCCGGCCTCCGCCGTCCCCGATCCCGGCGAGCGGCTCGCGCTCGAGCGCGGCGACCACGCCGAGCCGCACCGCATCCTCGGCGCCCATCCCTGGTCCGAGGGGAGGAGCCGCGGCGTGGTCGTCCGCGCCTTCCACCCCGACGCGGTCGCCGCCGAGGCGCTCCCGGCGGGCGGCGAGCCCGTCGTCCTCGAGGCGATCGGGAGCGGCGGGTTCTTCGCCGGCGTGGTGCGGGGCGCCCCGGTCCCGCTCCGGTACCGCCTCCGCTTCCGCTTCCCCGACGGGGCGGTCTGGGAGCGCGAGGATCCCTACCGCTTCCTGCCGACGGTGGGCGAGCTGGACCTGCACCTCATCGCCGAGGGCAGCCACCGCCGGCTGTGGGAGGCGCTCGGCGCCCGGCGGATGGCGCCGGACGGCGTCGAGGGGACGGCCTTCTCGGTGTGGGCCCCGAACGCCCGCCGCGTCAGCGTCGTGGGCGACTTCTGCCGCTGGGACGGCCGGCTCCTCCCGATGCGGAGCCTCGGCGGCTCGGGCGTGTTCGAGCTCTTCGTGCCGGGCGTCCTGTCGGGCGCCCTCTACAAGTACGAGATCCGCACGCGCGAGGGCGCGATCCGTCTCAAGGCGGACCCGATGGCGCAGGCGGCCGAGGTTCCGCCGGGGACCGCCTCACGCGTCGTGACGTCCTCCTACGTCTGGGGCGACGGGGAGTGGATGGCGGCGCGGCGCGGCCGCGACCCCGCGCGCGAGCCGCTGGCGGTCTACGAGGTCCACCTCCCGTCGTGGGACCGGGTGCGCGAGGAGGGCAACCGGCCGCTCACCTACCGCGAGATCGCCCCGCGCCTCGTCGAGCACGCGGCGCGCTTCGGGTTCACGCACCTCGAGCTGCTGCCGATCGCGGAGCACCCGTTCCTGGGCTCGTGGGGCTACCAGGTGACCGGCTACTACGCGCCCACGTCGCGGCTGGGCACGCCCGACGACTTCCGCAACTTCGTGGACGTGTGCCACCGCGGCGGCCTGGGGGTGATCCTGGACTGGGTGCCCGCGCACTTTCCCCGCGACGACTGGGCGCTGCGCCGTTTCGACGGCACCCCGCTCTACGAGCACGCCGATCCGCGGCGCGGCGAGCACCCGGACTGGGGGACGCTCGTCTTCGACTACGGCCGCAACGAGGTGCGGAACTTCCTGCTCGCGAACGCGCTGTACTGGCTCGAGAGCTTCCACGTGGACGGCCTGCGCGTGGACGCGGTGGCCTCGATGCTCTACCTCGACTACAGCCGCAAGGCCGGCGAGTGGACGCCGAACCGCTACGGCGGACGGGAGAACTTCGACGCCGTCGACTTCCTGCGGACGCTCAACGAGCTCGTCCGCCAGGAGCACCCCGGCTGCTTCACGGTGGCCGAGGAGTCCACCGCGTGGCCGGGGGTCACCCGCCCCGCGGGGGACGGCGGCCTCGGCTTCGGGTTCAAGTGGAACATGGGGTGGATGCACGACTCGCTCCTGGTTTTCGCGAAGGACCCCGTCCACCGCCGGTGGCACCACGACCAGCTGACCTTCGCGATGCTCTACGAATACAGCGAGCGCTTCCTGATGCCGCTGTCGCACGACGAGGTCGTGCACGGCAAGGGCTCCCTGCTGTCGAAGATGCCCGGCGACGTGTGGCAGAAGTTCGCGAACCTGCGGGTGCTGCTCGCGTACCAGTGGACGCGCCCCGGCAAGCAGCTGGTCTTCCAGGGAACGGAGCTCGCGCCGTGGCGCGAGTGGAACCACGACGAGGGGTTGGAGTGGGGCCTGGCCGCGGACGCGCCGCGGGCGGGCCTCGCGCGCTGGCTGGAGGACCTGGGGCGTCTCTACCGCGAGGACCCCGCCCTCTGGCGTCTCGACCACGATCCGGCGGGGTTCGCGTGGATCGACTGCTCGGACCGCGAGAACTCGATCCTCGCCTACGTCCGGCGCGACGGCGACCGGCACGTGGTGGTCGTGCTCAACCTCACGCCGCGTCCGCACGAGGACTACCGCATCGGCGTGCCCGCGCCGGTGACGTACGTCGAGCGCCTGTGCAGCGACGGCCCGGAGTACGGCGGCAGCGGCTGGCCGACCGCTGAACGGATCGAGGCCGCGGCGGTGCCGTGGCACGGCCTCCCCTGGTCGCTGAACCTCCGGATCCCGCCGCTCGCCGCACTGGTGCTCGCGCCCGCGTGAGGGCGCCCGCCCCCGCGTGACCTCGCGCCCGCGCCTGCGGGAGCTCGCCGACCGCGTCGGGATCCTGCCGTCCTACGTCGCCGTCGGAGGCGAGCGGCGCGAGGCGAGCGACGCCACGCGCGTGGCGCTGCTCGCCGCGATGCGCATCGACGCCTCCTCCGAGGCGTCCGCCGCCGCGGCGCTGGCGCGCCTGGACCGCGAGCGGGCGGAGCGGCTCCTTCCCGCCGCGGTCGTGATCCGCGCCTCCGCCGCCGCCCCTTCCCTCCGGGTCCACGTTCCGCCGGCCGCATCCGGCGCGGTCCGGTGGCGCGTCGAGGTGGTGACGGAAGACGGCGACCGCCGCGTGTCGGAAGGGGGCGCCGATCCGTCGGCGCTCGAGGTCGCGCGCGCGCACGGCGGCGCGCTCGCGCTCGAGCCGCCGGCGGGGCTCCCCCCCGGCTGGCACGCGGCGCACGCGACGCTCGCCTGGACCGGCGGCGAGGCGGCCGCCGACGCCGCGCTCGTCGCGGTGCCGGACGCCTGCCTCTCCCCCGCCGAGCTGCTCGGCGGACGGAGGGCGGGCGGACTCTGGGCCAACCTCTGGAGCGTGCGCGGGCGGCGCAGCTGGGGCGCCGGGGACCTCACCGACCTCGCGGAGCTCGCCCGCTGGGCCGGACGCGAGGGGCTCGACTTCGTGGGCGTGAACCCGCTCCACGCGCTCCGCGCCTGGGCGGGTGAGGCCAGCCCCTACAGCCCCGTGAGCCGGCTGTTCCGGAACCCCCTCTACCTGGACGTGGAGGCCGTTCCCGAGCTCGTCGACAGCGCGGCCGCGCGCGCGCGGATCGCCTCCCCCGGCCACCGGGCGGCGCTCGCGCGGCTGCGGGCGGCCCCGCGCCTCGACCCCGCCGCCGTGGCGGAGCTGCAGCGACCCGTGATCGAGCGGCTCCACGAGGAGTTCGCCCGCCGCCATCGCGACCGCCCCACCCCGCGCGGCGAGGCGTACGCCGCGTTCCGCGCCGGAGCGGGCGCGTCGCTCGACGACTTCGCCACGTTCCTCGCGCTCGAGGAGGCCCTCGCCGCGGGCGGGCTCGGTCCCGGGCGCTGGCGCGAGTGGCCGGCGGCGCTGCGCGACGCCCGGTCGCCGCAGGTGGCGGCCTTCCGCCGCTCGCAGCCCGAGCGCGTGGACGTCCACCGCTGGATCCAGTTCGAGCTGGACCGCCAGCTCGCCGCGGCGGCGCGCGCGGGCCGCGACGCGGGCCTCGGCGTGGGTCTCTACGGCGACCTGGCGATCGGCAGCGCGGGCGGCGGCAGCGACGCCTGGGCGTTCACCGAGGTCTTCCTGGAGGGCGCGAGCGTCGGCGCGCCGCCCGACGACTTCGCGCCCGGCGGTCAGGACTGGGGCCTTCCGCCGGTGGATCCGGGCGGGCTCGCGCGCACCGGGTATCGCTACTGGCGGGAGCTCCTCCGCTCGGCGTTCGCGCACGCCGGCGCGCTGCGGATCGACCACGTGATGGGGCTCGTGCGGCAGTTCTGGATCCCCGCCGGCCGCCCCGGCTCCGAGGGGGCGTACGTCCGCTACCCCGCCGACGCGATGCTCGGGATCCTCGCGCTCGAGAGCCGCCGCCACCGCGCGCTCGTGATCGGAGAGGACCTCGGCACGGTGCCCGAGGGGTTCCGCGCCGAGCTCGGCCGGCGCGGCGTCCTCTCCTCGCAGGTTCTGCCGTTCGAGACCGACCCGTCGGGCGAGTTCCGGCCGTCGCGGAGCTGGTCCGCGCACGCGCTCGCCACCGCGAACACGCACGACCTCCCGCCTCTCGAGGGCTTCTGGGAGGGGCGCGACCTCGTGCTCCGGCGCGACGCGGGCCAGATCGCCCCCGGCGACGCGTTCCGCGACGCGGCCCTGCGCCGCTGGCGCGAGCGCGAAGCCCTGGCGCGACGTCTGGCCGAGGAGGGATGCATCCCGGCCGCCGGCGCGCTCCCCCCCGACGGCGCCTGGCCGGACCTCGCCGCGGCGGTGCACGCCTTCCTCGCGAAGACGCCCGCCCCGCTCGTCGGCGCGGCGCTCGACGACCTCGCGGGCGAGACCGACCCCGTGAACCTCCCCGGCGTCGGCCCCGACCGGCACCCGAGCTGGACGCGGCGCATGCGCCGTCCTCTCGCGGAGCTCCAGGCCGACCGCGCCGTCGCCCGGACGCTGACCGGGCTGGACGCGCTGCGGCGCCGCCGTGGGGCCGGACCGTGACGGACGTGCTCTCCACGTGCCGGCTGCAGCTCCACGCCGGGTTCCCGTTCGCGGCCGCGGGTGCGGCCGTGCCCCATCTCTCGGCGCTCGGCGTGACGCACGTCTACGCCTCGCCCGTCCTCCGCGCGCGGCGGGGGAGCTCGCA
>DATBJZ010000110.1:0-9786 GCA_036556125.1 Gemmatimonadota bacterium | reverse complement strand
GAGCGCACGGCGTCGGAGGCCTGCGCCCGCGGGAAGCCGAGCGTCACGAGCGCCTTGATCGCGCCCTCGCCGCGCTCGCCCCCGGGGACGATCGCCGTGGATCGCCGCCCCGACGGCACGCCGGCCTCGAGGGCCAGGTGCTCGAACTTGTCACGCAGCTCGACGACCAGGCGCTCCGCGGTCTTGCGTCCGACGCCCGGCACGCGCACGAGCGTGGCGACGTCGCCCGTCGTCACCGCCTCGGCCAGGCGCCTCACCGAGAACGTGGAGAGAAGGAGCAGCGCGAGCTTCGGCCCGATGCCCGAGACGCCGGTCGCCGTCTCGAACGCCCGCTTCTCGTCGGCGCTGGCGAAGCCGTAGAGCGAGAGCTCGTCCTCCCGGACGTGCAGGTGCGTGAGCAGCCGCGCTCGGCTGCCGGCGTCCGGAAGCGCCTCGTAGGTGCTGAGCGGGATCGCGATGCGGAAGCCGAGGCCGCCCACCTCGAGAACGACGTGATCGAGCTCCTTCGCGGCGAGCAGCCCCTCGATCCAGTCGATCACGGGCGCAGCGCAGCGTCGCGCAGGTCCGCGGCCGCGCGGCGGAGGCCGCGGTGCACGTGGCAGAGCGCCGCCGCCAGCCCGTCGGCGGCGTCCATCGGCGAGGGCAGCACCGGCAGCGAGAGCGCCGCGCGCACCATGTACTGGACCTGCCGCTTGCTCGCGCCGCCGGTTCCCACGACCGAGAGCTTGATCTCGCGCGGGCCGTACTCGCGGACCGCGACGCCCGACGTCCGGCCCGCGGCGAGGAGCGCGCCCCTGACCTGCCCGATCACGGCCAGCGTGCGGACGTTCGGCCCCAGGAACGCGTTCTCGACGACCAGGACGTCCGGGTGGTAGTGCTCGATCAGGTCGCGGGTCCCCGCGGCGAGGAGCGCGAGACGGTCGGGCAGCGGGAGCCCGAGCGGCGCGCGGATCGTGCCGTAGTCCACGCACGCGGGTCCGGCGTCGTCGTGGTCCACGACGCCGAAGCCGGTGATCCGGCTGCCGGGATCCAGTCCCAGCACCCGGACGCGCACGTCAGCCGGCCCGGGAGAGGACGGCCTCGTCGATGTCGAAGTTGGCGGCGATGCTCTGCACGTCGTCGTGCTCCTCGAGGGCGTCCAGAAGCCTGAGGAGCCGCTCCGCCTCCTTCTCGTCGACGGCGACCGTGGACTTGGGGATCATCGCCACCTCCGCCCCCTCGAACTCGATGCCGCGCGCCTCGAGACGGCGCTGCACGTGCGGGAAGTCCGCGAAGGACGTGACGATGCGCAGCTCGTCCTCGTCGCGCACCACGTCGTCGGCGCCCGCCTCGGCCGCTTCCAGGATGAGCGTCTCCTCGTCCACGCGCCCGGCGTCCACGCGGATCTGGCCCTTGCGGTCGAACATCCAGGCGACGCTGTTCGCCGCGCCGAGGTTGCCGCCGTGCTTGGAGAAGAGGTGCCGCAGGTCGGCGACCGTGCGGTTCTTGTTGTCGGTGAGCGCGGTCACGAGGATCGCGACGCCGCCGGGGCCGTAGCCCTCGTACGTGACCTCTTCGTAGGAGACGCCCGGCAGCTCGCCCGTCCCGCGCCGGATCGCCTTCTCGATGTTGTCGGCGGGCATGTTCTCCGCGCGCGCGTTCGCAACCGCGGTGCGCAGGCGCGGGTTGGCCTCGGGATCGCCCCCGCCCTGGCGGGCTGCGACGGTGATCTCCTTGATGAGGCGCGTGAAGATGCGGCCGCGCTTGGCGTCGGCCGCGCCCTTCTTGCGCTTGATCGTGGACCACTTGGAGTGACCGGACATGCCTCAGCCCCTGCGGTTCGTGGACACGGCGGATCCCCGCGATCCGCCGGCGAGCCGCTCAGCCCTCGGCGCCCGCGAAGGAGAAGGTGACCTCGCAGGACCCGCCCGGGAACGAGGCCAGCTGGTGCTGCAGACCCTCCACCAGCTGCCCGTCGAAGCGGCCTTCCATCGTGACCTGGACGACGATGCCTCCGCCGACCCCGCTCTGCGAGATCGTGTAGGCGCCCTGCACCTGGAACCTGCCGTCGGGATCGACCTCGCCCACGATCCCGAGGTCGAGCAGGACGACCTCCCCGTCGTCGTTCAGGCCCGGCGGCGTGAACTCGATCGTGCGGCCGTCCTGGATGAAGACGAAGATCTGGTCGCCGGCCCGCACGGAGAACTGGCGGCAGGAGTTCTGGACGATCGTCGTCCGGACGTCGTAGATCCCCTCGACGAACGGGAACCGCGCGTCCGGCGACGACGTGTCGTCGCAGCCGGCGAGCCCCAGCCCGGCGACGACCGCGACCCCCGCAGCGCGAGCCCGCATCCGCGCCTCCGCGTGCGGACGGAGGGCCGCCCGGAGGACTCCGGAGAGCCGCCGTCCCGCTGTCAGGGCGATTCTATCCCGGGCCCACAGCGCCGACAAGGGCGGGGGCGCGTGACGGATGGCGCCGCGATCGGATTCCCGACAGGTGCAGGAAAAACCGCACGCGAACGGCCCGGCTCGACGCCCTCGCCGGCCCGGGACCCGTGGGACCGGGGCGGCACGCCTCTCCGTCCGCTACGACCGCGTCCTCTCGAGCGAGGCGTGGAGCGCGACCGCGAGCGCCGCCTGGCCGCTGACCAGGTCCTTCCAGGCCAGCTCCTGCCCCTTCCGCTTCCCCTTCGGGACGAGCTTCAACCCCTCCGGCGAGACGGTGAGGACGTACGGCTCACCCTCCACCTCGATCTCGCGCTTCAGCGTCTTCTCCAGCTTCGTCACCATGCGATCCTCGCGATCAGGTGGCGCTCACGCCGGCGATGCGGTCAGCCGTCACCGCCCTTCGTAGGCGCGCTTCAGCTCGGCGATCTCGATCTTCTTCATCCTGAGCATCGCTTCCATCACGCGCTTCGACTTCGCCGGATCGGGGTCGTTCAGCATCTCGACGAGGATGCGCGGATTGACCTGCCACGAGAGGCCGAAGCGGTCCTTGAGCCAGCCGCACGGTCCCGGTTCGCCGCCCGACGAGAGCTTCTCCCAGTACTCGTCCACCTCCTCCTGTGTGGCGCACTCGACCGAGAAGGACACCGCCTCCGTGAACTTGAACTGAGGTCCGCCGTTCAACGCGAGGAACGGCTGCCCGTCGAGCTCGAACTCGACCACCATCACGCCGCCTTGCGGGCCCGGGCCGGCTTCCCCGTAGCGGCTGATCCTGAGGATGCGGGAGCTCGGGAAGATGGAGACGTAGAGGTTCGCAGCCTCCTCGGCCTCCCGGTCGAACCACAGGAACGGCTTGATCTTCGGCAAGGAACGATCCGTCCTTTCAGCTCGATCCCGAACCTCAGACCGTCAGCGTGAATCCGCCATCCGGGGTCAGTGTCGTGCCGGTGATGTAGGTGGCCTCATCCGAGCACAGGAAGGCGACCGATCGCGCGATCTCGTCCGCTCGACCCGCGCGACGAAGATGAACACTCGGGAGCAGGACCTTGTCGTAGATCTCGTCGCCGAGGATCCCCCGTGCCCGGTGATGCATCGGCGTATCGATGAATCCCGGACAAACCAGGTTGACTCTGATTCCTCGCGGCGCCAACTCGGCGGACGCGCTCGTCGTCAACCCGATCAGGCCGTGCTTCGAGGCGACGTAGGCCGCGCCGGTCGGAAAGCCGAGGAAGGAGTTGACGGAGCCGACGTTGACGATGGCCCCACCCTGCCCGCCATCGAGCATGGCTCTGGCTTCCCACTTCATGCAGAGAAAGACGCCCTTCAGGTTGACGTCCAGAACCCTGTCCCAGTCCTCCTCGGCCAGATCCAGGATGCCGGCCAACCGCCCCTCGATGCCGGCATTGTTCACGGCATAATCGAGACGCCCGAAGGCTTCCATCGCGTGGGCGACCATGCGCTCCACGTCCCTCGCCGCGGACACGTCCGTCCTGATGGCGGTCGCCTTCCCTCCACGAGCTTCGATCTCGCTCACGAGCGACGCGAGCTCGTCCTGCCGCCGCGCGGCGAGCACGACCCTTGCACCCTTCGCCGCGAACGCCTCGGCGCTGGCCTTTCCGATCCCGCTGCTCGCTCCGGTGATCAGCGCGACTCGATCGGTCATGTCCGACATCGAAATGCCTCCCGGTTCGGCCGGAGCGTCGAGAGGAGCGGCGTGGGACGCGCCCGCCGACCGGGGCTGGCGGAAGCGAGCCCCGAACACGCGCTCCTGAGGAGGCGGCGGTGCTGGGCAGCGGTCCGAGTCGATGCCCGTCGGCTTGCGAGGAGGGAGGGGTGCCGCGGCGCGGTCGAGGGGAGCGCCGTGAGGGAGGCGACCGCGCGCCCCACGCCGCCCACATCACCCCCGCCCCTCCGCCTCCCAGCCCTCGCGCTCCTCGATGATCTTCGCCGCGATCTCCCTCGGCACCTCCTCGTACCCCACGAACCGCCGCGAGTGGTCGCCGCGGCCCTGCGTGAGCGCCCGCAGGGACGTCGAGTAACGGTAGAGCTCGGCCCGCGGCACCAGCGCCTTGATCACCTGCCGGTGCCCGTTGGGCTCCATCCCGGTGATCTTCCCGCGGCGCTGGTTCAGGTCGCCGATCACGTCGCCCATGAACGTCTCCGGCACGGTGACCGTCACTTCCATCACCGGCTCGAGGAGCACGGGCACCGCCTTCTTCACCGCCTCCTGGAACGCCATCGAACCCGCGATCTTGAACGCCATCTCGGAGGAGTCCACGGTGTGGTACGAGCCGTCGTACAGCTCCACGCGCAGGTCCACGACCGGGAAGCCGGCGATGACGCCGCGGTGCGTCGCCTCCTGCACGCCCTTGTCCACCGCGGGAATGAATTTGTTGGGGATGACGCCGCCCACGATCCTGTCCACGAACTCGTAACCGCTTCCGCGCGGCAGCGGCGCCACGCGCACCCAGGCGTCGCCGTACTGGCCGCGCCCGCCGGTCTGCTTCTTGTACTTCCCCTGAGCCTCCGCGCGGCGCTTGATCGTCTCCCGGTAGGCGATCCGCGGCTGCGCCATCTCGGCCTCGACCCCGAACTGCCTCGCCAGCCGCTCGAGCACGATCTGCAGGTGGAGCTCGCCGAGCCCGCGGATGATCGTCTGCCCGAGCTCCGGGTCGTAGGCGTGCACGAAGGTCGGGTCCTCCTCGTGCAGCTTGGAGAACCCGTGCCCGATCTTGTCCTCCTCCCCCTTCTTCTTCGGCGTGATCGCGACGGCGATCACGGGCTCGGGGAACGGGATCGGCGGCAGCACGACGGGCGACGACCTCGAGCACAGCGTGTCGCCGGTGTGCGTCGCCTTGAGCTTGGCCACGACCGCGATGTCCCCCGTCTCGAGCCGCGGCACCTCGGTGCGCTCCTTGCCCTGCATCACCGCGGGGTGGGCCATCCGTTCGTCGCGCTCGCGATTGGCGTTCCACACGTCGGCGCCGGCGTCCACCGCGCCGGACCACACGCGGAAGTACGAGAGCTCGCCCACGTGCGGCTCGGTCGTGGTCTTGAACACCTGCGCCACGAACGGACCGTCCGCCTTCCGGGGGATCTCCACGGGCGCGTCGGAACGCGGCTTCGTGCCCGTGAGCGGCGGCCCCTCGAGCGGCGACGGCACGAGCTCGACCAGCTTCGAGAGGAGCTGGCGCAGGCCGTACGTCTTCTCCGCCGAGCCGCAGAAGACCGGGAACACGTCGGCGCGCGCCATCGCGCGCTTCATCGCCTCGAGGACCTCCTCGCGCGCGAACGACTCGCCGCCCAGGTAGCGCTCGAGCAGGCTGTCGTCCGTCTCCGCGACGGTCTCGGTGAGTCCCTGGAGGTAGCGCTCGACCTCGCCCGCCATCTCGGCGGGCACGTCCTCCTCGGAGCGCTCGCCGGTGCGGGTCCCCGGCTTGTACACGTGCGCACGCCCGCTGAACAGGTTCACGATCCCGCGGAAGTCCGGCCCCGCCCCGATCGGCACCTCGACGGGGATCACGCGCGGCGAGAGCGTCGCCTTCATCTGCTCGAACACACGCCGGAAGTCGGCGTGCTCCTTGTCCATCATGCTCACGACCACGAGCGCCGGGATCCCGCGCTCGCGCGCCATCTCCCACACCCGCTCCGTCCCGACCTCCACACCGGCCGTGCCGCCGACGACGACCAGGGCCGCGTCGGCCACGTGCAGCGCGGCGCGCACGTCGCCGGCGAAGTCGAGGTATCCCGGCGTGTCGAGGAGGTTGACCTTCGTGTCCATCCACTCGGCGAGCGCGAGCGCGGCGTTGATCGAGATCCCGTGGGCGATCTCGTCCGGCGTGAAGTCCGTGAGCGCCGTTCCGTCGGCCACGGAGCCGAGCCGGTTCGTCGACCCCGCCACGAACGCGAGCGCGTTCACGAGCGTGGTCTTCCCGCTCCCCCCGTGGCCGATCACCGCGACGTTCCGGATGTGCGTGGCGTCGTAGCGCTTCATCCCCGGATGCCCTCCTCCTTCTTTATCGTCGTCATCGGATCCACCCCGCCGACGAGCCGGGCATCGCAGCCCGGGCGATCAGATCTCCTCGATGGTGGCGCCGCCGGACGGCGACGTGACCTCGCCCCCGGACTGTCCGCGGAGCGCCGCCCACGCGAGCGCGGCGCCGAGCGCCGCGAAGATCAGCAGCGAGGGGGCGGCCGGCAGCGTCCCGGCGAGCGCCTGGAGCGCCGGCGGGACGGCGCCGAGCCCGGCGATCCCCTGCGTCTCGGCGAACACGAGCCCGGCGATCAGGACGCCGACCAGCGCGGCGCCGGCGATCAGGCCGGACGAGAAGAGCACGCCGTTCTCGCGCTTCTCGCGCCGCTCCTCGAGCGGCTCCGGTCGGATCCGCCGCTCGACGATCCACCGCACCACGCCGCCGACCATGATCGCCGCCTGGAGCTGGAACGGGAGATAGATCCCGATCGCGAGCGGCAGCGACGGAATGCCCATCATCTCCACGACCAGCGCGATCGCGGCGCCCACTGCGACCAGCAGCCACGGCAGGTCGCGGCTCACGACGCCGTCGATGACCAGCGCCATCAGGTTCGCCTGCGGCGCTGGCAGGTCCTCCGACCCGATCCCCAGCCCCCCGTGGAGCACGATCAGGATGAGCCCCATGATCGTGGCGGGGACGAGCACGCCGAGGATCTCGCCGATCTGCTGGCGGCGCGGAGTCGCCCCGAGGAGGAAGCCCGTCTTCAGGTCCTGCGACGCGTCCCCGGCGATCGCCGCCGCGATGCACACGACGGCGCCGACAGAGAGGATCGCCACGCGGGTTTCGAGCGTCTCCGGGGCGCCGCGCCAGACGAAGATGAGCGAGGTGCCGAGCAGGGTGGCGATCGTCATCCCCGAGATCGGGTTCGTGGAGTTCCCCACCAGGCCGACGATGCGGGACGAGACGGTCACGAAGATCACCGCGAACGCCACCATCAGGAACGCGCCGAGCGGCCCCACGGGCATGAACGAGTCGGGGAGGAGCGCCAGGATGACGGCGACGGCCAGGACGGAAAGGCCGACGAAGGACAGCGGCAGGTCGTCGTCGGTGCGGACACGGCCGCCGCCGGCGACGCGCAGGGCCTCGATCCCCGCGCGCACGGACGCCGCCATCGCGGGCAGGGACCGGATGAGCGTCACGATCCCGCCGGCGGCCACGGTGCCGGCGCCGATGTAGCGGATGTAGCGGTTCCAGAGATCGGCGGGGGCCATGTCCCGGATCAGCCGTTCGGTCTCCGGGAAGAGCGGCGTCGTCGAGCCCTGCCCGATCAGCGAGATCAGCGGGATCAGCACGAACCACGAGATCACGCTGCCGGCGAAGAGGATGGCGGCGATCCGCGGTCCGATGATGAACCCCACGCCGAGGAGTTCGGGCGTGACGCTCACCGCGGCCTGCGTGCGCAGCGGCGTCACCGCGACCGTCGGCTCGTCCTGCCAGAGCCCGACCGAGCGCGGGTTGTTGAGGAACTGGTAGAGAGCGCCGACGCCGAGGCCGGTGAAGAGCAGCCGCGCCTTGCCGCCGCCGGTGTCTCCGGCGGCGAGGACTTCCGCGGCGGCGATGCCCTCGGGATACGGAAGCCGCCCGTGCTCGCGGACGATCAGGTAGCGGCGAAGGGGGATCATGACCAGGACCCCCAGCAGACCTCCGAGCGCCGCCAGCGTGAAGACCTGGAGCTGCTGGACGTCCATCCCCCAGATGAACAGGGCGGGGATCGTGAAGATGACGCCGGCCGCCAGCGACTCCCCCGAGGAGCCGATCGTCTGAACGATGTTCCCCTCGAGCACGTTGCCGCGGCCGAGCGCGCGCAGCATCGCGACCCCGATCACCGCGGCGGGGATCGACGCGCTCACCGTGAGGCCGACCCGGAGCCCCAGGTAGGCGTTCGCGGCGCCGAAGACGAGCGCGATCGCGAGCCCGATGGCGACGGCGCGGAGCGTGAACTCCGGGAGCTCGACCTCGGCCGGGACGTACGGCCGGTAGCTCTCGGGCGGGACCTCCTCGTACGCTTCCGGCGGGAGTCCGGACCGCGCCGGCCCGCCGCGGGATTCGGCGCCCGCGTCGGCCGGGCTGCGCCGGTTCACCGGGCGGCTCCGGAACGGGAGCTCCCGCGGGCCGCCTGGGCGTCGGCGCAGCGATTCATCGGCCTCTTGCGGAGGGCGCGGTCGGCCCCGCACCGGACCGCGTCCGCGGCCGCAGTCCCGCGAGGCTCTCGACCTGCCAGCCGAGGCGCTCCAGCCAGCGCTCCTTCCCGGCCGCGTCGGCCGGGTACCCCCCGTGGCGATACTGCACGAAGCCCTCCGGCTCGATGACCAGCGTGACGGGAAGACGTTGCGCCCCGAGGGCGCGCGCGAACGGCGCGGTGTCCCCGCCCTCGGCGTACACGATTCCCGGGAGCCCCCGCGGGTCCGCGGCGCCGGCGCCTCCCGCTGCGCGGCCCGGCCAGTCCACGCGCAGCGCGACGACCTCCACGAGCACGCGGCGGCCTCCCGCCCCCGCGGCGCCGCCGGGACGGCGCGCCGACAGGTCCTGGAGGAGCCGGGCGCAATCCTCGCACCCGGGCTCCCACAGCACGAGCACCGTGACGCGCCCGCGCATCGTCTGGTCGGTCAGCGTCGCGCCGTCGGAGCGGCGCGCGTTCAGGATCGGGATCGGCTGGTAGAGCCGGTCCGCGACCGCGGCGGAGCGTTCCTCGCGACGGACCCGGTCGGCTTCGGACGCGAGCCGCGAGTCGAGCCCGCCGGCCCCGCCGTGCCGGCGCGTCCAGATGCGCGACGCCGTCGCGCGCGTCTCGCCGGACCGCGCCTCGTCCCGCGCCGCCGCGGCGACGGCGTAGCCCTCCGCCCGGCGCAGATCCCCCTTCGTCTCGTAGAGGGCGGCGAGATGCCGCAGGTGCGTGACGTCGCCGCGGCCCCGGAGGTTGATCTCGGTTTCGGCGGAACGCAACGCGGCCTCGGCTTCCGTCAGGTTGCCGCGCAGGAAGGCCGACCAGCCCAGCACGTCCAGGAAGCGTCCGCGGTGCACGCGCAGCCAGGCCGCGTCGCTCACGTCCTCCGGCTTGCCGGCCAGGAACGCGGCGTCGCCGAACTCCAGCCGCGCCAGGGCGTCTCGGGCGCGCGTCTCGACGAGGTCGGCGTCCACGCCCGCGCCCACCCACGTGGAGAGGACGCGGTAGAGCGTCGGCAGATGGTGCGGCGCCGCCTCGATCAGCTCCTCGCCCGAGCGGCGGAGCGCGGCGCGGGCGCGCGCGGCGCGGGCGCGCTCGAACTCGCCCCGGATGCGCTCCAGCTCCTCGGGCGCGACGGCGGCGGCGGGCGGCGCGGCTCGCGCC
>DATBJZ010000109.1:0-22591 GCA_036556125.1 Gemmatimonadota bacterium | reverse complement strand
CGGAACGGGAAGCCGGTCCCGACGAGGGCGCGCGAGGGATCGGCCACGGCGGAGACGTGGATGGCCTCTCCGTTGAGCCGGGCCCCCTCGCCGCGCGCGGCGCTGAAGAGCTCGTCGCGCGTCGGGTCGTAGACCGCGCCGGCGAGGATCCCCTCCGAGCTGCGGGCGGCGACCGAGACGGCGAAGACCGGGAAGCCGTGGATGAAGTTGGTGGTGCCGTCCAGGGGATCCACGATCCATTCGACCCGACCGGGTGCGGCCGCCGCCGCGTCCACGCGCGGGGCCGACCCGCCGTCGCCGCCGTCCGCCTTCGGGGCGCCGTTTCCAGGAACGACGCCGGGATCGGGACGCGCGCCGTCGCTCAGCGGCTGGGCCCGCCACGATCCCGCGCCGGCCGCGGCCTCCTCGGCGAGCAGGAAGTGGTCGGGGAAGCGCCGGCGGAGCTCCGCGGCGATCGCGGCCTCGGACGCCGCGTCCACCTCGGTCACGAAGTCGTGGCGGCCCTTCTCGCGCACCTGGCTCGGCCCCGCGGCGCGCGCGTCGCGCAGCACGGCGCCGCCCACGCGCGCGCAGTGCTCGGCGGTCTCCCGCAGCTCGCGAACGGACGTCGGCACTCAGCTCCGCGACGCGTCGATCGAGGTCACGGCCGTGGGCTTCCAGGCCGCCGCCGCGCGCCGCGACTCGGCGAGGGCGTGCCAGACGCGCGCGTTCACGACCGTCGGCGCCTCCTCGAACAGGAACTCCTCGGCCTCGCCGCGGCCCGCGTCGCCCCGCAACTCCACGACCCCGCGCTTGAGGCCCCGCTCCCCCACGACCAGCCGCAGGGGGAGCCCGATCAGGTCGGCGTCGGCGAACTTGACGCCCGGCCGCTCGTCGCGGTCGTCGAAGAGCACTTCGACGCCCCGGTTCACGAGCGCGTTGTAGAGCTCCTCGGCCCGGCGGCCGGGCTCCGGGTCGCGGCCCGCGATCGCGACGAGGTGCACGTGCAGCGGCGCGATCGAGAACGGCCAGCGGATTCCGTTCTCGTCGTGGTGCTGCTCGATCGCCGCGGCCGCCGTGCGCGTGATGCCGATGCCGTAGCACCCCATGCGCATCGGCACCTGCTGCCCCTCCTCGTTCAGGAACGTGGCGCCCATCGCCTCCGAGTACTTCGTCCCGAGCTTGAAGATCTGGCCCACCTCGATGCCGCGCGAGCTCTCGAGCGGCGTTCCGCAGTGCGGGCACGGGTCGCCGGCGCGTGCCTGGAGCAGGTCCAGGAACTCGAGGTCCGCGACGTCGCGCGCCACGTCCACGCCGACCAGGTGCACGTCCGCCTCGTTGCCGCCCACGATCGCGCCGGTCAGCCCGCGCAGGTTCGCGTCGGCCAGCATCCGCGCCGCCCGCGGCAGGCCGACGGGCCCCGAGAAGCCCTGCGGCCCCCCCGTGGCGTCGGCGATCTCGTCGGGGGTCGCCAGGCGCAGGTTCGCCGCATCGAGCCGGCCGAAGAGCTTGGCCTCGTTCACCTCGCGGTCGCCGCGCACGAGCACGAACACCGGCTCGCCGTCCGCGACGTAGAGCAGGGTCTTCACCGTCCGCGCGACCGGCCGGCCGAGGAAGGCAGCAACGTCCCGAGTTGTCGTCTTCCCTGGTGTTCTGATGCGCTGGTAAAAAACGCTGCCGGCTAGCGTGCCGGATGTCTCAAGAGTGGCCTCGCCGCCTAATTCACCGCTCTCCAAGGACCGTTCCCTTGCGTCCGTGTCGTCCTCAGCTGTCGGCGCGGGCAGCGGGCCGGCCGCCGCCTTCTCGCTCGTCGCGGCGTAGCCGCACGCGCACGACAGCACCTCCGACTCCCCGCTCGCGGCGAGCACCATGAACTCGTGGCTGACCGCGCCGCCGATGGCGCCCGAGTCGGCCATCACGGCCCGGAACTCCAGGCCGCAGCGGGCGAAGATCCGGGCGTAGGCCTCGGCGTAGGCCTGGTAGGTGCGGTCGAGCGACGCCTCGTCGGCGTGGAAGCTGTAGGCGTCCTTCATCAGGAACTCGCGCGCACGGAGCAACCCGAAGCGCGGCCGGATCTCGTCGCGGAACTTGGTCTGGATCTGGTAGAGGTTCAGCGGGAGCTGACGGTAGGACCGCACCTCCCCGCGCACGAGATCGGTGACGACCTCCTCGTGCGTCGGGCCCAGCGCGAAGAACCGCTCGTGTCGGTCGCGGAGCCGCATCAGCTCCGGCCCGTAGATCTCCCAGCGCCGGGTCTCCTGCCAGAGCTCGGCCGGGTGGAGGACCGGCATCAGGATCTCGTCGGCGCCGATGCGCGCCAGCTCCTCGCGCACGATCCCTTCGACCTTCTGGAGGACGCGCACGCCGAGCGGCAGGTGGGTGTAGATCCCGCTCGAGAGCCGGCGCAGGAAGCCGGCCCGGACCATCAGGCGGTGGCTCGCGACCTCCGCGTCGGCAGGGTTCTCGCGGAGCGTCGGGATCAGGGTTCGACTCCAGCGCATCAGCCGGCTCCCCGGCCGCGGTCGCCGGTGTCGGCGAGCACGGTCGTCAGCATCCTCCGGAGGAGGACCAGCTCGTCGTCGGCCACGGCGCGCAGGTCGACCACGACCCGGTCCTCCACGACGCGCGCGACCACCGGCGTGGGCGCCCGCCGCAGCCGCTCCTCGAGCTCGGCCGCGCCCGTCCCGCGCAGCGACAGCGCCACCCCGGCGCTCTCCACCGCCGCCCCCGGAAGACTCCCGCCGCCGATCCGCGCCTCGGTCTCGACGACCTCCGCCGTCACGCCGGGGACGCCGGAGAGATCCTGCGCCAGCCGCGCGGCGGAGCGCCTCAGCTCCTCGACGGGCCGGGCGAGCATCGCGAAGAGCGGCAGCCGGTCCGCGCGCGCGGGATCCCGATGGACGCGGAGCGTCGCCTCGAGGGCCGCCAGCGTGAGCTTGTCCACGCGCAGCGCGCGCGTCAGCGGGTTCGTCCGCGCCCGGGCGATCCACGTCGCTTCGCCGAGCACGATCCCGGCCTGGGGGCCGCCGAGGAGCTTGTCGCCGCTCGCGGTCACGAATGCGGGGCCGTCGGCCACCGCCTCGCCGAGCGTCGGCTCGCGCGCGACGCCGTAGCGCGACAGATCGACCAGGCAACCCGAACCCAGGTCGTGGATCACCGGGATGCCTCCGCCGCGATCGCGGACCAGGTCCACCAGCGCCCGCGCACTCACCTCCGCCACGAATCCGCTCTGGACGAAATTCGACCGGTGGACCTTCAGGATCGCGCCGGCCTGGGTCCCCAGCTCGTCGAGCGCGCGAACGTAGTCGGCCGGGTGCGTCCGGTTCGTGGAGCCGACCTCGACGAGCCGCGCCCCGCTCCGAGCCAGGATCTCGTGGACCCGGAACCCGCCCCCGATCTCGACCAGCTCCCCGCGCGAGACGATCGCCGCCCTCCCCGCGGCGGCGGTGTTCACGGCCAGGAGCAGCGCCGCGGCGTTGTTGTTGACCACCAGCGCGCCCTCGGCGCCCGTGAGCTCGCGCAGGAGCCCTTCGCAGTGGACGGAGCGCGACCCCCGCGTCCCGGTGGCCAGATCGATCTCGAGCGCGACGTAGCCCCGCGCCGCGCGCGCGGCGGCCTCGAGGGCGGCGCGCGACAGCGGCGACCGCCCCAGGTTGGTGTGCACCAGCACGCCGGTGGCGTTGATCACGCGGCGGAGCGTGGAACGCCGGGCGCGACGCGCGTGACGGCGCGCCAGCTCCTCCGCGCGCGCGGCGAGCGCCTCACGGCCGTCCGCCCCGTTCTCCGCGGCCGCCGCCGTCCGACCGTCCCCGCCGAGCTCGCCCCTCAGCTCCTCGAGCGCCGCGCGCGCCGCTGCGACTGCAGCCGTCCGGCCCTGCCGCTCGGCGATGTGGACGAGCCCCCGCCGTTCCATCAGGGCGTTCACGCTCGGAAGCGCGGCCCGGTCCGTCCCCTCGGCCTCCCGGTTCACTCGAACCCCTCCCCTTCCTCCTCGAACTCGTCGAACCCGTCGTCCGGGAGCGGCTCCTCCGGCGGGAGATCGCCCTCGTCGAACGGCTCCTCGTCCGGCGCGAGCTCGTCCTCGCCCCCGGGCTCCAGCCCTCCCGCGCCGGCGTCGCCGGCTGCCCCGGCCGCGGCCGGCGTGCGCTGGATCCGCAGGTCCCCGAACGTGCTGTCGGGCAGGACCCGCGTGCGGAAGAGCGTCCAGGGGACGTCCTCGGGCGTCACCAGGCCGGCCGTGTTCCGGATCCCCGGCGTCCGCACCGCGTACGTCGTGCTGTCGGCGAGCCCCGGCACGCGGACGACGAGCGTGCGCGGCTCGGCGCGGTCGTGCACCACCGAGTCCACGGCCACGGAGTCGCCGCGGATCGAGGCCTGGGGAATCGAGTCGAGCGCCGTGCCGCGGGGGGTCACCTCGGGGGGGACCCGCAGGAGCCGCACGAGGTCCGGGCCGAACGGCTGGCCGGCGTCGAGCGTGTCGCTGAAGGAGAGCCGGAGCGCGTCCAGCGCCTCGGGCTCCGCTCGCACCAGCCGCGCCGCCGTCGTGTCCGTGAGGGTGAGCTCCAGCGCCACGTCGAGGCCCGCCCCGACGCGCTCGATCTCCGCCGACGTCGTGTCGCCCGCCTCGAGCGTGTACTGGAAGCCCTCCTCCCCGTTCGTCTCCTGCCAGGCCGTGATGACGTAGCGGCCGACCGCGACCGACGGCAGCTCGAACGTCCCGGCCGAATCGGTCAGGACGACGTAGCCGAAGTCGCGGTCCAGGTTCTGCGCCCGCACCCGTACGCCCCGCGCGGGCTGGCCGGCGGCGGTCACGCTGCCGCGGAGCAGCGTCAGCGTGAGCGGCCCGCCGGTGGAGAAGACCAGCGTGGTCGGCGCCGCCGTGCGGTTGCTCCGGCGGTCCTCCAGCCCGGCAAGGACCGTCACCGAGTAGGTCGTGCGCGGCTCGAGGGGCACGACGGGCTGGATCTCGATCTTCTTCCCGCCCGCGTTGGTCACGACGTCCGGCTTGTCCGGATTGAAGAGCACGAGGCGGCCGACCTGCGTCTGCACGGTTGGCGACAGCGGCTCGTCGTAAAGCAGCTCGATCTGGACGTCCACCGGCACGTCGATCGTGCGGTCCGCGGGGATCGTCGACACCAGCGAAGGCGCCGTCTCGTCGGCCGGGCCGCCCTCGGGGAACCCCGTCCGCGCGCACGCGCCGAGCGCGAGGGCGGCCGCGACGGCGGCTGCGGCGGCCGGGACCCCTCGCCCCGCCCGTGCTCCCGCCGCGCGCCGGCCGGGCGTCGCGGAACGTCCCTCCACGTCAGCGGATCGTGTCCAGCGTCCGCTCGAGCTTCTCGAGCAACGTGCGGAACTCGCTCTGCTTCTCCTCCTCGCGGCGGACGACCTCCGCCGGGGCGCGCTCCCGGAACTCCTCGTTCTCGAGGCGCCGGGTGGCGTCGCGCAGCAGCCGGTCCAGCCGCTCCCGCTCGCGCTCGAGCTTCCGCCGCTCGTCCTGGCGCGAGGCCGGGCTGCCGCGGTCGAGGAACACCTCCATGCCCGTGAGCACGGCGGTCGCGAAGCCGTCGCGCGCCGGCGGCTCCGGCCGGATCTCGAGCGTGCCGAGCCGGGCCAGGCGCACGATCTCGTCGCGGTGCCGCTCGACGCGCTCCCGGTCGGCTCCGTCCGCGGCCGCGACGATCACGCGCGGCTTCTCCGCGGGCGGGAGCCGGATCGAGTTCCGCAGGTCGCGCACGGCGGTGACGAGACCCTGAACCGCCGTCCAGCTGGCGACGGCGTCCTCGCTCTCCGGCACCTTCGGGATTCCCCACACGGCGGTCATCAGCGAATCGACTCCCCGACGCTCCAGGGGCAGCCGCTGCCAGATCTCCTCGGTGAGGAACGGCATCAGCGGGTGCAGGAGCTTGAGGCCCTCGGCGAGCACCTCCACGAGGAGCCGGCGCACCTGGAGCGACGTCCCGGCGTCCACGGCTGCGCCCGGCGCGCCCGCGCCGCCGAGCCGGGCCTTGGACCACTCCACGTACCAGTCGCAGTAGTCGTGCTTCAGGAAGTCGAACAGGAGGTTCGCCACGTCGTTCGGGCGGAACTCGTCGAGCGCCGCGTCCACGGCCCGCGTCGTCCGGGCCAGGCGGCTCAGGATCCACCGGTCGGCCAGGTCGAGGCGGTCCTCGTCCAGGTCCTCGAGCGACCCCACGACGTAGTCGTCGCCCAGGTTCCCCAGCACGAACCGCGCGGCGTTCCACAGCTTGTTCGCGAAGTTGCGGCCGACCTCGACGCGCTCCGGCCCGAGCGCCAGGTCCGTGCCGGGCGCGGCGATGAACATCAGCGTGAAGCGCAGCGCGTCGGCGCCGTAGGCCTCGATCAGGTCCAACGGGTCCACCGTGTTGCCGGCGGACTTCGACATCTTCCGGCCCTGCGCGTCGCGCACGATCCCCGTGAGGATCACGTCGCGGAACGGCGCCCTGCCCGTGAACTCGACCGCGATCATCACCATCCGGGCGATCCAGAAGAACAGGATGTCCGGGCCGCTCACGAGCAGGTTCGTCGGGTAGTACGTGCGGAGGTCCTCGGTGTCGTCGGGCCAGCCGAACACGGAGAACGGCCAGAGCTGCGACGAGAACCACGTGTCGAGGACGTCCTCGTCCTGCCGCAGCTCCGTCGAGCCGCACGTCTCGCACGCCGCCGGGTCCGTCTCGGAGACGTTCTCGTGGCCGCACGCCGCGCAGGTCCAGACGGGGATCCGGTGGCCCCACCAGAGCTGCCGCGAGATGCACCAGTCGTGGATGTTCTCGAGCCAGTGCTCCCAGACCTTGACCCAGCGGTCGGGGTGCAGGCGGACGTCGCCGTTCCGCACCGCGTCGAGGGCCGGGCCGGCCAGCGGCTTCATCTTCACGAACCACTGCTTCGAGAGCAGGGGCTCGACGACGGTGCCGCAGCGGTAGCAGCGGCCGAGCGGGAGCCGGTGGTCCTCGACGCCCCTCAGGAGCCCCTGTGCCTCGAGGTCGGCGACCACGCGCGTGCGCGCCTCGTAGCGGTCGAGCCCGGCGTAGGGGCCGGCGAGCTCGTTCGTGCGCGCCTCGTCGTCGAAGATGCGGACCTCGGCGAGGCCGTGGCGCTTGCCGATCCAGTAGTCGTTCGGGTCGTGGGCCGGCGTCACCTTGACCACACCCGTGCCGAACTCCGGGTCGACGAAGTCGTCGGCCACGATCGGCAGCGCGCGCCCGAGGAGCGGGAGCCGTGCGGTCCGGCCGATCAGATGGCGGTGGCGCTCGTCCGAGGGATTCACCGCGACCCCCGTGTCCCCGAGCATCGTCTCCGGCCGGGTCGTCGCGACGATCAGCTCGGTCTGCGCCCCCGCGCCCGCCGCGCCCTCGTCGCGGCCCGTTCCGTCCGCGGCGTCGGGCTCGAGCGGGTACGCGATCCGCCAGAGCTTCCCCTCGGTCTCCTCGTGCTCGACCTCCTCGTCGGAGAGCGCCGTCCGGCACCGCGGACACCAGTTGATGATGTACGTGCCGCGGTAGATCAGCCCCTTGCGATGGAGCTCGACGAAGACCTTTCGGACCGCGCGCGACAGCCCGGGGTCCATCGTGAAGCGCGGGCGCGACCAGTCGCAGGAGGCGCCCAGTCCGCCCAGCTGCTCCGCGATGCGCCCGCCGTGCGTCTCCTTCCAGCGCCAGACCTCCTCGACGAACGCGTCGCGCCCCAGGTCCTCCTTCCGCAGGCCGCGGCGGGCGAGCTCGCGCTCGACGACGTTCTGCGTCGCGATGCCCGCGTGGTCGATGCCGTAGACCCAGAGCGCACGCCGCCCCTGCATCCGCGCGCGGCGGACGTACTGGTCCTGCACGACGGCGTTGAGCGCGTGGCCGATGTGGAGCGAGCCCGTGACGTTGGGCGGCGGGATGACGATCGAGTACGGCGCCCCGTCCGGGTTGACCTCCGGACGGAAGAGGTCCCGCTCCCGCCACCAGGCGTACCAGCGCGGCTCCCGGCTCGCGGGATCGTAGGTCTTGGGAAGCGCTTCGTCGCGGCGCATGGAAGCCTGAACGGGACGGGTCACCGAGACGGCGGATCTCGTGGGAGGACGGCAACCGGCGGGAGGCTCGATGACGTCCCCGGCCGCCATCGGCTCTCGTCGAGCCGCCGCCGTCGCGGCGAACCGGGCCGCGGCGACGGAACCCGGCACCGGGCGAAGCGAAACGAGCCTAAGAACTTACGGGACGCTCTCGGCGCGGGTCAACGAAGGCGGTCACGCACGATGCGAGGCGTCGCCCAACGTGCGTCGCTTCAGGCGGCATTCGAGGCGAAGACGTTCCTACGATGCCGGCTCACAGCTCGGGAAGGTCGGGGAATCCGTCGCCTTCGTCGAACGTGGGCGCAGCCGGCGCGAGTGGCGCCTCCGGCGGGGGCGGCCCGGGGGGCGCCTCCGGCGCGGGCGGCGCTTCCGGCGCGGGCGGTGTCTCCGCCGTCGGCGGCGCCGCGAGCTCCGGCGGCACGTCGACCGGCGTCACCTCCGCGCCGGGCGCCGCTGCCATTCCGGAATCCTGCCGCGGGTCGGCGTCGTCGGACACGGCCGCCGTCTCGTCTCCGTCGAGCACCAGGTCCCAGCACATCAGCGTCTGCGTGTCCGTGGTGTAGTCCTCCATCGCGTACGCGGTCCGGCGACCGTATTGCCAGCTGCACGCGGCATCCACGTCGAGCGGCTCGCGAGCGTCGAGGCCGCTGCAGTCCCACGTCCAATCGTCGGCCCCGCTAGCCGCGCCCTGGAAGCCCCGGGAGCGGCAGAACGCCTCGACGTCGAGCTCTCCGAGCCGTTCGGGGAAGACTTCGACGCCCGCCGGCGAAGGGGCGCCGGGGGGCGTATCGACGGCAGCGATCGAGACGCCGGAATCGGCCGCCGTCTCCACGGCGGCCTCGGCCGCTGCGCTGGAACCGCCGGATCCGCCGGCCGAGCGTTCCGCCGGCGTCGCGAGCGCGAGGAGCGTTCCGAGCAGGGCTGCCCGCCGCCGGACACCCGCTCGCGTCATGGCCGTTTCTCTAGCGCGGAAACGAACGGAGCTCGTCCGTCCGGCCCGCGCAGCGTTCCGCCCCGGCCGCGTCATAGGCCCTGAACTCCGCCACGAAGGCGCCTTGGCCGACGAACCTCGAGAGTCGCTTGAAGATCCCCTTGTACGACCCGGTGCCGGTGCGCGACGCGTCGCATGCCGCGGGATCGGCGTGCCCGGGATCGCCGCAGCCCTCCTTGCTGACCATCACGACGCGTGCGATCACGTCGTCCGCCGGCGGCAGGATCCGGATCGTGAACACGAGCTCGTCGCCTTCGCGGCCGCCGAGCCGATTGACCTCCAGCGTGCCGGCACAGCCGCCGGTGAGCGGCGTCGACTCCCGACCCCCGGGTCCGACCGGGCGAGCGCCGGCGTCGGGGGCCGGCGAACTGGGCGCGCCTCCCAGTCGCACGATGCGGGAATCGAGGTCCTTCTCGACGAACTCGGCCGCCTCCAGCCAGCACCGATAAGGGAGAAGCCGGGTGCGGATGTCCTCGAGCCCGGCCCGCGTTTCGTTTCTCAGGCTCTCCACGGCGGCACGGGTCGTCGCGTGGGAAGCGCGCCTCATCAGCTCTTCACGCCGCCGGTTGTAGCGCGCGCGCTCACGCTCCAGGTCCTGCCTTGCGCGGGACAGCTCCGCGTTCATCGCGGCCGTGGCCGCCTGATAGGCCGCGCGCGCGCGGTCGATCGGATCCCAGCGGTCCCAGGCCTCGAGCGCCTCCCTGGCCTCGAACGCCAGCTGTCCTCCCCGTTCGGGGTTGGGGTGGTCGAACGCCGCGGCGAGCGCCGCGTCGTAGTACGCGCGCTCGTGCGGGGGGCGCCAGGCCGGCTGGTCGTCCACGGACGCGAGGGCGGTGGCACGCACGACGCAGGGATCCTGCACGTCGAGCCCGGCGGCGGCGAGCGTCGGCGGAGGGGTCGCCGGCGATCCGGCGGCGATCGAGAGCGCCAGGGCCATCGCGCACTCCGATCCGCACCCGGGCTTCATCGCGGGACGCGCGGGATGGTCAGGGCAGCGTGGTGAGGGTCGGTGTCGTGGCCTTGCAGACCTCCTGGCCGTTCGCGGCGAAGGCGGTGAACTCGACGGTGAAGTTCCCGGGTCGCCCCACGAACCGCGACAGGCGCTTGAAGATCCCCCTGTACGCCCCCGTTCCGGTGCGCGTCGCGTCGCACGCGGTCGGCTGGGCGGTTGCAAGGTCCGTGCAGGCCTCCTTGCTCGTCATGACGACGCGCTCGATGACGTGCGACCCGGGAGGCTCCGCGCGGAACGTGAAGACGAGCTGCTCGTCCTTGCGGCCGCTCAGCGTGTTCACGGACAGCGTGCCCGTGCATCCGCCCCCCGTCAGCGCGACGGACAGCGGTCCTTCCGGCGCGAACACAGGATCGGCCGCCGGCACCGGACCGGGCTGCACCTGCGCGATACGGTGATCGAGCTCGTTCGCGACGAAGGTCGTCGCCGGCGTCCAGCAGCTGTGCCTGAGCAGCCTGGTCCGCAGACCCTCGAGCGCCGCCAGCGTCTCGGCCTTGAGCGCGTTGGCGGCCTGCTGCGACGCGGCGTCGCGGGAGCCCGACAGGAGCTTCTTCCGCTCGTCGTTGTAGCGCTTGCGCACGGTTTCGAGCTCCGCCCTCACGGCATCGAGCTCCCGCTGCATCGCCTGCTCGGCCTCGTAGTTCGCCCAGAGGACCGTCTCGGTGACGTTGTTTCGCGCCTCGCCCGTCAAGGGGTCGTTCTCGAGGATCTCGAGATCGGCCTGGGCCTGACGGCGCTCCTCGGCCGCCGCGTTCATGATCGCCTGAGCCCCCTTGATCACCATGGTGTCGGGGCGGTCCTTGGCCAATTCCGCGCCGTAGACGGCGTTCTGCGCTGCGATCCGCTGGTCGTAGGATGCGATCCGGCGGTTCACGTCCGCGAGCTTGCTCAGCTGGGCCTCGTACTCGGCGCGCGGCTGGGCCGGCTTCCCCTTGCTCAGATCAGGCTGGGCCATGCCGGGCTTCCAGATGTCGCACGGGGCCTGCGCCGGCAGGGGAGCAGCCGCGCAGAGGAGGAGCGTCACGATCGACGGCACGAGGGCGTTGCGCATGGGGGTACCCGTCACGGTCTGCGTTTGGGGAGGAACCGGCTTTCGCACGGCACCGGGCGGGACCGGGGGCGGCCGCGTGAGAGCGGCCGGAGACCCGCTGCCGTCGCCGACCGCACCAGGGTCAAGGACTCACGCAGAAGACGCGCCACTCACTTCCGGCGAACCACGGATTGCTGCGCGCGCTCCGGTCGGAGACGAAGACCTGCCAGCTGTAGCACGCGCCCGGGACCAGGCCGTTGGCCGGCGTGAGGACGAATCCGTTCCCGTACACCCAATCGTGGAAGATCATCTCCCAGGGCAGCCACGCGCCGGCCTGCGGGCTCCACTGGGTCCGGTAGACGTCCAGCGAGGCCGTCAGCAGGTCGCCTTCGGGGTCGCCGTGGTTGATCCACCCCAGCGTGACGACCTGGTTCGAGAGCGGCGGAGACCACGCATTCGGCGGACCGACGAGCGCGGGCGGATACGGCGCCGCGTTGCCGATCTTCGCCGCGCCCGCCGGCTGGTCCATCGGTGCCGCGCCCGTGACGCCGGCCGTCCCCGGGTCCAGCGGAGGGACGGCCGCGCCCGCCCCCGGATCGGGTGCTCCGGCCGGCTGCCCCTGATACCGCGCGCGGCATTCGTCCTGGTTCCTGCGACCGCCCGGGCCGATCATCTCGAGGCATTTGGTGCACATCGCGTCCCAGGCGTTGACGGAGTCCTGGGCCGCCGGGTCGTCCGCCTGACCCATGACCAGACTCGAGATCTCGCAGCCGATGAAGGTGGCGCCGGATTTCCGACACTCCTCGCATCGGTCGAGGATGCATTGCTGGCAGGTGCCCTGCGCCAGAGCCGGCACGGCGATCGACGTGACCATCGTCACCGCGGCAGCCAGCGCGCCGAGCGCCGCAAGGGCCGACGAGGCGGACCGCACGCCGACCGGCATCATCGGTGACCGCTCCTCACGGGTGGAAGGGTCGCCGTCCCGTTTTCGCGTTGTCAGGCCCGCCGGGCGCGCTTCGCGGCGATCCAGACCGGAGCCTCGCCAGTCGAGCGGGTCTTGCCGCGGGGGAAGCGGCGACGGGATCCCGCACGGGCACGGACGGTGTGAACGCCGCGCTGGCCGGGGGGAGCGACGGGAGCGAGTCCTCGGGGGAGCGTGGCGGAAGGTCGTCGCGCTCGCTGCCGCACGCGGCGACGAGGCTGACGAGCTGTGACGCGAGCACGGCACGGATCCGCCGCCACACCGCCTCCTCCCGTCTTCCGTTGACCCGTCGCAGACCTCCGCGCCCCGGTCCGACGGGCCAGGCTAGACGGCGGAATTGGCGAGTGTCAAGAACGTTCGACGGCTAGACCGAGCCCTCCAGCAGCCGGAGCAGGAGGCCTTGCGTCAGGGTGACGCGCGCCTCGACACGGTCTCCCGCGGAGGTCACGGCCAGGCTCTGGATCGCCGCGAGGGCGTCCGGGTCGTTCGCGAATCGGGAGGGGCCGAAGAGCTTGAGCGCGCCGAGGGCCTGCTCGATGGCCTGCCGGCCCTCCGCCGTCGTGGGTTGGACCGAGGCGCGAACGTCCACCGCCCGTCCGAGCGTCGCGTCGAAGGACACGCGGTCGATCGTCGCGAACGGGGCGGCGAGCGCGCCGCCTTCGGCGCGCAGCCAGTCACGGAGCGCGGCCGGGACGCGGCCGGCGCCGACCACGTGGCGCGTCCCGGCGGCGGCCTCCACCGCCGACGCGGCGGAGGTCGCGAGCCCCTCGCGCTCCCCGCCCGCGATCTCGAACATCCGCTCGACGGAGTCCCAGTCCCCGAATGCGAGGACCCCGGGACGGAGCGCCAGCGCATAGGTGGCTCCGCGGGCGCCCTCGCCGGTCAGCATCGGCCGGCCGCGCAGCAGCTGACGCTCGACGCCGCGCGCGCGGCCGAGCTCTCCGACGAGGTCGTCCACGCCGAAGGCGCCGGTGACCAGGATGGGGAGCTCCGTCGAGGCGGGCGTGAAGGTGGAGGGGACGCCGACGTAGATCGCCTCCAGATCCTCGAGCGTCGCGGGGGCGGCGGCGGCCCGTACGAGCGGGTTGTCGGCCTGCGGATGCTCCAGGAGGCGCGGCAGCAGGGGAGAGCCCGCCAGCGCGCGGGCGTCGATCCGCACGACCAGGCTGACCTCGGCCGGGAGCAGCTGCGCGGCCGGGCCCTGCGGCGGGGCGGCGGTCTGGCCCCCGAGCAAGGCCGGCGCGGCCGCGAGCAGCACGCCGAGGATCACGTCACGAGTCGGCATTTCCGATCTCCTCGCTGGGCGGTTGGGACGGCGGGACCACCTCGTCTACCCCGTTCGCGGCCCGCAGGAGCCCCGAAGGTTATCCACATCCATTCACAATGCGGCCGCGGCCGGTCACCGCGACCTCCCGCGGGACGCCGGTCGGCTCCGACCCGGATCGTGGTTTGCGCCCTTCGCCCCGGAAGATCCTGCAAGACGAAGCCTCGCACGCGCTTGGACCTACAAAGAAGATCCGGACGGGGCGGCCCCCCCGTTTGCCGCTGGCCCGACACGGCCCGCGCCGGGCGCGCGGAGCAGCCCGCCGGAATCCCTCTATGTGGAAAACTGCAAGGGGTTACCGGTTGCCTGCTCTAGGAACTTCGCGAGTCGGACGAATCCCTCCACCGTCACCTGCTCGGGACGCGCGGTCGGTGGCACGCCGAGCACCTCTGCCGCCTCTTCGAGCCGGTCGTCGGGGACGAGCTCCGCCCGCCGCAGGGCCGCCCGGAGCTGCTTCCGCCGGCCGCCGAAGAGCGCCTTCGCCACCCGCTCGACGGCGGCGCGCTCCACGGCACCGGGAGCGTCGGGCCGCGGCCGGATCCGGACGACCGTGGACCACACGCGCGGGGGCGGCCGGAACCTGGAGGGGGACAGCGTGAGCACGGCCTCCACGTCGGCGACCGCCCGCACGCCGACCGTCAGCGCGCCGTAGACCTTCGAGCCCGGCTCGGCCAGCAGGCGATCGGCGACTTCGCGCTGGACCATCAGCACGGCGGCCTCCACGAGGCCCGGCTCCGCGAGCAGCTTCCGCAGGAGCGGCGAGGTGATGCCGTAGGGGATGTTGCCGGCCACCAGCCACGGCAGCGGAAGCCCTCGCTCCGCCGCCAGCCCGGCGAGGTTCGCGTCGAGCGCGTCCCCCTCGACGACCTCCAGACCTCCCCCGGCGAAACGCGCGCGGAGGTACTCGGCCAGCCGGCGGTCGAGCTCGAGCCCGAGCACGCGCGCGCCGCGGCGCAGGAGCGCCGCCGTGAGGATGCCGCGGCCGGGCCCGATCTCGAGCACCGTCCGCCCGGCGACGTCCCCCACGGCGTCCGCGACCGCCGCCGCGGCGCGGTCCGACACCAGGAAGTTCTGGCCGAGCGAGCGCCGGGCCGGCGGAAGCCGGGGGCGTTCCGTCAGCCCTCCGGGCCGAGCACCGCGCGGCGGAACCGCTCGACCCCCTCCCGGAGCTCCCGGTCCGAGGCCGCGAACGACCAGCGGACGCGTCCCTCGGCGCCGAACGCACCGCCGGGAACCAGCGCCAGCGCGTGCTCCCGGAGCAGGCGCTCGCAGAACGCGTCCGCCGCGCCGGGGGCCTCGCCGCCGAGAATCTCCCGCAGGTCGGTGAAGACGTAGAAGGCGCCGTCGGGGACCGTGCTCACCACGCCGGGGATCCCGTCCAGGCCCTCGACGAGCCGGTCGCGGCGCCGGCGGAACTCGTCGCGCATCGCGGTCACGGCAGCCTCGCTCGCCTCGCGCTGCACGAGGGCCGCGAGCGCCGCGTGCTGGGACACCGAGGAGCAGTTCGACGTGGAATGGCTCTGGACCGTCTCGAGCGCCTGCGCAACCGCGGGCGGCGCCGCGGCGTACCCGATCCGCCACCCGGTCATCGCGAACGCCTTCGAGAACCCGTTCACGGTGACGGTGCGGGCACGGGCGCCGTCGTTCACGGCGGCGATCGAGGGCGCCGAGGGGCGGACGTAGCAGAGGCGCTCGTAGATCTCGTCGGAGACCACCCAGAGGTCCCGGGCGGCGCAGAAGTCGGCGATCGCCGCGAGCTCCCGCTCGCCGTAGACCGCCCCGGTCGGGTTCGCGGGCGAGTTCAGGAGCAGCCCGCGGGTGCGCGGGGTCGTCGCGGCCTCCAGCTCGGTGACCGTGACCTTCCCGGAGGGATCGGCGGCAGGAACGGGCACCGGAACCGCGCGCGCGAGCCGGACCATCGCGGGGTAGCTGACCCAGTACGGCGCCGGCACGAGCACCTCGTCGCCGGGGCCGAACAGCGCGAGGCAGGCGTGGAAGATCGCCTGCTTCGCCCCCACGGTGACGACCACGCACTCCGGACCGCAGGCGATGCCGTTCTCGCGCTCGAGCTTCGCGGCGATCGCCGCGCGCAGCTCGGGGATCCCGGCGGTCGGCGTGTACCGCGTCCGGCCGCTCCGGATCGCCTCGATTCCCGCTTCGCGGATGTGCGCGGGCGTGGGGAAGTCGGGCTCGCCCGCGCCGAGCGACACGACGGGCGCGCCGCGGGCGCGCATCCCGGCGGCGAGCCCCGCGATGCGCAGCGTCTCGGATCCGGAGACGCCGTCCAGGTTCGCGGAGAGCCGTCGCGCCGGCCGGGCCCCCGCCGGACGCGCGGGCGGCGCCGCGTCCACACTGCGGCGGACGGCCTGCGGACCGCCTGGCTCGTGCGGCGCGCCGGGGGCTCCGCCCCCGGTCACCGCGCGAACTTCCGCCGCAGGGCCGCGTTCACGGTCGCCGGCACGTAGGCGGAGACGTCGCCGCCGAGCATCGCCACCTCGCGCACCAGGCTCGAGGAGAGGAACGTGAACGCCTCGCCCGGCACCATGAACAGGACCTCGATTCCGGGCGCGAGCTGGCGGTTCATCAGCGCCATCTGGAACTCGTACTCGAAGTCGGACACGGCGCGCAGCCCGCGCAGGATCGCCGAGGCGCCGACCTCCTGCGCGTGGCGGACGAGGAGCCCGCCGAAGTCGCGGACGGAGACGCCCTCCATTCCCGCCGTCGCCTCGCGCAGCAGGCCCAGGCGCTCCTCCAGGGAGAACAGCGTCTGCTTCGCGGGGGTCCGCGCGACCGAGATCGTGAGTCCGTCCACGAGCGTGCAGGCGCGCCGGACGAGGTCCAGGTGCCCGAGCGTCACGGGGTCGAACGTTCCGGGATAGATCGCGGAGCGCATGGGGAACCCGGCCGGATGGGGGTGGCGTCGTGCCGGTGGGCCGCGGACGGCCGCGCCGCGCGAAGCTCAGGCGCGGCCGGCGGAAGATTCTGCCGATCCCGGGGATTCGGACAGGGGCGTGAAGATCGTGACGCCGACGTTCCCCCAGGTGCGGCGGTCGCGTCGGGCGACCCCCTCCAGCTCCTCCCCCGGCGCCTCGCCCGCGGGGTGCTCGAGCGCGGCCGCCGCGTAGCCCTCCGGGTGCGCGCGGATCCACGCCAGGAGCTCCGGCGCCCCCTGCGCGTACGGCGGATCGGCGATGAGCACGAGCTCCGGATCGCCGTTCAGCCAGCGCAGCCACCGCGTGGCCGTGGTCCGCTCGACGCGCGCGCGGGGCGAGGGGTGCGCGACACCGAGGCTCGCCAGGTTCTGCTCGACGAGGCCCGCGAGACGCGGGTCGCGCTCGACGAACGTCACGCTGCGCGCCCCGCGGGACAGGGCCTCGATGCCGAGACCGCCCGTGCCGGCGAACAGATCCACCACGGGCGCGCCGCGGACCACGTCGGCCAGGATGCTGAAGAGCGCCTCCTTGACCCGGTCGGCCGTCGGCCGCAGCCCCGGCGCCCGCGCGGAACGGAGGCGCCGGCCGCGGAACTCGCCGGCGATCACGCGCACGGCGCCGCCGCGTCGCCCCCGGGTCCGCAGCGGAAGTCCAGCAGGCGCGCCCGCAGGTCGCCGCGGCCGTTCCAGTCGTCCTCCTCGAGCGTGAACGCGATCTCGACCGGACCGGCCGAGGGGTTCACCTCCTGCAGACGCGACGCCATCCGGAACCCGATGGCGTCGAGCCAGCGGCCCTCGCGCGAGACGCGGAGCCGCACGTGGTCCTCCCCCACCACGCGCGGGTAGCCGACCAGCTGGAGGCCGCGCGCCGAGAACACCGGCCGCGCGTTGCCCGGGCCGAAGGGCGCGAAGTGCTCGACCAGGGCGTGCAGCCGGGAGACGTCGGCGAGGGCCGGGAGATCGAGGTCGATCCGCAGGCGGGGCACGAGATGCTCGGCCGTCAGCGCGGCCCGGGCGTGGGCCTCGAAGGCGGCGTGGAAGGCGTCCAGCCGCGAGGCCTCCACGCGGAGCCCGGCCGCGGCGGCGTGGCCGCCGAACTCCAGCAGGTGCGCCGCGCACGCGGCCAGCGCCCGGTGCAGGTGGAGCCCCTCGATCGAGCGGGCCGATCCCTTGCCCACGCCCTCGCCGTCGATCGCGACGAGCACCGCGGGGCGGTGGAACTCCTCCACCAGGCGCGAGGCGACGATGCCGATCACGCCCGGGTGCCAGTCGCGCGCGCCGAGCACGATCGCGACCTCGCGCTCGGCGTCGAAGGCCGCGAGCCTTCCCCGCGCCTCCTCCAGGACGCGGCGCTCGGTCTCGCGCCGGGAGCGATTTTCCGCGTCCAGGACGCCGGCCAGGCGCCGCGCCTCGTCCGCGTCGTCGGTGAGGAGCAGCCGCACGCCCGCCGCCGCGTGCGCCATCCGGCCCACGGCGTTGATCCGCGGCCCCAGCACGAAGCCCACCGCGCCGGCTCCGAGCTGGCGGCCCACCAGTCCCGTGCACTCGAGGAGCGCGCGCAGGCCGGGGTTCTCCGTGCCCTCGAGCTGGAGCAGACCGAAGCGCATGAACACGCGGTTCTCGCCCAGCGCCGGGGCGAGGTCCGCGATCGTGCCGAGCGCGACGAGGTCCAGGTAGCGGTAGAGCTCGCGGCGGGAGCGGCCGAGCAGCGCGTAGAGTCCCTCGAGGAGCTTGAACGCGATGCCGACCGCCGCCAGCTCGCGCTCGGGGTAGCCGCACCCCGGCTGCTTCGGGTCGAGGACGGCGGCGCACTCCGGGACCTCGGCGCCGGGCTCGTGGTGGTCGGCCACGATCGTGTCGATCCCCGCCGCCCGTGCGGCGCGGATCTCCGCGGCGGAGCTCACGCCGCAGTCGCAGCAGACGAGCAGCCGGGGACGCCGGGCGAGGACCTCCTCCAGGCTGCGGGCGTTCAGCCCGTACCCGTGCACGCGCCGGTCGGGCACGAACCAGTCCGCCCGCGCGCCGAGGCCGCGCAGCACGCGGACCAGCAGGGCGGTTGAGGTGATGCCGTCCACGTCGTAGTCGCCGAAGACGAGGATCGGCTCGTCGTGCTCGGCCGCGTGCCGCAAGCGCTCGGCGGCGGCGGACATCCCGCGCATCGAACCGGGGGGATGGAGCTGCCCCAGGTGCGGGCGGAGGAAGGCCTTCACCGCCTCGGGCTCGACGTACCCGCGGCGGACGAGAATCTCGGCGACGGAGGGAGGGATCCCCAGGCCGGCGCAGGTCGCGACGGCCGCGGAATCGGCCGGGGCCGGGTCCACCCAGCGGAGGTTCACTCCGCGGTGGAGGACGGGGTCGGCGGCGTGGGGTCGTGCCGGTTCAGGGGCTCTCCGGAGGGATGTAAGCCGGGTTCTGTCGCACGCGCCGAGGCGCGGCGGACGGCCATCTCTCTGGGCGACCTACCCGAGGGTCGTGACGAGGCGGGCAGCCTCTGCCCTCCTATTCGGTCTTGCTCCGGGCGGGGTTTACCGTGCCGCGCCCGTCGCCGGACGCGCGGTGCGCTCTTACCGCACCTTTTCACCCTTGCCGCTCCGCGGCGTCGATCCGCGGCCGCCCCCGCGTCTCCCGCACGGAGGCGGAAGGGGGCAGCCCGCGGGACCGCGGGCGGCGGTGTGTTTTCTGTGGCACTGGCCGTCTTCCCCCCGAGACGGAGGGGGAATCCTCCCCTTTCGGGGAGCGCCCTGCCCTGCGGAGCCCGGACTTTCCTCTGCCCCCGCGCGCGTGCGCGGAGCAGCGGCCGTCCTCCCTCCGAAGAGCTCCTCGAACCGGCCGGCGGAACGGCGTCAGCCCTGCGCCGTGGACGGCGCACGGTCGATCGCCAGGTTCGCCAGCTCGTCCGCGCGCGCGTTCTGCCCGCGCGGGACGTGTCGCGGCGCGAACGCGCCGAACCGCGACGCCAGAAGCCGCGCCTCCTCGAAGAGGGGACGCAGCGCGGCGTCCTTCACCCTGTAGCGCCCCACGAGCTGCCGGACGACCAGCTCGCTGTCGAGCACCACGTCGAGGCGGGTCTCCGCGGCGCGCGCACCCGCCTCGTCGAGGGCCTCCTGCAGGCCGAGGATGAGCGCCTCGTACTCGGCCTGGTTGTTCGTCCGGCTCCCCAGGTACTCCGCGGTCTCGCGGAGCACGCGACCCTCGCCGTCCTCGAGGACGGCGCCCGCGCCGGCCGGTCCGGGGTTGCCTCGGGCCGCGCCGTCCGTGCGCAGGACCCGCTCGCGCCCGGCGCCGCGCGGGCGCCCCGCCGCGGTCAACCCGCGGCGCCCTCCGCATCGGGCACGTAGAGGATCACGCCGCAGTGCTCGCACGTCGTCGGCTCCTCGCGGCGGCGGATCTCGCTCGCCGCCTGGAGCGGAAGCGTGCCGTAGCAGTTCCCGCAGGCGCGCCCGCGCAGCGCGAAGACCGCCGGCAGCCTGCCCCGCCGCAGGATGCCGTCGTACTTCCGGAGCAGCCCCGTGCCCACCCTCGACGCGAGCACGTTCCGCCGGTCGCGGCGTGCGGCGAGCTCGCCCTCGAGCTCCGCCTCCTGCGCGTCGAGCGCCTGCCGCTCGGCCGCCGAGGCCTCGCGCGAGCGCTCGATCTCCTTCTCGAGCTCGGCGGCGCGGGCGCGGAGCTGCTCGGTCTCGGTCAGGATCGCCAGCGCCCGGTCCTCGGCCGCGCTCGCGCGCTCCTTCACGCCCTTGATCTCCGAGAGCAGGCTCACGAACTCCCGGTTCGTCCGGACGGCGTCGAGCTGCCCCTGGTACCGCGCGGCCCGGTCCTCCTGGGTCCGGAGCTCGGTCTCCCGCTCGCGGCCCTCGAGCAGGAGGACCCGCATCCGCTCGTGGATCGCCCCGGCCTCGGCCTGGAGCAGCGTCGCCTCCTGGAGGAGGGTCGCCCGCCGCGCCGGGATCTGCCGGCGCTTGTCCTCGAGGTCCCGCAGCTCGAGGTCGATCTCCTGCACCTGCAGCAGGACCTGCACGTCCTCACGCATCGCGGCCTCCCCCGTCCACCCTCGCGCCCGCCCGACTCCGGGGCCCGGACGAAAAAAGTGCGCCCGGGCGGGCGCACTCCTGAGGACCGTCAGGTTGCCGAGGCGTCTGGGCTCGAGAGCTCCTTTCCGGCATCGCTCCTTCGGATCGGCGGTCGTGCGCCCCGCCCGCCGTCCCGCGGGCGGCGGAAGCTGGTGGGCGACGATGGATTCGAACCAACGACCTCACGGATGTGAACCGTGCGCTCTGACCAGCTGAGCTAGTCGCCCGAACCTCGAATGTAGGCTGCGCGAGGGGCAGGTGTCAAACCGCGGGGGCGCGCGGCGGTCGTGAGGGTGCGGGGGGCGCGGCTCCGCGGGCGGGGGCACGCGGAAGGCGCGATGCGGTGACGAGTCGAGCGGCGGGCGCGCGGCCGCCGCGGGCGACTGGCCGCAGAGCGAGTCCGAGAACGCGCCACTTCGATCCCGCGCGGCACCCGCGGGCGGTGGGAGGCGTGAGGGGTCTTGCAGCGCGGTCGAGGAGGAGCGTGCCTCGCCCGCGGCGGCCGCGCGCCCGCCGCCGACTTCCCGAGCACGTGCTACGTCGCGATCTCCTCCCCCCCGTCCACCCCGATCACGTTCCCGGTGATCCACGAGGCGCCGTCGTGGGACAGCGCCACGATCGCGCCGGCGACGTCCTCGGGACGCGTCAGGCGACCGCTCGGGTTGCGCCGGAGCGAGGCCTCGATCATCGCCTCGTGCCCGGGGATCTTCCGGAGCGCGGGCGTGTCGGTGACGCCGGCGCGCAGCGCGTTCACGGTGATGCCGCGGGGGGCGAGCTCGAGCGCGAGCTGCCGGCAGTACGCCTCGAGCGCGCACTTGGCGGCGGAGACCGCCCCGTAGGAGGGCCAGGCGTGCTGGTCGCCCGCGCTCGTCATCGCGAAGATCCGGGAGCCGCGCTCGAGGAGGCCGGCGCCGAGCAGGTCCTGCACCCAGTAGACCAGCGAGCTCGCCATCACGTCGAGCGTCATCGCGATCTCGCGGTCCGAGAGGCCGCGGTCGCCGTCGTTCGGGATGAGCGGGCGCAGCGCCCCGAACGCGAGGGAGTGCAGGAGCACCCGCACGGTGCCGCGTCCGCCGAGCCGCTCGCGCAGCGCGCCGACGACCTCCGCCCGCCGCTCCGGGTCCGCGGCGTTCACGTTGAAGAACAGCGCCTCGACTCCGGCCGCGCGGATCTCCTCCTGCAGACGCTCCGCCGCGGGCAGCGTCGCCTTCCGGTCGAGGTGGACGCCGGCGACGCTCATCCCCGCGCGCGCAAGCCCGAGGCCGGCGGCGGCGCCGAACCCGCTGGAGGCGCCGAGGATCACCGCCCACGGCGTCTTCGTCTGCGTGCTGTCGGCCATCCCGCCTCCTTGCGGCCCCTCGTGCCGGAGAGAAGTTTGCCGTCCGTGAGCGACCCCAGCGACGCCGCCGAGCTGCGCGCCGCGCTCGAGGCGCTGGCGGACGGCGCCCGCGAGCTCGAGCGGCGCGCCCGCGACGCCGCGCGCGCGACCGAACGGCTCGCCGGCCCCGCGGCGGCGCCCGACGGCGGCTCCCGGACGGCGGGCGATGCCGCGGCGGCGGCTCCCGTTCCCGGGTCGGATCCGCGCGCGGGCGCGCTGCTCGTCGCGCTCACGCTGCGCGGCGGCACGCTGCCCAGGGCCGAGCTCGAGGCGCTCGCGGCCGTGTTCGGCGTCTCGTCCGGCGAGCTCACGCAGCTCCTCGCGGGCGCAGAGGCGCCGCTCACGGCGCGCCGGGGCGGTACGGTGGGGCTCACCGAACGCGGCGTGGAGGAGGCCGCGGCGTGGCGCGATGCGCTCCCGCCGGAGCTCCTCCGCGCGGCGACGACCCTCTAGGCGTCCGCTAGGCGTCCGCGGCCGGCCCGTCCTCCCCGTCGACCACGTCCTCGATGTTGCCCAGCGCGAAGATGCGATCCGACCCGCGCAGCTCGCAGAACGCCTCGACGTACTCCTGGCCGTCGTAGAAGTGCACGTTGAACGGGCGGATCCGCCGGGTGGTGACGTCGCCGCTGCGGTTCGCGCGGTAGCGGATGCGGATCGGCTCCTGTCGTTCGACGGCGCGGCGCACGCGAGCCGCGACGGCAGGCGCGGGCGCCGGGCCCCCGGCAGGGAGCACCTCCTCCACGAGGGCGAGCGTGCCCGCGCCCGGCGCGCCGCCCGCCAGCGCGTCGAGCTTGGCGGCGAGCCCCTCCAGCACCCGCGCCGCGGCGG
>DATBJZ010000108.1:0-24784 GCA_036556125.1 Gemmatimonadota bacterium | reverse complement strand
GTAGGACACGTGGACCGCGTGCGGAGGGGCGCTCACGAGGATCGCCGCACCGCGATTCTCCACCGTGCATTCGAGCTCGCGGAGCTCTCCCGGCGCGAGGCTCGCCGGGAGCTCCGCGGCGAGGCGCACGCGGCACGCGTCGGGCGGGAGCGGGTCCCCCGTCGCCCAGAGCCGCGCCGGCTCGATCCCGGCCGCCGCGAAGAGGGAGCGCTGCGCGGCCTCCGCGACGCGCTCGGGGTTCGTGCGGAACCCGCGCCGCGCGCCGTCCACGAGAGCGGGCGGGACCAGGACCAGCTCGTACACCTCGCGGCAGGGAAGCGGCCAGCGCTCGAGAACGCGCAGCGTGCGCCGGTCCACGGCCGCGACGGACGCGCCGGCGCCGGGGCCCGACGCGCGGTCGGCGCTGACGCCGACGAACAGCACGTCCGGCGCGGCCGCCAGGCCGCGCGTCCAGCCGCCGAGCTGGACGCCCGCCGAGCGCCCGCCGTCGCGGTCGAGCTGCAGCAGCTCGCCGGTCCCCGAGTTGCAGATCGTCCAGCGGCCGTCCAGGAACCTCGGCGTGTGCGGACAGACCAACCCGCGGAGCACGTCGTCCCCCGTCGCGGTGTCCACGAGGACGCCGGACGCCTGCGCGAGGTCCTCGTGCCACGCCCGGTGCGAGCGGTGGCGGCCGAAGGCGGTCGCGAGCACGCGGCCCTCGTGCACGGCGAGGCCGTTCAGGTGCCAGGCGTCGCCCTCGCCGGGCGCGCGCCAGACCCGTTGCACGGCCCCGTCGAAGCCGATCCAGAGGATCTCGTTCCGCAGCGGGGACGCGGCCACGATCCGTCCGTCGTGGACGAGAACGTCGTGGGGATCGCGCAGGTCGTCCACGCGCAGGTACGCCGCGACCCCCCGCTCGTCGTACACCAGGATCTCGCCCACCGAGGCGCCTGGATCGGCGCTGCGCAGCAGCCGGACCAGCCGCCCGCCGTCCGACCAGAGACCGGTGGACGACAGGCGGTCCACCGCGTGGAAGCGACCGGCTTCGAGCGCGTAGAGACCGCCGCCCGTGTCGTCTCCGAATCCGGAGGCGAGCAGGACGGTACGCTCTGCGGCGGGCGGGGACGGATCAGAGGCGGGCATGGATCGGCGCCGGCCGCCCGTCGGCGGCCGCACGTCCTCCCGAGGGGTCACGGACGGCCGCGCTGCTCCAGGCCGTTCTCGAAGTAGACCCGCACCCCGTTCGCCTCCTCCGCGAGCAGGGGAAGCGGCAGGGAACGCCGCGTGATCACGACCTCCGGCTGGCGGTCCAGCAGCCGCTCCCCGGGCCTCGCGTCCCACGCCCCGTCCACCCAGAAGCGGTAGCCGAACCACTGCGTGCCGAAGCCCAGCGCGCGGTCCCACACGACCGTGGCCGAGGGGGAGATCCGCTCGGAGAGGAGCCGCGCGCCGCGGAAGAGATGCGCGTCCCGCGCCCGCGCGCCCGCGACGGCGCCCCCGACCGTCACCGCGAAGGCGACCGCCTGCAGCGCGAGGGCGGCCCCGATCCCGGCCGCGAGAAGGCGGCCTCGCGTCGGTGCGGCGCGCATCCTCGCCGCGACGGCTGCGAGGGCCGCGCCGAGCGCGACCAGGCCGCCGGCACCCGCGACGAGCGCCGCGGGCGAGCCGAGCCGCGACCACGCATAGGGCCGGAGCGCGGACGCGACGCCGTAGCCGGTGAGAGGATATACGCTCACCGCGGAGAAGACCACGAGGGCCAGGAGGAGCAGGACCTCGCGGCGTGGAGCGCGCGGCGCCCGCTCCTTCCACGCGAAATCCAGCATGCCGCGCGTGCCGAGGACGAAGAACCCCGGGAACAGGGTCTCGATGAAGCGCCCGTAGATCGGCCGCGCCGCCAGCTCGGGATCGGTGAGGCTGCCCGCGATCGGGAAGAGCAGCGTCACCGTGACGACCGCGAGGCACGCCGCGCAGGCGAAGGTCCACAGCAGGAGGAAGCCCTCGACCGAGCGCGAGCGCCACGTGCGGTACTGCGACACCAGGTACAGCGAGAACAGGACCCAGGCGACGTACGCGCCCACCAGGAAGTAGGTGGTCTCCCCGATGAAGTACGCGGCCAGCCTGCGCCCGCCGGCCTCGCGGACACGCGCCAGGCCCCCGACCAGGGCCTCGCCGACGCCGGGTCCGAACCCGAAGAGCCCGCGGTCGGGGCTCGCGAAGGCGACCCGGATCAGGATCCACAGGACCTGGGGCGCAACGAGCGCGGCCACGCAGGCGAGCGCGGAGCGAACGGCGACGCGGTGGAAGACCGCCATCCCGCCGGCCAGCAGCGCCGCGGCGGCGAGCACCGCGAAGCCCGGGAGCCTCACCGCCGGAAGCAGCCCGAGCACGAGCCCCGCCGCGACGGCGTCGCGCATCCGGTCGCGCTCGGCGAAGCGCAGCAGGAGCCACGTCCCCCACCAGAACAGGGGGAAGAAGAGGTTCTCCGCCGAGAGCGCCAGCGCGTGCACGAACGCGGTCGGCAGCACCACGACGAGCAGCGCGACCGCGGCCGCCGTTCCGGCCGGCAGCACCCGGCGAGCGATCGCGTGGATCGGGACCAGGGCCGAGCTCGAGACCAGCGCGTTGAGGGCGAGCGCCGCGGCGTGGGCGTCGGCGCGGTCGGCGAGGGCGAAGGCCGGCGCGAGCAGGAGCGGGTAGAGGATCGTGTACTCGCGCGCGGGGCCCGCGAGCGCGTCCAGGCCCTGCCGCGCGAGGGCGGTCGCCTGCCGCGCGACCAGGGTGGACTCGCTGAAGAGCCACGGGCCCGGCACGCGCGCGGCGATGGCGAGCTTGAGCCCCGCGGCGCCGGCGGCGAGGAGGACCGGCGCGCCGACCCTCGCGGCCGCCGCGGCCGCGGCGCGTGCGCTCAGGGCGACGCGGAGACCGGCTCGGGACGCGCGGCGAGGGCCGTCCGGTAGAACGCGCGCAGCCGCTCGCACGTGCGGTCCCACCGGTAGGCCTCCGAGGCCGCCAGCGACGCGGCGGACAGCGCGGGGCCCCGCTCGAGCGCCTCCCCGAGCGCGCGCGCGAGGTCGTCGCCGTCGCCCGCGCGGGAGGTCACCGCGAAGTCCGCCCACCGCAGGGCGGGCAGGTCCGAGCGCACCACGGGCGCTCCGCAGGCCGCGGCCTCGAGCATCACCAGGTTCCAGCTTTCCAGGCCGACCGACGGCACCGCGACGACGGCGGCCTCGTTGAAGGCGAGCGCCAGCTCGGCGTCGCCGGCGCCCTCCACCCACTCCAGCCGGTCCCCGAGCAGCCGCCGGCCCTGCGCCAGGCGGTCGCGGGCGTAGTCCCGGGCGTACTTGACCGTCGCGAGCACGCGCAGCCGCACGTCGGCGGGCAGCCGGCGCATCGCCTGCAGGAGCACGTGCAGGCCCTTCTCCGGACGCACGTGGCCGACGAACAGGACCTCGCGGCGCCGCGGCAGGCCGAGGGGACGGAACGTCCGCGCGTCCACGCCGGGGGGGACGTGCCAGATCGGGCGCGAGCCCGGCACCCAGGGCTCGCTCACGAGCCCGGGGTCGAGCACCGCGATGCCGAGCGCGCGCTCCATCGCCCAGCGCGACAGGCGCTTGCCGAACCCCACCAGCGGTCCGGCGAGGCGCGGCGTGGACGGGAAGGGGTTGTAGAGGCTGTAGACGTAGGGGCGCTCGAGTCCGAGGACGGCCCAGTCCACGAGCGGGTTCGGGCCGTGGACGTGCACCAGGTCGGCGTCCGCGCGCTCGATGGAGGCGCGGAACGCCGGCGAGAACGGAGTCCGCAGGAGGAAGAACGGAGCCGCGATGCGGCGGACGTGGAGCGGGTCGTCGCCCGCGCCGTACGCGGACGAGGTGAGCAGCTCCGCCTCGAGACCCGCCTCGCGCTGGTGCGCGAGCACCTCGCCGACGTAGCGCTGGACGCCGCCGCCCGCGGAGAACCACGGCACGACGTGCAGGATCCGGCGCGGACCCTCGCCGGCGGGCGAGCCGTCGCGCGCCGGATCCGCGGCCGCCGCGCCGGGCGCCGCCGGATCGCCGAGCTCGGTTCCGGCGGACGCGGAGCTCACCCCGCGGGCGCCTCCGCGGCGGGCTTCCGGAACTTGAGCAGCATCCGGTCGGTGCCCTCGCGGTTCTCGAACTCGGCCGACTCGTACGTGTCGTTCGGGTTCGCGAGCAGGTTCGAGCGCTCGACGAGCTCGAAGCCGGCGCCGGTGACCTCCTTCACGACCAGGTCCTCGGAGATCCGGTGCAGGTCCTCGGGTCGGGCTTGGGCGCCGGGCTTCGTGCGCACGTCGATGACGCCGAGGATGCCGCCGGGCTTGAGCGCACGCCGCACGTTCGCCAGCCACGCCGGGATCTCGCCGGCAGCCAGGTCGTGGTAGTTCCGCACGGTGAGCGCGACGTCGAGGCTGTCAGCCGGCAGCTCCGTGAGATCCTGGAACACGACGACGTTCGCGCGGCCCTTCAGGTCGCCGCTGGCGACGCGCTCGGCGATCGCGTTGCGACGGCCGTTCTGGCTGAACACCACGCCCTCCGGACCCACGACGTGGGTGAGGATCGCCGTGTTGTAGCCGCCGCCCGCGATCAGGTCGGCCACGGCGTCGCCGGGTTCGATCTCGAGGAACGCGTAGACCTCGAGCGGCTTCGAGGTCGCGTCGCGGGCCACCTCCTCGGCGGGACGGCCGACTGCGGTCAGGTCCACGGCGGCCTGCGCGCGCAGGGGGCCGGCGAGAGCGGCGGCGAGCACGAGGGCGACGGCGATCGGCGCGACGCCGGAGACGGCTGCGGACGCGCGACGCGCACGGAAACGGCAGGCAACGAGGATCATCGAACGACCACTCCTTCGGTCCACACGGGATGACGTTGGGCGGGCGCGGCGCCGCCGCGGCGAGGACGCGGGCTCCGCGTGCGTCCGGACGCGGGGCCGCGAACCGGGAAGCTACCGGTCGAATCGCGCAGCGACAACTCGGGGCGCCCCGGCGGCGGCTTCCCTTGCGCGGGGTGGGTGGCCGCATTAGACAGTCGCGGCAAGCGACCCCCCCGGGCGGGGGACGGTCCTCGCCGGGACCCGCAGGGGCCCCGCCCTCTCACCCGCGAAGGAGGAACGATGCCGGCGAAGAAGTCCAACGGTCGTGGAGGGAAGCGCCAGCCGAATCCGGCGTTCATGAAGCCGATGCAGCCGGACGAGACGCTGGCCCCCGTCGTCGGCAACAAGCCGATGCCGCGCACGCAGGTCACGAAGAACCTCTGGAACTACATCAAGAAGAACGGGCTGCAGGACACCAAGAACAAGCGCATGATCAACGCGGACGAGAAGCTGCGCCCCGTCTTCGGCGGCAAGCGCCAGGTCAGCATGTTCGAGATGACGCGCCTCGTGAACGACCACCTGCGGGACACGAGATAGCGCGCCTTCTCCGGAACGCCGCTCCCCTCACCGAGCCCCGCCGCCGGCGGGGCTCGGCTCGTTTCGGGCCGCGCAGCAGGCCCCGGTCGTCAGGAGCCTGTCAGCCGGCCCCACGTGATCCGGACGAGCCGCGCGGCGGTCGCGGCGTCCTGCGCCGGCCGGCGCGGGCTCCCCGCGCAGAGCTCGACGTCGGTCCCGCCCCAGTCCCAGATCCGCGCTTGGTCCGGACGCACCCCGCCGCCCGCCGGTCCCCGGCACGGATAGCGGAACGCGCCCAGCGCCTGGATCGCGGCGCCGACGAGGACGGCCACCGTGAAGAGCGTCCAGAAGACCCGCGAGCGGAGCCACCGCTCGAGCCCGGCGGCGGCGGGCAGGAGCAGGAACGGCAGCGCGTCCGTGGCATAGCGCGGGCCGTAGGTGCGACCGCCCCACCACGCGACGTACCCGGCGTAGACCACGAGCAGGAGCAGCCCGCAGACCGCCGACATGCGCAGCACCGGGAGCGCCCACCGGTGCGCGGGCGGCGCTCCCCCGCCTGCGGCGCCCGGCCGCCGCGGCGGTCGCCCCCGGCCCTGGCCGCGCGGGACGGCGGGGACGTCCGTCACGACCCCCCCGCGGAGCGCCGTCACGGCCGGCACGAGAAGCAGGGTGACCACGGGCGACCAGAGGAGGAGCCCCTCGCCGGGACTCACGAGGAGTCCGGCGAGCCCGGCCGGGACGGGGTGTCCGAACGCGTCGCGGACGCGGCCCAGGAACGCGAAGGCCTGGAGCCCGCCGCCGGCGCCGCCGGCCATCGCCAGGAGGAACGCGGCCATCGGCACGCCGACGACCGCGACCGGCGCCGCGAACAGGGCCGCGTCGCGGAAGCGCCGGCGCGCGAGGAGCCACACGAAGAGCGCCGCGAGCACGAGGGCGTTGGGGAGCCGCGTGCCCGCCGCCACGGCGGCCGCGAGCCCCGCCGTCGCGGCCCACACGGGGCCGCCTCCCCGCTCCAGGCGCAGCAGCGCGAGCAGCGCCGCCGACCAGCAGAGGGCCGTGACGCCGTGCTGGCCGAGGGTCTGGCTCGCCGAGACCCAGAACGGGCTCGCGAAGGCGTAGGCCAGCGACGTCAGCGCCGCCGCGCGCGTGGAGGCGACCTCGGTCGCCGCGACGAGGAAGGCCGCGAGTGCGAGCGCCGCCAGGACCGAGCCCGCGAGCTTCGAGAAGAACGGCGCCCAGCGCAGGATGTCGCCGTTCACCTCGCCCCGGTGCGGCCACGCGAGCAGGTAGACCGGAAGGCTCAGCAGCGCCGGAATCGGCGAGTAGTTCGAGAGGATGCGGCCGTTCTCGAGCCGGATCGGCCCGCCGATCCCCGCGTCGGCCGGATGGTACTCGTTGAGGTCCAAGTCCCCCTCGTAGAGGAGGCTCAGCGGCAGGAGAGCCGTCGGCCGGCTGTCGCCGGTGGGGTACGCCTCGCGGCCGTTCGCGTGGTAGACGAGCAGGGCCGCGAGGGCGAGCGCGAGGGCGAGGAGCGCGCGACGGCGGGCGCGGGGCCGCGTCGGTTCGGCGGACGCCCCGCGGGCCGCCGTCGCACTCGCGGTGGGCGGACCGACGTCCCCCGCGCCCCCGCCACGGCCGCGCCGACCTCCGCGTCCGCGGCGGCGGCGGCTCAACCGCGGCGGGGCAGCGCGCCCGAGGCGAGCGCCTCGAGCACGGCCTCGGCGCTCCGGACCAGGAGCTCCGCGGCGGGCGCCAGCACGTCCTCGTCGATCCGGAAGCGCGGGTTGTGGTGGGGGTGGGCGGCGCCCTTCGCGGGGTTCGCGGCTCCGAAGAAGAAGAAGCAGCCGGGCACCTCGCGCAGGTAGAAGCTCATGTCCTCCGCGCCCATCGAGCGCACGTCCTCGAAGACCCGGTCCTCGCCGAGGAGCCGGCGGGCCTCGGAGGCGACCACCGCCGCGACCGCGGGATCGTTGACGACCGGCGGGTAGTACGGCTGCCAGCGGAGCTCGTGCGTGGCGCCGAGCGCCTCGCACACGCCCCGCGCGACCCGCTCGATGCGCTCGGGGAAGGCCGCGCGGACCGCCGGATCGAAGGCGCGGGCGGTGCCGCGGAGCGTCGCCCGGTCCGGGATCACGTTGTACGCGCCCTCGCCCGCGTCCACGCGCGCGACGGTGAGCACGGCCGACTGGAGCGGGTCCGTGGAGCGGCTGACGATCGTCTGCAGCGCGGTGATCACGTGCGCCGCCGCGACGACCGGATCGATGCACACGTGCGGCGCCGCGGCGTGGCCGCCGCGCCCCCGGATCTCGAGCGTGAACTCGTCCGCCGAGGCCATCAGCGGCCCCGGCGACGTGCCGACGGTGCCCGCCGGGAGCTGCGTCCAGAGGTGGAGCCCCACCGCGGCGTCCACGGTGGGATCGCGGAGCACGCCCGCCTCGATCAGCGGCCGGGCGCCGCCGGGGTCCTCCTCCGCCGGCTGGAAGACGAACTTCACGTTGCCGGGGAGCCGGTCGCGCCGCCGCGAGAGGACGCCCGCGACCGCGAGCAGGATCGCCGTGTGCCCGTCGTGCCCGCAGGCGTGCATCCGTCCCGGGACCGTGGACGCGAACGGCTCGCCGCTCTCCTCGTGGATCGGAAGCGCGTCCATGTCCGCGCGCAGGAGCAGGGTCGGACCGTCGCCGGACGGCGCGAGACCGCCCTGGAGGAGGGCGGCCACGCCCGTCCCCGCGAGGCCGGCGCGGTACGGGATCCCGAGCTCGTCCAGCCGCTCCCGCACGACCCCGGACGTGCGCGTCTCCTGGAACCCGAGCTCGGGGTGCGCGTGGAGGTCGCGGCGCGTGCGGAGGAGGCGCTCCTCCTCCGCGGCCACGTCGGCGCTGACGGGGGGGATGAAGGGCGGGAGGTGGGCGTGTCGCACGCGCGCGGGGGTCTCCGCTACGCGGTGGCCGCGCCCGTCGCGCGTCCGGCGCGCGACGGCGCCCCGGCCGCCGCGCGTCCGGCGTCCTCCGCGCCCGCCGGCCAGAGACGCGGGAGCAGCCCGGGATCGAGGTTCCCTCCCGAGACCACGACGCCGACCCGCTCCGCGCCCTCCGGCAGGAGGCCCGCCAGCGCGGCGGCGACCCCGACCGCGCCCGACGGCTCGACGACGAGCTTCATCCGCAGGAACAGGAACCGGATCGCCTCCAGGATCGCTGTCTCGGAGACGAGCAGCACGCCCTCGAGCTCGCGCCGGAGGATCGGGAAGGTGAGCGCGCCGGGCGTCCGCTGCCGAAGGCCGTCCGCGATCGTCGAGGGATGCTCGATCGCGACGCGCTCGCCGGCGGCGAGCGAGAGGAACGTGTCGTTCGCGTCCTCGGGCTCCACGCCCAGGATCCGGATCGAGGGCCGCACGGCCCGCGCCGACGTGGCGGATCCCGCCATCAGGCCGCCGCCGCTCACGGGCGTCACGAGCGCGTCCAGGTCGGGGACGGCCTCCAGCAGCTCGAGGGCCGCCGTCCCCTGGCCGGCCATCACCGCCGGGTCGTCGTACGGCCGCACCAGGGTGCGCCCGCGCTCCTCCACCATCCGTCGCGCGATCTCGTCGCGGTCCTCGCCCCTCCGGTCGTAGAGCACGACCTCGGCGCCGTACCCGCGCGTCGCGGCGAGCTTCACCGGCGGCGCGTCCGCCGGCATCACGATCGCGGCGGGCACGCCCAGCAGACGCGCCGCGAGCGCCACGCCCTGCGCGTGGTTCCCCGACGAGAACGCGACGACGCCGCGGCGGCGCGCGTCCTCCGGGAGCCCGGCGATCTTGTTGTAGGCGCCGCGGAACTTGAACGCGCCGCCCCGCTGGAAGCTCTCGCACTTGAGGAACAGGCGGCGTCCGGCCGCGGCGTCCAGCGTGCGGGAGGTGACGACCGGCGTCACGTTCGCAACCCCGGCGAGCCGGCAGCGGGCCAGGAGGACGTCGTCGAACGTGATGGCGGGGGCGGCGTCCGGCACGGAGGCAAACTGGTGAGGGGTCGGAGAGCCGTGCAACTTTTCATCCCCAGCGCGGTACTGATCCGCCGCCACCCTGCTCCGCGGACCGTCCCGCCCGCGACCGGACCGAGATGACCCAGCCTCCCCGCAGATCGAGCGGCCCCGGCCGGCCCCCGGGCGCGCGCCTGCGCTCGGGCGTCGCTGCGGCGCGGCGCCGGCTCCCCCCGGTGCCCGGCTGGCGGCTTCCGGCGGCCGTCTTCGCGACCCTGCTCCTGGCGGGAGCGTTCGTCGGCGCGCTCTACCTCGACCGCCTGGACCGCGAGGTCGTCGCGAAGTGGGAGGGGCGGAAGTGGAACGTCCCCTCGCGCATCTATTCCGACGTGGAGCCGCTCTACCCCGGTCTCGACCTCGACCGGACGGAGCTCGACGTGAAGCTCGCGAGCCTCGGCTACCAGCGCGTGGCCGGCTCGGTCCGGCCGGGGCAGTACCACCGCGGCAAGGGCACGCTCACGCTCTACCTGCACGACTTCGACTATCCCGAGGGGCGCTTCCAGGGCTTCCCGCTGGAGATGGACCTGGCCGGCAGCCGCATCGGGGAGATGCGCCACGCCGTGACCGGGAGCGAGGTCTCCTTCGCGCGCCTCGAGCCCGAGGTCGTGGCGTCGGTCTTCGACGAGAAGATGGAGGACCGGACGCCGATCGACCTCGACCAGGTCCCGCGCGACCTCGCGGACGCCGTGCTCGCGATCGAGGACCGCCGCTTCTTCGCCCACGGCGGGATCGATCCGGTGCGGGTCGTCGGCGCCGCCCTGGCCAACCTGCGGCCCGGCGACGAGCTGCAGGGCGGGTCCACGCTCACGCAGCAGCTCGTCAAGAACTACTACCTCACGCACGAGCGCACGCTCTCGCGGAAGCTCAAGGAGGCGGCGATGGCCGTGCTCCTCGAGATCCGCTACTCGAAGCGGGACATCTTCGAGGCCTACCTGAACGAGATCTACCTCGGCCAGCAGGGCTCGTCGTCGATCGCGGGGGTCGGCGAAGCCGCCAAGTACTACTTCTCGAAGGACGTGGCGCAGCTCACGCTCGGCGAGTCGGCGCTGCTCGCCGGCCTCATCGCGAATCCCGGCATCTACAACCCCTACGCCAACGCCGAGCGCGCGAAGGCGCGCCGGGACCTCGTGCTCCGGGCCATGCTCGACCAGGAGCGGATCACGCGGCCCGAGTACGACGCGGCGGCGGCGGAGCCGATCCTCGTCGGCGGACGGCGTCCCGAGCTCAACGCCGCGCCCTGGTTCGTGGACTTCGTGATCCAGGAGCTGGGCGAGCGCTACGGCCAGGAGGCCCTGCGCTCCGAGGGGCTGCGCATCTTCACCACGCTCGACATGCGCGCCCAGCGCCACGCCCGGACGGCCCTGGTCGAGGGGCTGCAGCGCCTGGAGTCGGACTACCGGTCGCTCCGCAAGACGGCGGGCGAGCTCGAGGGCGCGATGGTGGTGCTGGACCCGCAGACCGGCTACGTCCGGGCCCTGGTCGGCGGCCGCGACTACGCGAAGTCGCAGTTCAACCGCGCCGCGCAGGCGCGGCGCCAGCCCGGCTCGACGTTCAAGCCGTTCGTCTACCTGACCGCGTTCCGCTCCCGGACGGAGGACGGCGGCGCCTACACGACGGTGACGTCCATCAGCGACGACCCGTTCACGCTCACGAGCGGCGGCAAGAACTGGACGCCCGAGAACTACGACCGGCAGACCCACGGCGTCGTCACGCTGCGCACGGCGCTCGAGAAGTCGTACAACATCGCGACGGCCCGGCTCGCGCTCGACGTGGGTCTCGACAACGTGGTCGAGACGGCGCGCGCGGTGGGCATCGAGAGCCCGCTGCGGCCGCTGCCGTCGCTCGCGCTCGGCGCCTTCGAGGTCACCCCGCTCGAGATGGCCGCCGCGTACGCGACGCTCGCGACGGGCGGGATCCGCGCCGAGCCGCTCTCGATCGTCCACGTCGTGGACGCCGAGGGCGGCGTCCTGGAGAAGCGCGACATCCGCGTGCGCCGCGTGCTGCCCGCCGACGCGGTGTACCTCGTGAACTCGATGCTGCAGGGCACCTTCGAACGCGGCACCGCGGCCCCGGCGCGGCGCCTGGGATACCGCCGTCCGGCGGCGGGCAAGACCGGGACGACCAGCGACTACCGAGACGCCTGGTTCGTGGGCTACACGCCCGAGCTGCTGGCGCTCACGTGGGTGGGCTACGACAGCAACCGGCCGCTGAACCTCGCCGGCGACCGCGCGGCGCTGCCGATCTGGACGCGCTTCATGCTCGCCTACGACCCGCCGGCGCCGGACTTCCGCGCGCCCGAGGACATCATCCTCGTGGGGGTGGATCCGGCGTCGGGCCTCCTCTCCACTCCCGACTGCCCCGTCGTGAGCTACGAGCCCTTCATCCTGGGCACCGAGCCCACCGAGGCGTGCCCGCTCCACGGCTACGTCGCGCCGGAGGACGACGACGGGTGGTGGATCTTCTGAGGCCCCGCTGATCCCGGGTGTCGTGCGGGCCTGGACGATCGCTCCGCGCTCCCTTCGCCGCGCCGGCGCCGCCCTGTCCGTGGTGACCGCCCTCGCCGCGACGCCGGCGTGCTCGCTCTTCGGCGGCGGCCGCGGCGGCGAGGCCGCGGAGCGTCCGCGCGACCCCGCGGCCGAGGAGGCCACGGGCGGAGAGTCGGCATCGACCGGCCGGCCCGCGGACGTCGAACGCGTCGGGGTCTCCGCGCCCGGCGACCGGCGCACGCCTGCGCGCGAGGACGCGGGCGCGGGGAGTCCGCGCCGCCGCGCGTCCGACCGGATGGTCGAGGAGGCGAAGGGGTTCTGGATCGCGGGCCGCGTGGACGACGCGCGCGCGCGCCTGCAGCAGGCGATCCGGGTGGACGGCTCCAACGGCGGCGCCTTCCTCCTCGCGGCCGAGATCGCCGCGGACGAGGGCGAGTGGGACGACGCCGAGGGCTACCACGAGCGCGCCGCCGATCTCCTCGCCGGTCGCGCGGGGTTCGGGGACCGCCTGGACGCGCTTGCCCGGAGGATCGCGGCCCGCCGATAGTGGGCCCATGCCCGGCTGGGAGGAGGAGCTCGCCCTCAAGCGCCGGCGGATGGTCGAGGAGCAGGTCCGCCGCCGCGGCGTGCGCGACACCGCGGTGCTCGGCGCCCTCGAGCGTGTCCCCCGACACCTGTTCGTGCCCGAGGAGGTCCTCGACCTGTCCTACGAGGACCGTCCGCTCCCGATCGGCAAGGAGCAGACCATCTCCCAGCCCTACATCGTGGGCACGATGACCGAGGCGCTCGAGCTCGGGCCCGACGACCGCGTGCTCGAGATCGGACTGGGATCCGGCTATCAGGCGGCGGTGCTGTCCGAGCTGGCCCGCGACGTGTACACGGTCGAGATCGTGCCCGAGCTCGCCCGGCGCTCGATGCGGCTCCTGACCGAGCTCGGATACGGCAACGTCCACGTGAGGATCGGCGACGGCCGCCTCGGGTGGCCGGAGGAGGCCCCGTTCGACGCCATCCTGGCCACGGCGGCGCCGCTGGAGGTTCCGCCCGCGCTCCTCGAGCAGCTCGCGGCCGGAGGGCGCATGGTGATCCCGATCGGCCAGGACGTGCAGGACCTGCGGCGGATGCGGAAGCCGGCGGGGGGCGGTCCGCCGGTCGTCGAGTCCCTGATGCCGGTGCGGTTCGTGCCCATGACGGGGCGCGACGTGGAGGCCGGCTTCTCCGCGCCTCCGTCGGACCTCGGGGCCGGCGGCGTCGCCGAGGCGGGCCCGCCGCCGGATCCGGACGCGTCACCCGGCTCGGGAACCCCGCCCGGGACCGGCCGCCCATCCGAACCGGGAGCGGCGTCGGAGCCAGGAACGCCGTCCGAGCCGGGAGCGCCGTCGGAGCCGTGAGGCGGGGACTCACGGCGGCGGCCGCGGCCGCCGCCGGTGCCGCCGCGCTGGCGGCGCTGGCCGGCGCGATCCTGGTCCGATCCGCGGCCCCCGCGCCGGCCGGCGCGTCCCCGCGGCCGGAGACGCCCGCGAGCGCCTACTTCGAGCCGGAGTTCCTGGTCAGGAGCGAGGGCTACAACCGCACGCAGCTCGCGTTCGCGCTCAACGCGCGCGCGATCCGCTGGGCCGCGTACCTGACCCTCGCGCTCACCCCGTTCCTTCCGCGCCTGGCGCGGCGGCTCGAGCGGCGCTTCCCGGGCGCCGGGAACCTGCGCACGCTGATCCTCGCGTGGGTCGTGCTGGTCGCCGTGTTCCTGGCCCTGCTCCCGATCTCGTTCGCGTCGGGCTACGTCCTCGAGCACCGTTACGGTCTGTCGCGCCAGAGCGCACCCGGCTGGTTCGCCGACGCGCTCAAGGGCGTGGGTCTCTGGGGGGCCGCGATCTCGCTCCTCACCGTCCTCTATTTCGTCCTGCGGCGCCGGCTGCCCCGCGCCGGCTGGATCGTGCTCGCCGCGGCCACGGTGCTCCTCACGGCCGCCGCCACGTTCCTCTACCCGCTGGTCGTGGACCCTCTCTTCCACCGCTTCCGCGAGCTGCCCGACGCCGGGCTGCGCCGCGATCTCGTCGCGATGGCCGGGGCCGAGGGCATCCGGCTCGACCGCGTGCTCGTGATGGAGGCGTCGGCGAAGACGGTCCGGGAGAACGCGTACTTCACCGGCCTCGGCCGCACCAAGCGCGTCGTGCTCTGGGACAACCTCGTGGAGAACGCGTCGCCCGCCGAGCTGCGACGCGTGTTCGCGCACGAGCTCGGGCACTGGTCCCGCGGTCACATCGGGCGCGGCCTCCTGCTGGCCGCGGCCGCGCTGCCGCTCCTCTGCTGGGCGCTCTGGACGCTCCACGGGCGGCTCTCGCGCGTGCGGCGGCTCGCTCTGGACGGGCCGACGGACCCGGCGGGGATCCCCGTGCTCTGGCTGCTGCTGTCTCTCGCGCTCGCCCTCGGCGACCCCGTCGTGAACGCGGTCTCGCGGCGGTTCGAGCGCGAGGCCGACCGCGTGGCGCTCGAGCTCACGGGAGATCCGGCGGGGGCGATCGAGGGGCTGCGGCGGGCGGCGGTCGTGAACCTCGCCTGGGTCGACCCGCCGGCGGTGTGGAAGTGGATCTTCTGGACGCACCCCACCACGCTCGAGCGCATCCGGATGGCCGAGACGTGGCGGGAGGAGGCCGCCTCGTGAGCGGAGCGGCCGAGGGCCCCCGGCCCGTCCGACGGGGAGCCCCGACGGCTGCCGCCGACACCGTCACGGCCACGCCGGCCGACGTCGTGGGCGACGTCGGCGCAAGCCACCCGGAGGACTGATGGACCCGGAAGATCTGCGGCCGTTCACGGAGTACGTCCGCGGGCTCTTCGCCCCCGAGGACGACGTGCTGCGCGAGCTGGCGCGGCGCACGGCCGCGTCGGACGCGGCGCCGATGCAGATCACGTCCGAGGTGGGGAAGCTCCTCCACGTGCTCGCGCGCGCCGCCGGGGCGCGGCGCGCGCTCGAGCTCGGGACGCTCTTCGGCTACAGCACGATCTGGATCGCGCGCGCGCTGCCGCTGGACGGCCGGCTGGTCACGATCGACCTGGACGGCCGGCGCGCCGAGGAGGCGCGGAGCTGGCTCGCGCGCGCGGGCGTGGCGGAGCGGGTGGAGATCCGGGTCGGCGCGGCGCTGGACGTCCTGCCCGCGCTGCGGCAGTCGGAGCCGTTCGACTTCGCGTTCGTGGACGCCGCCAAGGAGGAGTACCCGGCCTACCTGGACCGCGTGCTGCCGCTCGTTCGGCCGGGCGGGATCATCGCCGCCGACAACGTCCTGCTCGGCGGCGGCGGCAGCGTGCTGGCGGAGGGCGACGCGTCGCCGGGCGTGCGGGGCGTGCGCGAGTTCAACCGCCGGATCGCCGAGGACCCGCGGCTGGCGTCGATCGTGCTCCCGGTGCGTGAAGGCGTGTCGGTGTCGGTGGTCCTCCCGTCGCGCCCCTGAGGCGCCGTCCCCTCGAGCAAACCCCGGACCGAGGTGCCCGTGATGACGCTCTACGACGTCGCCCTGTTCGTCCACATGCTCGGACTCGTCGTCCTGGCCGGCGCGTTCGCGATCTCCCTCCGGGCGGGAGCGAGAGCCCGGTCCGCGCGGGACGCGGAGGCGGTCCGCACGTGGCTCGGCCTGATCGGCTCGACCGGCGGAATGTTCCCCACCGGTCTCGGCCTGCTCCTGCTGAGCGGCGCGGCGATGACGCTGGACCGCTGGACGCCGGTGCCGCCCTGGATCGGGATCGGTCTCGCCGGCGTTCTCGTCGTCGGGGCCGTGGGCGGCGCCGTCGTCGGCCGAAGGCTGCGGGCCCTCACGGCCGCGGCCAACGAACCGGACGTCGACGCGTCGCCGGAGCGCCTGCTCCGGCTCGTTCACGACGGGCTGCCGTGGACCGTGATGACCGCGCTGAACGGCGCAGTCCTCGGAATCGTGTGGGTGATGAGCACGAAGCCGGGATGGCTGGGCGGCCTCGCCGCCGTCGCGGCAGGGTCGGCCTTCGGCGTGACGCTCGGCCGGGTCGTGGCTCGGCGCGGTCGCGCGGAGGCGGCGGCGGGGCGCTAGGGACCGGCGCGGCCCGTCAAAGTGCGGAACTGCTCGTCCGTGAGCGGCACGACCGACAGTCGCCCCTGCCGGACGAGCGGACTCTCACGGAACGCAGGGTCGGCCTTGATCTCGGCGAGCGTCACCGGGCGGGGCAGCGGCTTCCCGGCCTCGACGTCCACGACGACGAGCCGCTCGTCCTTCGCCTTCGGGTCCGGGTAGCCCGTTCGAGCGATCCGTCCGATCCCGACGGCGCTCTTCTCGCCGCCCGTGTGGTAGATCACGACGGCGTCGCCCTCGCGCATGCCGCGGAGGTTCGCGAGCGCGACCGGATTCGTGACGCCGTCCCAGACGGCGCGCCCCTCTCGAACGAGATCGCCCCAGGAGTAGGTCGAGGGCTCGGTCTTCAGGAGCCAGGCGGCGGGCCGCCCCCCCAGTCCGCCGCGCGACGAGCTCCGGGTCCCGGATCCGCGCCGGCTCGACGCCCGCCCGCTCACCTCTCCAGCCACTCCCGGAACGCGTCGAACCCGTACGGCCGCCCCAGGAAGTCCCCGACCAGGTCGGAGGCGTCCTTCGAGCCCCCCGGCGCCAGAACGAGGTCGCGGAAGCGCCGGGCCGTCTCGGGGTCGAACATCCCCTTCCGGCGGAACTCGGCGAACACGTCCTTCGCGATCACGAGCGACCACAGGTACGAGTAGTACATCGCCGAGTACCCGTTCAGGTGGCCGAAGCTCGCGTAGAGGTGCGTGCCCGGGACCCAGCGGTAGACGCTGAACGCGGCCTGAAGGTCGCGCACCGACGCGTCGAGATCGAGCCGGCCGGGGTCCACCGCGGCGTGCAGGCGCAGCGAGACGGACGCGAGGAACGTCTGGTGGCGCGTCTGGGCGCCCTTGCCGAACTCCTTGGACGCGCGCATCCGCTCGACCAGCTCCTCGGGGATCGGTTCGCCGGTCTCGTGATGGAACGCGAAGCTCCGCAGCGTCGCGGGGTCCCACGCCCACTCCTCGAGCATCTGCGACGGCGTCTCGACGAAGTCCCACTCCGTGGCGACCCCGCTGAACGCGGCCCAGCGCTGGCGGCCCCCGATGAGGTGGTGCAGGAGGTGGCCGAACTCGTGGAACAGCGTGACCACGTGGTCGTGCTCGAGGAGCGCGGGACCGGCGGACGTGCGGGGGTCCGCCAGGTTCGCGACCAGCGCCGCCTCGGGGAGCTGCACGCCCTCGACGCCGTTCGCGATCGTGAACTGCGCCGCGTGCTTGTACTTGCCCTCCCGCGGGTGGAGGTCGAGGTGCACGCGGCCGATCGCCCGGCCGTCGGCGAGCACGTCCCACACCTCGACGTCGGGGTGCCAGGTCTCCGCGCCCTCCGCCCGCCGGTACTCGATCCCGCAGAGCCGTGACGTGACCGCGAGCAGCCCGTCCCGCACCCGCCCGAACTCGAAGTACGGCCGCACCGCCTGCGAGTCGAAGGCGTACGCCTCGCGCTTGACGAGCTCGACGTAGTACGCGCTCTCGGACTGGTCGAGGTGGCTCGCGCCCGGGGCGTCGCGGCGCTTGCGCTCGAGCAGGCGCTCGAGGTCCACGGCGGCGCGCGGCGTCGCGAGCTCGCGCACGCGGTCCAGGAACTCGGCCACCACCGCCGCGGACTTCGCCATCTTGTCCTCGGTGACGTAGTCCGCCCAGTGCGCGTAGCCGAGGCGACGCGCCTGCTCGAGGCGCACGGCCAGGAGGTCCCGGAGGACCGACTCGTTGGCGGGCCAGCCGCGGTTCACGAACTCGCGGAAGAGCGCGAGCCGGGCGGCCCCGTCGCGCGCGTACGTCGCGAACGGCGCGTAGTCGGGGATGTCGGTGGTCACGACGACGCGTCCGCCGGGCCCGGGCGGATGGGCGGCGACCCAGTCGGCGGGGAGACCCGCGAGCGCCGCCGGCTCGACCTCGATGCGGCGCACGTCGTCCCGGATGTTGCGGGCGAAGAGCTGCCCGAGCTCGACCTCCCGCAGCCGCAGCTCGCGCAGGGCCTCGCGCGTCGCGGCGTCCCGGTCCACGCCGGCCCGGCGGAAGTCGCGCAGCGTGTGCTCGACGAGCCGCCGGCCCACGGCGTCCAGGCCCTCCGTCGGCACGTCGAGGAACGCCCGGTACACGTCGGGATCCAGGCTGAGCTCCGTCGCCAGGGCCGAGGCTTCGCGCTCCGAGGCCTCGGCGGCCGCACGCGCCTCCGGGTCGGGGTGCACGTTCGCGAGGAGCCCCGCCCGCGAGAGCACGTTCGAGAGGAGCAGCGAGATGCGGTTGAACGGCAGGAGCGTGTCGTCCGCGCTCCGGCCGCGCCCGTCGCGGCGGAGCGACTCGAGCAGGTCGCGCGCCTCGGCGAGGTCCGTCCCGGCGGCGGTCGTGACGCGCTGGGCGTCCGGGGCGCGGGACGGCGCCGCCGCGTGTCGGGCGGAGGAGGCGTGGGTCGGAGGCAAGGTCCTCCCGGGACGGGGTGCTGCGGGCGGGTCGGCCTGCGGGCCGTCGAATCTAACGCAGGAGGCCCCTCTCGCGAGGGGCCTCCGCGGCTGACGGATCCGGCTCGGCGAGCCGCCCTACAGCTTCACGACCTCGAGGGCCTGGGGCCCCTTGGGGCCCTGGCCCAGCTTGAACTCGACCCGGTCGTTCTCGGCAAGGCTCTTGAAGCCGTTGCCCTGGATGGCCGAGTAATGCACGAACACGTCGGGGCCGCCTTCACGCTGGATGAAGCCGTAGCCTTTGGCGTCGTTGAACCACTTGACGGTTCCTGTCACTCTGTCACTCACGCAGTCTCACCTCCTTTCCCTTTCCTGGGAGCCGAGGTCCCGACGCCCTCGACGGCTCCGTCCTTCGTACGGCGCGGCGGCGCAACCAAAAAAAATCCAGGACCCGGTGACGAGCCCTGGAAGCAGTCCCTCGATGGCCTGCGGAACGCGTTCGCAAATCCGACACAACACGGGGCGCGAATCTAAGCGCCGCTCCCGATCTGTCAAGCTCCAAGCTTCGCCGGGGCACCGGGTTGGCGCGTCGGGACGCCGTTCGGTCCGGGTCCGGGCCCCGCGCCTCGGAAGGCCACGCCTCGTCCGGCCGGCCGGCGGCCCGTCGCGGCAGCCGGGTGACGCCGGGGCACGCCTCCTCGGTTACGGCCGCGCGAGGAGGTGCGGCGCGATCTCGGCGTGCTCGTCGGCCCAGGCCTGCGCCCGCCGCAGGTTGGCCTCGAACTCCCCGCGCCACGCCTCCGGCATGCCGCTCCGCCAGGCGGCGGCGGTGAGCACCGCGTCTCCGGTGCCCCGCGTGACGGCGGCCACGTCACCGAGGAAGAGCGTCGATGCGCCGGCGTCCATCCGGTTCGCCACGCGGCAGCTGAAGGCCGCGTAGCAGTCCGCGAGGAGCGGCGCGCCGGTCTCCCCCTCGCGCCACGCCAGCCCCTCCAGCTTGTCGCGGTCGCGCCCGCTCACGAAACCGAGCCGCCGCACCAGCTCCCACTGGTCGTCGCGCAGGAGGTGCAGCGCGAACACGCCGCTCTCGAGCACGAGGTCGTGGGTGTGGTTGAACTTGTGGACGAAGACGGCCACGCGCGGGCGCCGCGGCGCGAGGGAGCCGCGCATCGCGCTGTCGGCGATCATCGCGTTGCGGCGCACGCCGGCGCGCGTGGTGAGCGCCACGACCGGCGACGCGAGGTTGCGGATGAGCGCATAGGCCTCGGCGGGATCGAAGCCCCCGGGCTCCCCCGCCGGGCCGACGCCGCTCGCGGAGCGCGCGGGACCCCCGGACGCCGCGCCGGCGGCCGTCACAGCACCCCGCTCGCGCTGCGGCGGGGCGCCGACCGCTCCGGCGCCGCGGACTCGGGCAGGCGCAGGTCGCAGCCGTCCATCGCGTCGGGCACGGGCAGCCCCAGCAACCCCAGCAGCGTGGGCGCCACGTCGCGCAACCCGCCCCCGGGGCGCAGCGCCGCGCCCGACCCGGCGCCGACGAGCAGGCACGGCACGGGGTTCGTGGTGTGCGCGGTGTGCGGGCTCCCGTCGGGCTCCCGCATCATCTCGGCGTTGCCGTGGTCGGCGATCACGAGCGCGACCCCGGGGAAGGCGTCGAGCAGGCGGCCCAGCTCCCGGTCCACGGCCTCGACCGCGCGGATCGCCGCGTCGAGGTCGCCGGTGTGCCCCACCATGTCCGGGTTCGCGTAGTTCAGCACGACCGCGTCGTACGCGCCGCCGCGCACCGCCTCGATCGTGCGCTCCGTGAGCTCGACCGCGCTCATCTCGGGCTGGAGGTCGTAGGTCGCGACCCTCGGCGAGGCCACGAGCAGCCGCTCCTCGCCGGGCCAGGGGACCTCGACGCCGCCGTTGAAGAAGTACGTCACGTGCGCGTACTTCTCGGTCTCGGCGGCGCGCAGCTGCCGGAGCCCGGCGCGGCTCACGACCTCGCCGAATCCGTCGCGGACGTCCACCCGCCCGAACGCGATCGGCGCGTCGAGGAGGTCGTCGTACCAGGTCATCGTGGTGAGACGCGCCACCGGTCCCGGCGTGCCGTCCGGCGCCGCGGGATCGGGGAGGCGGGGAAACTCCCGGAAGGAGGGATCGCCCAGGGCCCGGGCGAGCTGCCGCCCGCGGTCGGCGCGGAAGTTGAAGAACACGACGGAGTCGCCGTCGCGGATCGCGCCCTCGGCGCTGCACACGATCGGGCGCAGGAACTCGTCCGTGACCCCGCGCGCGTAGCTCGACTCGAGGGCGGCCGCGGGGTCGTCGACGGCCGGCGCCTGGCGCCGCGTCATCGCCTCCCACGCCACGCGCGTGCGGTCCCAGCGCCGGTCCCGGTCCATCCCCCAGTAGCGTCCCACGAGCGTGGCCAGGGCGCCCACCCCCACGCGGTCGCTCGTCCGCAGCAGGTCGCGCACGGACGCCGCGCCCGCGGTCGGCGAGGTGTCCCGGCCGTCGGTGAGGGCGTGCACCCACACGCGGCGGGCGCCGCGCTCCTTCGCGAGCTCGAGCAGCGCGAAGCAGTGGTTCTGGTGGCTGTGGACGCCGCCGTCGGAGAGGAGCCCGACGAGGTGCAGGTCGGGCCCGCCGCCGGCGTGCACGGCGCGGTCGACGGCCTGCACGAGCGCCGGGTTCTTCGCGAACTCGCCGCTGGCGATCGCGTCGTCGATGCGCGTCACGTCCTGGAGCAGGATGCGGCCCGCGCCGATCGTGAGGTGCCCCACCTCCGAGTTGCCCATCTGGCCCTCGGGCAGGCCCACCGCCCGGCCGGAGGCGCGCAGCTCGGTGAACGGGCACGTGGCCCGGAGGCGGTCCACCACGGGCGTGCGGGCGAGCGCCACCGCGTTGCCCTCCCGGTCGCCCGAGAGCCCCCAGCCGTCGAGCACGACGAGGAGGACGCGGGGACGGTCCTCGCCCCGCCCGGCGGTCACGTGAACTTGAGGAAGGCGCCGGCGCCGTTCATCGCGTCGAGGAGACGGGCCTCGGCGTCGCCCTCGACGAACTCGATCCGCGCGTCGGTGCGGCGCGCCAGGTCCACCATCTTCTCGTACAGGTCCACCGGCGCGACCTCCCCGCCGCAGTACGGACACACCACCTCGCCGTCGGCCAGGAGGAACTCGCAGCGCCGGCACTGACCGCCGCCGCGGGGCAGCCCGCTGCCGAGCACGAGGGTCTCGACCTTGCCCGCCTGCAGGTCGTGCAGCGTCGCGCGGACGCCGGCGACCGCGAGATAGTCCTCGCGCACGCGGCGCTCGAGCCGCTCGAGGACCTCGTCGTCCTCGCGCACGTGGTCCTCCTCGAGGACGCCGCGGATGCGCTCGAGCAGCGCCGCGGCGGGCTCGTCGGCGGGCGCCGGCTTCGCGAACCGCACCCGCGCCGCGACGGCGGGCGGCAGCGCCTTGGCGAAGTCGGACGTGGCCTCGTCCGTGCCCAGCAGGATCAGGTCGTCGCAGCGGTGCCGGCGCAGGAAGCGCTCCAGGTGCTCGGCGACCTCGGCGTGGAAGCGCTGCACGTGCTCGGCGCGGTGGCGCTGGAACCGCGCCTGCGACCAGCCGCCGCCCCGCGTGCGCGCGGGAACCGTCGGGTCGGCGTAGCTCACCTCGTCCTCGACTGCGTCGAGGTACACGCTGAGGATCCGCGCCCGGCTGCTGTCGAGGACGACCACGCAATGGTGGTCGTGGTCCTCGACGACGCGCGCGAGCGGCGCGACGACGGCCCCCGGTCCGCGCACGAACAGCGGCTCGACGGCGCCGGTGAGCTGGACGGCGTGGAGCAGCTCCCCGTCGTCGGAGAAGAACAGCGCCGCGCCGCCGTGGGACTCGTCGAACTCGCCGGCGAGCCACTCGCGGATGCGCCGCAGCACGCGGCCCAACGCCTCGCGCGGGGCGTCGTCACCGGCGAGGAGCTCGCCGAACTGCACCTCCTTCTTCCGCAGGAACACCTCGTGGGTGCGCTGCCCGTTCGAGCCCACCGAGAGGTCGAGGTACACGCTCCAGAGCGGCCGGTCGCCCAGCGCGCGGAGCGCCTCGAGGGTCTCCCTCGTCGGGAGGGCGGTGGAATGGGCCATGGGAACTTCCTCCGATGGGCGTGCAACGTGAGGACCGCGACGCCGCGGCCCGGAGAGATCAGGGGAGCGCGGGGCGGCCGCCGGCGCCCCCGCGAGACCGGACCTCCGCGAGCGCCGCGGCCGCCGCACGCCGGAGGTCCTCGAGCGTGCCGTCGTTCACGAGGACGCGCGTCGCGCGGGCGGCCTTGACCTCGTCGGGCAGCTGGCTCGCGAGGAGCCCCCGCGCCGTCCCCCCGTCGAGCCCGCGCGCCCGGAGCCGCGCTTCCCGCGCGGGCTCCGGAGCCGTCACGAGGACCACCTCGTCGAACAGGAGCTCCAGCCCGAGCTCGAAGATAAGCGCGGCGTCCACCGCGACCAGCGACGCACCCGACGCACGCGCGGCCGCGAGCCGCTCGTGCAGGCGGGCGAGCAGCGGGGGATGCACGAGCCGGTTCAGCGCGCGCGTGCGCTCCGGCGAGGCGAACGCGCGGCGGGCGAGCTCCCCACGATCGAGCCGGCCCGTGTCGGCGTTCGCGGAGGGCTCGAGCACCTCCTCGCCGAACTCGATCGCGAGCGCGCGGCGCAGGTCGCGGTCCTCGTCGAGGAGCGCGCGCGCCATCTCGTCGGCGTCCACGACCTCGACGCCCGCCTCGCGCCAGACGGCGGCGACCGTGCTCTTGCCGGCCGCCGCCCCTCCCGTCAGGCCGATCGTCCTCACGCCGCGCCCGGCCTCACGGCCCGCCCGTCGCGTCGCGTGGACCCTCGCCCGACGGTCGGAGGAGACGCCGCACGGTCCTCGCGGACCTCAGGCGCTGCCCGAGGTCGTGCCGGTCGTCGGGCGGCGGGCGGCGGGCGGCCGGAGCGCCCGCCGCGGACGGAGCGCACCGACTCGGCGCCGGACCACGAGCCCGAAGAGATGCCCGAACCGGTGGACGCCCTCGTGCAGGAGATTGAAGCGGCTCTCGCGCTCGTCGCGGCACGCGACGGGCACCTCGACGATGCGCAGCCCCGCGTCGTGGGCCGCCATCAGCACTTCGAGCACGTACTTGCTGCCGGTCTCGATCCGCTCCTCGAAGCGGCGCAGGACCGAGCTCCTGTACCCCTTGGCGCCGATCGAGACGTCGTGGAAGGGGAATCCGGCCCCGCGGGTCATCACCCAGGTGAACACCTTGCTCGTGGCGAGCCGCAGGAGCGGACGGCGCTGCTCGCCCGCGTCCTTGTTCCCGATCACGGCGTCCGCGCCCGCGTCCAGCGCCCGGACCGCGTCCGCGACGAACCCCAGGTCGATGGTGAGATCGGCGTCGATCGCGAGCACGAAGGGGTGGCGGAAGCGGGGCAGCGCCGCGCGCATCGCGGCCCCCACGCCCGGCCGGGGGAGCCGCAGAGGCTCGATCCGCCGGTCCGCCTCGGCGAGCCGCTCGAGGACCGCCGGCGTGGAGTCGGTGGAGCCGTTGTCCACGATCACGAGCTGGAGCTCGCGTCCGAGCCCCTCCGCCACCCTCAGGAGGCGCGGCATCGTCTCGGCGAGGATGGCCTCCTCGTTGTAGACCGGGACGAACAGGCTCACCCCGCCGGGCGCGGGAACCTTGCCGCCCGGACCCGCCCCCGGTAGCCTCTCGCGTCCGAGCTCCGCGGGCGTCACCCCGGCCGGGGTCCCCCCCGCGTCCAACCTTCGCCGGCCGAGGTCCGAGACGTGCTCGACGTCCTGCACGCGGCCGACCTGCGCATCCTCCGGCTCCTCAACGGCGGGCTCGAGAACCCCCTCTTCGACGCGGTCCTGCCGGGGCTCACCGACTGGGCCGAGACGCCCCTCGGGCTCGCCTGCGCGGCGGCCCTGATCGCGTGGATGGCCGTCGCCGGCGGCGCGGCCGGCCGCCGGACGGCGGTGCTGCTCCTGCTGGTCGTCGCCTTCGCGGACTGGCTCAACAGCGAGGTCGTGAAGTCGTTCTTCGAGCGGCCGCGGCCCTGCCGCACGCTCGACGACCTGAGGGTGCTGGTGGGCTGCGGCCGCGGATCGTCCTTCCCGTCCAGCCACGCCGTCAACAACGCGGCTCTCGCGACCGTCCTGGCCGGGCACTTCCCGCGCCGGGCCTGGGCGCCGATCGGGTTCGCGGCGCTGGTCGCCTTCTCGCGGGTCTACGTGGGCGTCCACTATCCCTCCGACGTGCTCGCCGGGGCCGCGCTGGGCGTGGGTCTCGCCGGCGGCGCGATGGCGTTGAGCGCCTGGCTGAGCCGCGGCGCGTCGGTCGTGCGCGCGCGGCGGTCGGCGGCCGACACCGCGGTCGGGGCCTCCTCGCCGAGCCGCGCCAGCTCGTCCCTCGCGGCCTGGCGCCAGTGGCTCGGCGCGAGGGGC
>DATBJZ010000107.1:0-53540 GCA_036556125.1 Gemmatimonadota bacterium | reverse complement strand
TCAGCGGGGCGCGTTCTCCTGCTGGCGCGCACCTTCCCGCCTCCGGGAGGCGGCGCGGAGCGCCGCTACGCCGCGCTGTGCGCGGCGTTTCCGCCGGGTGCGGTGGAGGTCTGCGCGCCGCGCCGCGCCGGCCACGAGGTCTTCGACCGCACGCAGGGCTATCCCATCCACCGGGTCGCCGTGCCTCCGCTCCGCGAGAAGAACCCGGCCGGGTTCGCGCGGTGGACGAGCTGGACGCTGCGCCGCGCCGCGGACGGCGGCGTGGGCGTCGTCTGGTCCGGCGACCTCTGGCCGCAGGGCCGCATGGCGTGGCTCGCGCGGCGGCTCCGCGGCGTCCCCTACGGGTTCTCGTTCTACGGGTACGACGTGACCGCGCCCCTCGCGCGGCCGGCCCGCCGGGGCGCGAAGGCTGCGCTGGAGCGGCGGGTGCTCGACGGCGCCGCCTTCTTCTACGCCAACAGCGCGCACATCGCGGCCCTCGCCGAGGAGATGCTCGCCCGCGCCGGCGCGGCGCCCGCGGGCCCGCGGATGCACGTGATCCGCACCGGCGCCGACCTCGTGCGCTTCCGTCCCGGGCTCGACCCCGCGGCCGAGCGGACGCGCCTGGGTCTTCCGGCGGGGCCGGTCGTGCTGACCGCCGCGCGGCTCGTTCCCGAGAAGAACGTGGCGGCGGGGATCCGCGCCTTCGCGCAGGCGGCGCGCGAGCGACCGGGTGCGTCGTACGTGGTGGCGGGCGCGGGCCGTGACGAGGGCGCGCTCCGCACGCTCGCGGCCGAGCTCGGGGTGGCCGGCCGCGTGCGCTTCCTCGGGACCGTCCCGCACGAGGCCATGCCCGGTCTCCACGCGGCAGCCGACGTGTTCCTGCTCCCGTCGCGGCGCACGCCGACCTGGGCCGAGAACTTCCCCAACGCGGCGCTCGAGGCGATGGCCGCGGGCCGGCCCGTGGTGGCGGGCGACGTCGGCGGACTCCCCGAGATCGTCGCCGAGGGAGAGACGGGATTCCTCGTGGACCCCGAGGATCCCGCCGCGCTCGCGGCCGCGCTGGCGCGGCTCCTGGCGGATCCGGCCCTCGCCCGGCGGATGGGGGAGGCGGCGCGCGCCCGCGCGGAGCGGGAGTTCGACCTCCGGCGGACCGCCCGAGCCTTCTACCGCGTGCTCCAGTCCGTGTCGAGCCGGCCGCTCCCGCCGTGGATCGAGGAGGCGCCGCGGGTGGACGCCGACGCGATCGTGCGCCGGTAGGCGGCGAGCGTGCGCTCCACCGTGGCGGCGATGGCGAACTCGCGGGCGCGCCGCCGGCCGCGCTCGCCGAGCGCGGCGCGCAGGCCGGGGTCCGCCGCGAGCCGCCGCACCGCCTCGGCCACCGAGCGCGCGTCTCCGGCGGGGACCAGGAGCCCCTCCTCTCCGTCTCGGACCGCCTCCGGGATCCCCCCGGCGAGGGTGGCCACGACCGGAACGCCGGCCGCCATCGCGTCGAGGATCACCCCGCCCAGGCCCTCCGAGAAGGACGCGTGAACGAGGACGTCGGTCTCCGCGATCCGGGAGGGGAGATCGGCGACCTGGCCGGCGAAGACCACGTGGTCCCGCAAGCGCAGGTCGTCGGTCAGACGCTCGAGGAACGCGCGGTCGGGACCCTCTCCCGCCAGCACCCATGCCGCAGGCGCACCGTTCCCGTCGGAGACGCGGGCGGGACTCCCGCGTCCGCTGCCGCCCTCCGCGCGGACTCCGGCGGGCCCGGGCGCGCCCGCGTCGGGCACCGGCGCGTCGTCGCCCTGCCCCGGCGCGCCGGGCGCGGCGGCGAAGCGGACGTCCAGGTGGCCGGCGAGGGCGCAAGCCTCGAGAAACGTGCGCTGACCCTTCGGCGGCTCGAGCCGGCCCGCGGCGAGGATCACGAACGCGTCGCGGGGGACGCCGAGGACGTCGCGCAGCGGAACGCCCGCACCCGCTCGGCGCCCGCCGCCGCCGGCTCCGCGGTGGCCGTCGTCGGGGGTTCCGGGAATTCCCGACCGGACGACCTCCACGCGCCGCGGATCCACCCCGGCGCGCACGAGGGCGTCGGCGGCGGCCGCCGAGACGGCCAGCCAGCGCGCCACGGAATGCAGCTTGAGACGGCTCAGCGGGTTTCGCCGCGGCGGGAGCGCGACGCGCCGGCTCGCGACCACGGGGGCGATCCCGCGCGCCGCGAGCAGCGCGGTGGCCGTGCCGTGCGCATCGTGCGCGTGCACCAGGTCGGGCCGCAGCTCGCGGAGCCGGCGGCGCAGCGCGCGGGCGGCGGCCAGATCCAGCTCCGCGCGCGGGGCGATCGGGAGCACGTCGAAGCCGGCGTCGGCAGCGGCGCGCGCCAGCGGCGCGCCGGCGCGGAACGCGCCGCGCACGCGGTGCCCGCGCTCCCGCAGGCCCTCCATCAGCAGCAGCGCCTGACGCTGCCCCCCGCGCCAGGCGCGGCCCGCGTCCACGTGCAGGACCTGGAGGGGGCGGGTCGGCTCGTCGATGGTCCGTCTCCTCTCCGTCGAAGGGGCCCGCGTCGTACGGGTCGGGATCCGCGCGGGCCGGAGCGGCGCCGCACGGTCGGAGCGCCGCGGCCGCGCGAACCTGCCCGCGCGCGCGGGGGGGCGTCAACCGGCGCGTGAGCGGACTCCGGAGCCTCTTCGTCACCCCGGACTTCAAGCCGGACCGCGGCGGCATCGCGGAGCTCTACCTGAACCTGCTCCTGCGCTTCCCCCCCGGATCGGTCGAGGTCTCGACGGTGGCCGCTCCGTCGTGGGCGCGGGCGGCGGGGTGGCGCGACGACGTCCCGTTCCCGGTCCGCCGCGAGCGCTTCGGCTTCCGCGAGGCGCGGCGGCTCCAGACCGTCGCCGCGTGGGCGCGCTCGGCGCGGCGCCGCGTCCGCGCCGGCGGGCACGCCGTCGTGCAGGTGGGCACCCTGCGGCCGGCGACGCCGATCGGCGCCTGGGTCCGCCGGACCGAGGGCGTGCCGTTCGTGGTGTACGTCCACGGGAAGGACGTGCTCCACGAGACCGCGAAGGTCGAGCGCTCGCGACTCTACCGCGCGGCCGCGCGCCCGGCGCTCGGGGCCGCGTCGGCGTGGATCGCGAACTCCCGCTTCACCGCCGGACTCGTCGCGGAGCTGGGGGCCGCGGCGGGACTGCCCGACTTGGCGGAGCGCGTGCGCGTCGTCCGGCCCGGCGCGGACCCGGCGCGGTTCCGGCCGGCCGGCGGCGCTCCGGATGCGGGGAGGTCGCTCCCCGACGCCGCCGGTCTCCGGGCGGCCGAGCTGCGCCGGCGCCTGGACCTCGGCGACCGACGCGTCGCGCTGACCGTCGCGCGGCTGATGCCGCGGAAGGGGGTGGACCGCACGCTGGAGGCGGTGGCGCAGCTGGCGGCGGAGCTCCCCGACCTGGTCTACGTCGTGGCTGGCGACGGACCGCAGCGTCCGGAGCTCGAGCGCCGCGCCTCGGCGCCGGACCTCGCCGGCCGGGTGCGGTTGCTCGGTGACGTGGAGGATCCCGACGTTCCGGCGCTCCACCGCCTCGCGGACGTGTTCCTGCTGCCCAGCCGACGCGAGCCGGGCGACGAGGTCGAGGGCTTCGGGATGTCGCTGGTCGAGGCGAGCGCGAGCGGCCTGCCCGTGATCGGCGGCCGCTCGGGAGGGGTCCCGGAGGCGGTCCGCGAAGGCGAGACCGGGCTCCTCGTCGACGGCGACGATCCACGTTCGATCGCCGCGGCGCTGCGCCGCCTCTTGGAGGATCCCGAGCTCCGGCGCCGGCTCGGTCACGCGGGCCGGCGGGAGGTGGAGCGCACCCTCAACTGGGATCGCGCGGCGGCCGAGGCGTGGGGCGTCGTGGAGGACGTGGCCGGCCGGGGCGGACTCTGACGAGCCGGTCGCGGAGACGGGCTGAGACCCCTGCCGCGGTCAGGCCCGCGGGCGGAGCGGGTTCTCGAACGCCCGCCCCTCGAGCAGGTTCCGCACGCGGTGGTCGAACGTGTGGTGCCCGAGCACGAACGCGCGGCCCGTCCGGCGGATCGCGTCCCGGGCCTCGTCGTCGGCGAGGTAGCGCTCGACCTGCTCGCAGGCGTGGTCCTCGTCGTCGTACCACGCGCAGTGCTCGCCGTCGCGCAGGAGCTCGCGCAGGCCCGGCGTCGCGTGCCCGAGGTAGAAACCGCCGCAGCCGACCACCCGCCACATCCGGTTGGACGCGTAGCCCCACACGCGCGAGCGCACCTGGAACGAGGGGTTCACGCCCAGGACGATCCGCGCGCTCGCGCAGACGCGGGCGAAGTCCGGCCCCCACGCGGGGCCCGCGAGGTCGAGGTCCCCCGCCCAGCGCTCCCAGCCCGGTCCCCAGACGCGGACCCGGAAGCGCCGCGCCAGCCGCCGCAGGAAGAGCGCCCGCGCCTCGTCGTAGCCGGACCCCACGAACGCCACGTCGGCCGCGAACGCCGGGTCGGGCGCCGCGGGACCCTCGGCGCGCGCGTCGAAGGCACCCGGGAGGTACGCGGCGCCCGCGACGCCGCGCGCCCGGTACTCCTCGACCTGCCCGCCGGCGGTCACGAACAGGCGGTCCACCACGCGGCCCAGCGCCACGACGAGGTCGAGGATGGGCACCCGCAGGTCGTGGTACCACATCGCCGAGCGGCGGCCCGTCACCACGTCGCGCAGGGCGCGCGGCGAGATCGCGAACGCCTTCCCGAGGAGGACGCGATCGGGCCGGAAGAGCGCCGCGCGCGCGTGCAGCAGCGCGTTCGCGCCGCGGCGGCCGGTCCAGTGGGCCGCGCGCCGGTCGTCCACGAGCGTCGCCGCGTGGCCGCCGCGCCGCAGGGCGCGCAGGACGGCGGACTCCGCGGAGCCGGGCTTGCGGCGGCCCAGCACGAGCACCCGGGAGGTGGGATGGGGCCGTTCGGCGCGCGCGCCCAACGGCCCGGACGGGTCGCGGGCCGGGGCCGGATCCGCGCCGGGGCCGGGAGGGGAAGCCGGCGCGGGCGCCGCTCCGGAGGGGGGATCAGTCGCCGACGGAGGCTCCGCTCGCGGCGGCGCGCCCGCGGAAGGACAGGTCGTGGAACTGCGCCTCGTGGAGGTCCCGGTAGAGGCCGCCCCGGCCCATCAGCTCGGCGTGGGTGCCGATGTCCACGACGCATCCGGCGTCGAGCACCACGATCCGGTCCGCGTGACGCACGGTGGACAGCCGATGGGCGATGACGACGGCCGTCCGGTCCCGCAGCAGCCCGTAGATGGCCTCCTGGACGAGGCGCTCCGAGGTGTTGTCCAGCGAGGACGTGGCTTCGTCGAAGATCAGGATCGGCGGGTCCTTGAGCAGCGCGCGCGCGATCGCGATCCGCTGCCGCTCGCCGCCCGACAGCCGGAGGCCGCGCTCGCCGAGCACGGTGTCGAGCCCCTGCGGCAGGTTCTGGATGAACTCCCACGCGTTCGCCGCCCGCGCCGCCTCCTCGATCTCCGCCTCGGACGCCTCGGGGTTCGCGTAGGCGATGTTGACCCGCACCGTGTCGTGGAACAGGAGCGTCTCCTGGGTCACGATGCCGAGGAGCCCCCGGAGGTCGCGCAGCCGGACGCGCCGCAGGTCCACGCCGTCGATCAGGATGCGTCCGCGCGAGGGGTCGTAGAAGCGCGGCAGCAGGTCCACGAGCGTGGACTTGCCCGCCCCGCTGGGCCCCACCAGCGCCACGACCTCGCCGCGGCCGATCTCGAGGCTCACGCCGCGCAGGGCGGGCGGCGAGCCGCTCCCCTCGTACTCGAAGTGGACGTCCTCGTAGACCACGCGGTCGCGGAAGCCCGTCAGCGGGACGGGCGCCTTCGGCTCCTCGACGTCGGGAACGGCGTCCAGCACGCCGAACAGCCGCTCGGCCGCCGCCAGCGCCGGCTGGACGGCCTCGTTGAACTGGCTCAGGAAGCGCATCGGCGAGCCGAGCTTCACGGTGAAGCCCAGGAACAGGAAGAACATCTCGGGCTCGAGGACCCCCCGGACCAGCACCAGGTAGCCCCCGTACCAGAGGATCGTGACGACGCCCGCCGTGACGATGAAGTCCGACAGCGGCGCCCCCATCACGGAGTACTTGCTGGCCTTGAGCGCCGTCCGGTAGTAGGCCCGGTTGTCGTCCCGGAAGCGGCGCACCTCGCGGGGCTCCTGCGCGAAGGCCTGGATCACGCGCATCAGGAAGAGGTTCTCCTGCACGCGGCTGGTGAGCTCCGCGAACTGGGCCATCGCCCGCCGCTGGTAGACCCGCAGCCGCCGCGCGAGACGGATCGTCACGAACACGAGCGGCGGGACGACGAGCAGCGTGAGGATCGCGAGCCGCCAGCTGATGTAGAGCAGCGCCGACACCCCGATGATCGCCTCGAGGATCTTCTGCGCGAGCCGATGGACGCCCATCGAGTACATCGGCTTGATCCGCGAGATGTCCGTGACGACGACGTTCACGAGCTTCCCGCCCCGCATCCGCTGCAGGTACGGAAACGTGAGTCGGTGGAGGTGCGCGAACACCTCGGCGCGCAGGTCGCGCGCGGCGCGCTCCTCGACGATGCGGGGCAGCATCAGCTGCACGTAGTTGACGACGGCCTTGAGCAGGAACACGGCCAGGATGGCGAGGCAGACGTTGGTGAGCGTCTCCATGCGCGTGTCGCCCGTGAGGGCCGACAGCAGCGCGTCCTTCGCCGCCTCGAGGCCGCCGACGAGCGGCGGCCGCTCCGCGCCCCCGCTGCGGAGCGTCCCCAGACCGAGGTCGGCCGGACCGTCGAGCGGCGTCCCGCCGAAGAGGATCCGCAGGAACGGGACGAACATGACGAGGCTCACGCCGTCGAGGACGGCGTAGCCGAGCATCACGAGGAAGGCGATCGCGGAGAGGCCGCGGTGCGGCCAGAGGTAGCCGACGAGGCGGCGGTAGAGGCGGAGGTCGGAGCGCTCCTCGGTCCTGGGCTCCGGTCCCGGCGGGAGCCTCACGAACCCGAGGACCCCCGGGAGAGGTCGGCCTCGAGCTGGGCGCCGGCCGTCTCCGGGCGGCGCGCGAGGCCGGAGGCGCGCACCGCCCGCCGGGCGGTGCGGAGGCGCGGGAGGTACGGCTCGAGGGCGAGCACCTGCGCGTGCACCTCGTCGGCGGTGATCGTGGCGATCGGCTGCCCCGCGGCGGTCTCGGGCGCCGCCTCGGCCAGGGCCGCGGCGCTGGCGGCGGGCTCGACGCCGGCCTGCAGCGGGTCGCCCGCCAGGCTCCAGCGGCGGCGGCGGCCGGGCGGGAACAGGCCGACGCTGGCGGTGCCCAGCGCGCAAGCGATGTGCCGCGCCGCGTTCTCGTTGCCCACGTGGAGATCGGCGCGGTCGAGGATCGCCGCAATCTGCGCCAGCGATGGCGCGGAGCTGAGCTGCAGCAGCGGCACGGCGGTCGCCCGCGCCAGGTCGCGCCCGAGGGATTCGGGATCCGGGCTGGGGATCACGATCGTCTCGATGTCGTGCGTCGTGGCGAACGCGTCGAGGAACTGCGCGTAGCGCTCCAGCGGCCAGCGGAACGCCGGCGCGCGCGCGCCGGGCGTCACCACCAGGAGGAAGTCGCCGCTCCCCAGCCCGGCACCCTCGATCGTGCGGCGCGCCCAGTCGCGCGCACGCGGGTCCACCGAGACCGTCGGGCGCCGGTTCGCGCGCCCCACGTCCACGCCGAGCGGACCCAGCAGCGCGAGCTTCTCGTCGCCGAGGTAGCCCCCGGCCCGCGCCGGCGCCACGCGGTCCGTGTACGCCCAGCTGCGCAGCGGCCCGCGGAAGCCGATCCGCCGGCGTGCGCCGCTCCCCGCCGTGAGCACCGCGCTGAAGGTGGAGGCCTCGAAGTCGAGGACGAGGTCGAAGGCGCGCTCGCGCAGGCTGGCGAGGAGCCGCAGCGTCTCCTGCGGGCCGCCCTCGGGCTCGTGGCGCAGGACCGTGTCCACGTGCGGGCTGGCGCGCAGGATCGGGCTGCAGTGGCGGTCGCAGAGGAACGTCACCTCGGCGTGCGCGAAGCGCTCCCTGAGCGCGCGCAGCGCGGGCGTCGTCATCAGGATGTCGCCGGCCCTGCGCAGCTGCATCGCGAGCACGTTCACGGACGGCGCCTCACCGCGGCGTCAGGGTCGCGATCGGGAGCACCAGCTCCTCGAGCGAGATCCCTCCGTGCAGGAAGCTCCCGTAGTACCGGCTCTGGTACTCCCGGAGCTTCGTGGGATAGACCAGGTAGGCGTCCTCGGTCGCGAACAGGTAGTGGACGTTGGGCCCGAGGTCCGGCAGGCCCGCCTCGGCCCCGTCCTTGAGGAGCAGCGCGGTCGGGTCGTCGGTGCGCACGCCGTCGCCGAACTTGAACCGCAGGTTCTCGGTGGCGTCGCGCTTGGCGTACACCGTCGCCGGGCGGCGGCAGTGGACGGAGCCGTGGTCGGAGGTGAGGACCACCGTCGCGCCGAGCCGCGCCGCGCCCTCGAGGACTCCGCGCAGGGAGGAGTGGAGGAACCACGAGCGCGTCAGCGAGCGGAACGCCTCGGCGTCGGGCGCGATCTCGCGCAGGATCTCCGACTCCGAGCGGCCGTGCGTCAGGATGTCGATGAAGTTGAACACGAGGACGCCGAGCGGCCCCTGCAGCAGGTTCGGCAGCCGCTTCTCGACCGCGGCGCCCTCCTCGGCCGTGAACACCTTCTGGTAGACGAGCCCCTCGGCGGACACGCCGTGCCGGGCGAGCTGCCCCTCGAGGAGCTCGCGCTCGTGCAGGTTGAGGCTCCCCTCGTCGCGGACGTCGCGCCAGTACTGCGGATGGCGGCGGGCGATCTCGCGCGGCAGGAGGCCGCTGAAGATCGCGTTCCGCGCGTAGGGCGTGGCCGAGGGCAGGATCGACAGGTACGACGTCTCCTCGGACTCGAACGCGGCCGTGGCGACGTCGCGGATCGCGAGCCACTGGTCGAGCCGCAGGCAGTCCACGATCGCGAGCAGCACGCGCCGCCCCTCGCGCAGGAGCGGCAGCACGGCGTCGGGAACCACGTCCATCGAGAGCGGCGGGTTCGACGACGACACCGGCGGACGCTCGCCGGCGCGCGCGGCGACCCAGCGCGGGTAGCTCCGCGCGTACCACGCGGCGAAGTCGCTGCCGTAGCCGCGCCGCAGGTCCTCGAGCGACGCCAGCAGCCCGCGCTCGCCGGCGTCGATCAGCCGCAGCTCCCAGTCCAGGAGCTCGCGGTAGGCGTCCACCCACCCGCGCCAGTCCGCCACCTCCTTGCGGCGCTCCTCGAGACCCAGGTACCGCCCCGAGAACTCCTGGGCGATCCGCTGGTGTCGGATCTGCTCGCCCTCGAGCACGCGCTTCAGGACGGAGAGCACCTGGTTCGGGTTCACGGGCTTCACCAGGTAGTCGTCCACGCGCTGCCCGATCGCGCGCGTCATCAGCGACTCCTCCTCGCTCTTCGTGACCATCACGACCGGGACGGTCGGCGAGCGCTCGCGCAGCTCGCGGAAGACGGCCAGGCCGTTGCGTCCGGGCATCTGTTCGTCGAGGAGGACCAGCTCGACGCCGCCGCGGGCGACGAGCTCGAGCGCGTCCTCGCCGTTCGGCGCGGTCGCGACGTCGTAGCCGCGCTGCTCGAGGAAGAGGATGTGCGACCGCAGCCCGTCGATCTCGTCGTCGACCCAGAGGATGCGTTTGCGGTCGCCGGCGCCGGGCATAGGTTGCGGGGTCCGGTGGGGGGCCGTCGGAGGAGAGGGCCGTCCGCGGACGGGCGGGAGCCCGCCGCCTCGACAGTATATGCCCCGCGTCCACCCCTCACAAATCCTGGTCGTGCGGCTCGGCGCGATCGGCGACGTGCTGCTCGCGACGCCGCTGGTGCGCGCGCTCCGCCGCGCGCACCCGGACGCGCGCCTGCTGTTCCTCACCAAGCGCGAGCACGCCGACCTGCTGCGCGGCAACCCGCACGTGGACGAGGTGCTGGAGTGGCCGGAGGCCCGCGCGGAGCCGGACGGCGGTCGCGGCGCGGAGCCCGGGCCGGGTGCCGACGCGGCGCCGGCCGCGCGATCGCCCGGGGCGCTGCGCCCGCGCCGGACCGCGCCCTGGAGCCGTCCGGCGCGCGCGCTCGCGCTGCGCGTGCGGCGGGGCGGACCGCTGTGGCTCGTGGACCTGCAGGCGAGCCCGCGGACGCTGGCGTTCGCCTTCCTGCTGGGCCCGCAGCGCCGGTTCGTGTGGCGGAAGCCCTACCTCCGGCGCCAGCTCCTGGTCTCCTTCCGGATCGACCGCTACCCGAAGCCGCCGCCCTCGGTTGCCGAGCGCTACTTCGACGCCGTGCGCGCGCCGGGCCTGACGCCGGACGGCGGAGGGCTCGATCTCCGGCCCGGCGACGAGGCGGAGCGCGCCGCCCGGGAGGTCCTCGAGGAGGCCGGGCGGGAGCTCGGCGCGTCCCGCTGGATCGCGGTCGCCCCGGGAGCGCGATGGGCCACCAAGCGCTGGCCCCCGGAGTCGTTCGCGGCGGCCGCGCGGGAGCTCGCCGCCGGCGGCGGGACGGGCGCCGCGCCGGGCGCCGCACGCCCTGGGCCCGCGGAGGGCGAGGCGGCGCGCTCGGAGACGCCGCCGAACGGACCGGCGCGCCGCGGGGTCGTCGTCCTGGGGAGCGGCGAGGATCGACCCGCGGCCGGCGTCGTCGCGGACCTCCTTCGCTCGTCGCGCACGCCGGTGCTCGACCTGGCGGGACGCCTGCCGCTCCTGGCGAGCGCGGCGGTGCTCGGCCGGTGCGAGGGGATCCTCACGAACGACTCGGGGCTCCTGCACGTGGCGGCGGCGCTGCGGGTGCCGGCGGTGGCGCTCTTCGGATCCACGGTCCCGCAGCTCGGCTTCGGTCCCTACCGGAGCCCGGCGCGGGTGCTCGGGGTCGAGGGTCTGCCCTGCAGGCCGTGCACGCACGTGGGACGGCCCGCGTGCCCCCTCGGGCACTTCCGCTGCATGCGCGGCATCCGGCCGGAGGCGGCCGTGCGCGCCGCGGGTGAGCTGCTGGCGGGCGGGGGCCGGGTCAGGCGCGGCGGCGGCGCAGGCGTCGTTCGGTGAACGTCTCGCGGGAGGGATCGAAGTGCCGGCGCACCGCCTCGACGTAGGGCAGGATCGTCTCGCGCGCGTAGAGGTCCACGCCGCGGGCGCGGATCTCGGCCAGCGTGCGGCGGTAGTCCTCGATCACGGACGCGTCCATCAGCCGCGCGGCGGCGCGGCCCGCGGCGAGGGTGCCCCGCGCGGCGCCCCCGGCGGTCCTGCCGGCGAGCGTCCCCACCCCGCTCAGCGACGAGACCGAGAGCAGCGACCTGCCGGTCTCCGCCGCGGTCGCCTGGAGGTCGCGGAAGAGCGCCGCGAGGGCCGCCGCGTCGGGCAGCGGGTCCCGCGACGCGCGGAAGGCGGCCCACGTGCGTCGAAGCCCCGGCACGTCGAGCGGCGGGACGTCGGCGACGTCGGCTCCCGCCGCGCTCGCGCGCTCCAGCGCGTCGAGCAGGCCGTCCACCGTCCGGATCCGGGGGCCGTCCACCGGAACCCCTCGCCCCGCGAGCTCGCTCACCAGCGCGTCCAGGAACGCACGCGTCCCGCGCGTCGCGTCGGCGGCCATCGCGAGGAACCACACGGGAGAGACGCCCAGCGCGGCGAGGCTCGCCACCTCGACCACGTTCCCCACGGTCTTGCGCGCCACGAGCCGGTCGATGCCGCCGCCCGGCTCGTAGACGCCCTCGACGCCGGCCACGGACTCGACGAGGAAGCGCTCGAGGCGGCCCACGACCGCAGCGTACGTCCGCGTGGCGCGCAGCGTGCGCGGCAGCAGGTGGTCGGCGAGCGGCTTCACGACGCCCGAGACCGCTGCGACGACCGCGCGTCCGGCGCGCTCGGGCAGGCTCAGCCAGTAGTCGCGGCGGGAACCGTCGGAAGCGGGTTCGTCGGAGCGGGGCACGATGGAAGATAGCGGGGCGCTCCGGCGGCGCGGCCGGCTGCTCGCCGAGGCGGCGCTCGTGGGCGTCGCCGCCGTCTGGGGGGCGACGTTCGTGACGGTGAAGGACGCCGTCGCCGTCTTCCCGGTGCTCGCCTTCCTCGCCTGGCGGTTCCTCGCCGCGGCCGCCGTCGTGGCGCCGTTCGTCGGCGGAGACCTGCGGCGGATGGGCGGCCCGGGCCTCCGCGCCGGCCTGGCGATGGGCGTCTTCCTCACCGGCGGCTTCGTGCTGCAGACGTTCGGCCTCCGTCTCACGAGCGCGTCCAACGCCGGGTTCATCACGGGCCTCTTCGTCGTGCTGACGCCGCTCTTCGGCGCCCTGCTCTACGGCGAGCGCGTGAGCCGCGCCGCCTGGGCCGCGGCAGCGGTCTCGGCGGCCGGCCTCTTCCTCCTGTCGGGCGCGGGCGGCAGCCCCAGCCCCGCGGGGGACGCGCTGGTGTTCCTCTGCGCGTGCGCGTTCGCGTTCCACATCCTGGTCACGAAACGCGCTGTCGAGCGGCACCCGGTCGGGGGGCTCGTCGCCGTCCAGCTGGCGGTCTGCGGCGCCGCCTGCCTCGCCGCGGCCGTGCTCACCGGCTCCGTCGCCGTGCCCCACACCCGCGCCGTGTGGTGGGCGCTGGGCGTCACCGCGGTGCTCGCGAGCGCCCTCGCGTTCTTCGTCCAGACCTACGCCCAGGCCAGGACGACGCCGGCGAGGACCGCGCTCGTGCTGGCGACGGAGCCCGCGTTCGCGGGATTCTTCGCCTGGCTCTGGCGCGGGGAGTCGCTCTCGCCGATCGGATGGCTGGGTGCGGCGCTCATCCTGGGGGCGATCCTGGCCGTCGAGGCGCTGCCGCTCCTCGGTGCGAAGGGCCGCCGGGCAGACACCGCGCCGGCTGCATAGGTTCGGGCGCGGCGCAACCGACCGACGGTCCGCTCACCAGGAGGCGAGGATGGCGATCACGGGCGCTCACGTCCTGCTGTTCTCGACCGACGCCGAGGCGCTCCGCGCGACGCTCCGCGACGCCTTCGGCTGGAGGCACGTGGACGCCGGCGAGGGCTGGCTGATCTTCGCGCTGCCTCCCGCCGAGCTCGGCGTCCACCCCGCCGAGGGGCCGACCCGGGAGTCGGGGACCCGCCACCAGCTCTCGCTGATGTGCGACGACATCGGGCGGACGGTCCGCGAGGTCCGCGAGAAGGGGATCGAGGTGAAGGGGGAGCCCGTGGACATGGGCTTCGGCATCACCGTGACCCTCGGCCTTCCCGGCGGCGTCGAGGTGATGCTCTACCAGCCGCGCCACCCCGTGGCGATCACGCCCGCTCGCTGACGCCGACCCCGCCCGCGCCCTCCTCCAGGCGGCGGAGCACGTCGGCCGCCTGGCTGCGCAGGCGCGCATCCTCCGCCTCGTAATCGGCCCGCGAGAGCTTCCCCGTCTCGAAGTCGAAGCGCAGGTCCGCGATCGCGGCCAGGAGACGTTCCCGTTCCTCGCGCAGGTCGGCCTTCGCGCCCTCGGCCGTCGCGGTCGGCCGAGCCGGAACGGAGGCTCCGTCGCCGGCCCGCAGCCCGGATCCGCCGGCGGCCGGGGCGCCCGCGGCGTCGCGCGTCTCCGCGTCGCGAACGTCCGCGGCGCCGTCGCCCCCCGCACCCTCCGCAGCGCCCCGTTCGCGGCGGCCGCCGCGCTCGCGGAACGGCGTTGCGAGCGCCCACACGACGAGGACGCAGATGGCCAGCGCGAGCAGCGCGGTCACGGGCGGCTGGGACGATCCGGCGGGGGTGCGACCGCGGCGGGCGTCGTCGCGCGGCCGCTCAGGGGACGGCGACCGGCTCCGGTTCGGTCTCTTCGGAGGGGGAGGCGCGGCGACGCGCGGGGGTGCGGGACGGCGCCCCGGTGCGCGGCGCGCCGAGCGAGACGAGCCCCCCGAGGATCATGATCGCGCCGCCGAGCCAGACGAGCCCCACCAGCGGGTTCACGACGAGCTTCATCCGGGCGCCGTCGCCGCCCGGGAGCGGCTCGAGCAGGATCGCGTAGAAGTCCTCGAGCAGGCGCCCGTCGATCGCGACCTCGGTCGCGACCTGGCCCCCGCCCGCGGCGTACAGGCGCTTCTCGGGATGGGCGTAGCGGACGCGACCGCCGTCCCGTGACACCGCCAGCTCGGCCACGGCCGAGACGTAGTGCGGCTCCTGCCGCACCTTGATGCCACGGAACTCCACGTCGTAGGCGCCGACGGCGGTCCGCTCGCCCGGGTGCATCGGGAGCTCGCGCGACTCCACGTAGACGTTCCCCGCGAGCCCCAGGAAGACGCAGGTCACGCCGACGTGGACGACGTAGCCGCCGTACCGCCGGCGGTTCCGGCCGACGAGGCGCGCGAGCGCGAGCGCCGGCGTCTCGCCGTGGATCCGGCCGCGCGCGCGGACGCCGCGGATCAGCTCCTGCGCGATGCCGGCGACGGTGAACCCCGCGAACGTCGCGGTGATCACGGCGTAGGGCTGGGCGAGGCCCGCCGCCACGGTCGCCGAGCCGGCGAGCGCGCCCGCGAGCGCCGGCGCGCCGAACTGCCGCCGCAGCTGCGAGGGCGAGGTGCGGCGCCACGCGAAGAGCGGACCGGCGCCCATCAGCAGGAGCAGGGCCAGGCCGACGGGCGCCAGGACCTGGTTGAAGAACGGCGGCCCGACGGAGATCCGCTGGCCGGTCGCGGCCTCCGACAGGATCGGGAAGAAGGTCCCCCACGCGATCGCGAAGCCGATCCCGACCAGGAGCAGGTTGTTGAAGAGGAAGGCGTTCTCGCGCGAGAGGAGCGCCTCGGTCCGGGACGGCCCGCGCAGCAGGTCGGACCGCGAGAGGACGAGCGCCGTCGACCCGAGCGCCAGGGCGGCGAGGAACCCGAGGAACACCGGTCCGATCGGCGACTCGGAGAACGTGTGCACGGACTCGAGCAGGCCGCTCCGCGTCACGAACGTCCCCAGGATCGTGGCGCAGAAGGTCAGCGCGACCAGGCTCACGTTCCACGTCTTGAGGAGCCCGCGCTTCTCCTGGATCAGGACCGAGTGCAGGAACGCGGTCCCGAGGAACCACGGCAGGATCGCCGAGTTCTCGACCGGGTCCCATCCCCAGTAGCCGCCCCACCCCAGCTCGACGTAGGCCCAGTTCGCGCCGAGCAGGTTGCCGAGCGTCAGGAAGAGCCAGGGCACGATCGCCCACGTCCGCGAGGCGCGCACCCAGTCGGCGTCCAGGCGCCGCGCGAGCAGGGCGGCGATCGCGAACGCGAACGGCACGGTCCAGCCCACGTAGCCGAGGTAGAGCGACGGCGGGTGGACCATCATCCCCGGATTCTGGAGCAGCGGGTTCAGGCCGGCGCCGTCGGCCGGCACGCCCGCGAACGTGCGAAACGGGTTCGAGAGGAAGACGAGCACGAACGAGAAGAAGGCCGCCACCGCGCAGAGCGTCGCGGTCGCGTACGGCAGGAGATGCGGCCAGCGTCCGCGGGAGAGCCGCACGCACGCCGCCGAGTACCCCGCCAGGAGGAGCGCCCACAGGAGGACCGACCCCTCCATCCCGCCCCAGACCGCGGCGACCTTGTAGAGCGCCGGCTGGCTCGCGCTGGAGTTCGTCGCCACGTAGGCGACGCCGAACGCGTCGGTGACGAAGAACCAGGTGAGGAACGCGTAGGCCGCGGCGAGGAGCGCGAGGTTCGCGAACACGGCGCGGGCTCCGGAGCGCACCCACCGCGGGTCGTCGGCGCGCGCTCCGCGCCAGGAGGCCCAGGCGCCCCACACCGTCACCCCCAGCGAGAGGGCGAGCAGGACGCGGGGAACGAGGACGAGCTCGGCCGCGCTCACGGGCGTGCCGGCGCCCCGGCGGCGCCCGAGCGGTCACCCGCGGTGCGCCCGCGCTCCCCGGCGGGCGGCGTGCCCGCGCACCCCTCCTCCTCGGCGAACGCGCGCGCCTCCTCCGACAGGGCCCGCAGCCGCCGGGCCAGGCTGACGAGGTAGGCGAAGAGCCCGATCCAGAGCACCGCGTACGCGGCGACCAGGAAGCTCACCGGCTCACCGGAGCGCGCGCTCCACGGCGGCCGCCTCCAGACGGTCCTCGACCTCGGCCAGGCGGACGCGCAGCACGAGGAGCGCCGCGGCGAGCAGGGTGAAGGCGCCCAGCGAGACGAGGAGGGTGGCGAGCATCGAGCCGGGGAGGCCTCCTCCGAAGTCGCCGGAGCGCATCACGACCGGCTCCGGGTGCAGCGTTCGCCACCACGTGACGGACAGATGGATGATCGGCACGTCCGCGGCGGCGATCACGCCGAGCACGGCCGCCGTGCGGGCGGTCGTCTCCGGCGGCCCCTCGGCGAGGGACCGGTAGAGCACGTAGCCGACCAGGATGAACCACAGCACGAGCGTGCTCGTGAGCCGCCCGTCCCACGTCCACCACGTGCCCCACACCGCCTTGCCCCAGAGCGACCCCGTCAGCAGCACGAGCGTGGCCAGGACGGACCCGACCTCGGCGGCCGAGCGCGCCAGGCGGTCCGCGCCGGGGCGCCGGCGCCACAACGTCCCGATCGACCCCGCGAGGAGCGCCGCGACCGCGAGGAACGTGCACCACGCGAGCGGGACGTGGACGTAGAAGATCTTCTGCGCCACGCCCTGCACGGCCTCGACCGGCGCGTAGAAGGCGATGGTCGCGAGCGCGCCCAGGAACGCGGCGGCGGCGCAGACGACGAGCGGGACCATGGACGGGATCTTCCGGCGCTACTCCTCGACGGCGCGCTCGAATCCCCAGCACCCGAGGACCGCGAAGACGACGTCGAAGGCGGCCATCAATGTAAGCCACGCGGAGAGGTCGGCCAACGCCGGGACCGGCGATGCGAGGAGCACGCGGGTCCCGCGCGCGGCGGCGACCAGCAGCGGAAGCACGAGCGGCAGGAGGAGGACGGGGAGCAGGAGCTCGCGCCCCGCCGCCCGGGCGGTCAGGAACGCGAGCAGCGTGCCGAGCAGCGCGAGGCCGGCGGTCGCGAGCGCCGCGAGCGCGGCGAGCCCCGGCAGGACGCGCAGCAGCGGGAGACCGAACATCGCGAAGAAGACCGGGGCCATCACCACCTCGACGGCGAGGAGGAAGAGGGCCGTGGACGCCGCCTTGGCCAGGAACAGCGCGCTCCGGTCGACCGGCGACAGGAGGAGCGCCGTCATCGCGTCGTCGCGCTCCTCCTCGGCGAACGTCTTCCCCAGCCCGAGGGTGCCGGCGAAGAGGATCGCCACCCAGAACGCGCCCGGCCCGAGACGCGCGAGGGGTTCCGGCTCGGGGTCGGACGCCAGGACGAAGACCACGCCGGCGAGGAGCGCGAACACGGCGATCGCGGCGACCCTGCCGGGCCGCCGCCACTCCAGGCGCAGGTCGTTGAGGACGATCGCGCCCCAGCGTCTCACGCCCGCGGCTCCCGCACCGGCTCGCCGTCGCCGGCGTCGGCGGTGGCGCGGAGGTAGGCGTGGGCGAGATCCGCGTCGCCCGGACCGGAAACAGGCCCGCGGTGCCGCAGCCTGCCGGCGGCGAGGATGGCCGCCTCGTCGGCCAGCTCGAGCGCGGCCTCGCGTCCGTGCGTGGCGAGGAGGATCGCCGCGCCCCGATCGCGGGCCTCCCGCAGGAGCTCGAGCAGCCGCGCGGCGCCGGCCGAGTCGAGGCCCGCGAACGGCTCGTCGAGGAGGAGCAGCGGCGGCCGGCCCATCAGCGCGCGGGCGAGCGCCACCCGCTGCCGCGTGCCGCGCGACAGCACGCCCACGGCGCGATCCGCGTGGCGGTCGACGTCGAGCGCCCGGAGCGCCTCGGCCGCCCGTTCCCCGGGGGCGGCCGCCCCCGCCAGGCGGGCGAACAGCGTCAGGTTCTCGCGCGGCGTCAGCGGCTCGTAGAGGAGGGTGCTGTGCGCCACGTATCCGACGGAGGCGCGGAGGCGCGCCGCCGCGTCGCGCTCGCTGCCGCGGACGAGGACGCGGCCGGCGCTGGGGCGGGTCAGGCCCGCCGCGACCCGGAGCAGCGTGGACTTGCCGGCGCCGTTCGGCCCCAGGACCGCGACGCACGAGCCCGGGCGCACGGCGAGGCTCACGTCCCGGAGCGCGGCGCGTCGGCGGAAGACCTTGGAGACGCGCTCCAGCGCGACGAGCGCGCCGTCGGCGGGCGAAGGGCGTGGAGGCTGGATCGGGGCCGGCGCCGCGGCCACCGGCTCAGGCGCCGGCGGCTGCGCGGTCGGCGTCGGCGGGGGGCGGTTCGGCGGCCGGATCGGCCGCGGCGCCGGACGGCGCCGTGGTCTGCGGGCGGTCGAGGTCGCCGGCGGCCTGGTACTTCGAGGGGCACTTCGCGGTGAGCCGGTCCGCGGCGAACCCGCCGGAGTCGTCGAACCGGCCTTCCACCACGACCTGGATCCCGGGACGGAAGATGTCCGGGACGGCGCCCTCGTACGCCACCGGCACGCGGTGCGCGCCCGAGGGATCCTCGATCTGGAAGGTCATCCGGGAGGTGCCCGGCGTGCGCCGGACCGATCCCTCGACGACGTCGCCGGAGAGCCGCACGTGCTGGTCCGGCTGCACCGCGGCCTGCGCCTCGCCGATCTCGTAGTAGTACACGAGGTTCGCGCGCGAAGCGGTCCACAGCAGGTACCCCATCGAGCCCGCGACGAGCAGGGAGCCCAGGAGGACCTTCGATCGGCGTGCGCGGTTCACGGCGGCAATCTGCGTCAGGCGCCGCGCAGCTTCAATTCCCGCTCGACGCGGTCACGTTCCTCCGGGGTGAGCTCCGGCGCGGGAGGCGGAGCCGCCCGGTCGCGCGCCCTCCGCGCGAGGAGGACGCCCCCGGCGAGGATGGCGGCCGCGGGGAGGATCCACGCCGCCAGGCCGAAGCCGCGCTTGCGGGGCTCCAGGAGGATGTCGTCGCCGTAGCGCGCCGCGAACCAGTCGAGGATCTCGCCGTCGGTCCGGCCGGCGGCGATCATCTCCCGGATCCGGGTGCGCATCTCGAGCGCGAGGAAGGACGGCGACTCCCGCACCGACTGCGTTCGGCAGACGGGGCACTTGAGCCGCGCCTCGAGCGAGGAGGCGCGCGCCTCGCCCGCGGCGTCGAGCGGCCGGAGCTCCGGCTCGGCCGCCTGCGGCCGCGGATCGGAGAGCGCGGCCTCCGCGGCGCCGTGATCCGCCCCGGCAGCCTGCGGGAGCGCCGCCGGTGCCCCGCCCGAGCCGGCCCACGCCCGCGTCGAGCACGGAGGCGACAGCCCCAGCAGGAGCCCGAGGACGGCGGCGGCGACCCCCGTCCGCGCGATCACAGCCACGGCTCCAGTCGCCTCGCCAGGATCTCCGGCGTCACGGGCCCCACCACCTTGTCCGCGATCACGCCGTCGGGGGAGATGAACACCGTCTCGGGGACCCCGAAGAGCCCGTAGTCGAGTCCGACCCGGCCGTGCGCGTCGGGGCCGAGCAGATAGGTCTTCCCGTACCGCCGCGCAAACGCGACCGCGGCCTCGCGGTCGTCGCGAACGGCGAGGCCGATGAAGACCGCGCCCCGGGGGCCGTACGTGCGCCACCCGCTCTCGAGCACCCCCGCCTCGTCGCGGCACGCGAGGCACCAGGACGCGTAGAAGTTCAGGACCACGGGCCGGCCGCGGAGCTCGGAGAGCGTCACCGTCCGGCCCTCGAAGGTGGTGAACGTGAAGTCCCTGGCCGGACGCCCCGCGAGGAAGGAGGCGCGGTTCTCGTCCGGGCGCACCACGCCCCATCCCAGGAGCGCCAGCGCGCCGACGACGGCGGCCACGACGGCGGCCCGAAGCATCGTGCCCGCCCTGCCGCCGTGCGCCTTCCCCCGGGGGACGGCGCCGATCCGATGTGGGTCCGCGATGTCCACGTGCAGCCTGCCCGAGTTCACGATCGGGTGGAATCCGTGCCACCGCGCCGCCGGGCGCGCCGGCCGCGTTGGAATCCGCGATCTCCCGAGGTATATTACCGGCGCACGTTCCACGTTGTCGAACCCGGAGCCTCCCCATGACCGACACCCGACTCGACGCTCCGCCCGCCGCCCCCGCGGCGGAGGCGACGGCCGACGCGGCGCTCGCCGAGCGCGTCGAGGTCGTCCTCGACACGCTCCGGCCCGCGATCGCGATGGACGGAGGCGCCGTCGAGCTCCTCGGCATCCAGGATCGCGTGGCCACGGTGCGCCTGGTCGGCGCCTGCGCCGGCTGCCCGATGTCGATGATGACCCTGAAGCGGGGCATCGAGCAGCGCATCAAGGCGGCGGTCCCCGAGATCGCGCGGGTCGACGCCGTCTGACGGCCGGGCCCGCCGGGCCCCCTCCGAAGCCCTCCTCCTCGCCCTCTACGAACGGGCGCTGATCCCCGCCGCGCGCGCGGCGGCGCCGGCGCTCGGGCGCGTCTCGCCGCGTCTGCGCCGATGGCAGCGCGCGCGCTCCGGCTGGCGCTCGGCTCTCGAGCGCGCCCACTCGCTGCAGGGAGGCGGGCGCCCGGAACCGTTGTGGCTGCACGGCTCGTCGGCGGGCGAACTGATGCAGGCGCGGCCGCTCCTCCTGGAGCTCCGCCGTCGGCTGCCGGAACGACCCCTCGTCTACACCTACGGCTCGCCGTCCGCGGAGCCGTTCCTCGACCGCCTCGGCCCGGTGGATCTCGCGCTGCCGCTTCCACTGGACGGCCGCGCGGAGATGCGCTCCCTCTTCGACGCGCTGCGCCCGGCCGCGCTCGCGCTCGTGGACGCGGAGCTCTGGCCCGGACTCCTCCTCGAGGCCGAGCGCAGGGACGTGCCGGCCGCGCTCGTCGCCGGCCGTCTGGGGCCGGGGTCGCGCAGACTCGCGGCGGCGGCGCGGCCGCTGCACCGCGCGCTCCTGCGCACCCTGCGGCTGGTCGGCGCGGTGGACGAGCGGTCCGCCGATGCCTTTCGCGAGGCCGGTGCGGCCCGCGCGTGCGTCGCCGTCACGGGCGACCCGCGGGTGGACGAGGTGCTCGCCGACGCCGGCCCGCCCGATGCGCCGCTCCGGCGCGCGGGACTCGACCTCCCCTTGCTCGTCGCCGGGTCCACCTGGGCGGAGGACGAGGCGGTCCTGCTCGACGCGTGCGCACGGCTCCGGCGGGACGGACCGGCGTTCGCCCTCGTCCTTGCGCCGCACGGCACGGACGAGCCGCGGCTGCGGGACGTGGAGCGCCGGCTCGACGGCGCCGGGTTGCGCCACCGGCGGTGGAGCGGCGGCGACGGCGGTTCGGCCCGGCGGACCGGAAGGCCGGACGACCCGGCGTCGCTCGTCCGTGACTCCCTGGCGGAGGCGCCCGGGCGCGTCCTGCTCGTGGATCGCGTGGGGGTGCTGCGCGCGCTCTACTCGTCAGCCGCGGCCGCGTGGGTGGGCGGCGGCTTCCGCGGCGCGCTCCACAACGTGATGGAGCCCGCTGCCCGCGGCGCGGCCGTCGTCACCGGGCCACGCACGGGGCGCGCGTGGATCGCCGAACCGCTCGAGCGCGCGGGGGGTCTCTTCCGCGTCCGGTCCGCCGGCGAGGCGGCGGGTCTGCTGGAGCGGCTGCTGGGCGACGGCGAGTGGGCGGCGCGGGCGGGAGCGAGGGGGCGCGCCGTGCTCGAGGAGCGCGCGGGGGCGACGACCGCGACGATCGCGGCCCTCGCGACCGCCGGCTGGCTGCCTCAGCCCGCGACGGGAGCGGCCCCGGCGAGGTAGCGCAGCGCCGGCGGGCGCGCGATGCGGCCGGCGTCCGCGGCGAGCCGGTAGAACTCGCGCAACCCCGCCAGGTCGTCGGCGTCCAGGTCGTACCTCAGCTCGCGCCAGTAGCGTGCGAGCGCCTCCCGGCCGCCGGGAAACGCCCCGGGATACCTCGCCGCCAGGCCGTCCAGGTCGCGTCCGGCCGCCGCGCGGGATTCCGCCAGCGCGACGGCGGCGCGCCGGACGTCGGCTTCGAGAACCGACGGCGCGTGCACCTGCCACAGCGCGTAGACGAACGGAAGCCCCGTCCACGCCGTCCACGCCTCGCCCAGGTCCGTCCATTCGAGGTCGGGTTCCGCCGCCGCACGCCGCGCGAGCGCGACGTCGCCGATGAAGAGCGCGGCGTCGTGTCCGACGAACGGGTCTTCGCCGGCCTGGTCGAACCAGCCGAACCGCGGGACCGCGCCGTGGCGGCCCGCGAGCCACACCTCGAGGAGCAGGGCCGAGGACGCCGACGCGGTGGGCAGGGCCACCGGGCGTCCGTCCAGCTCGGGCGGCGAGCGGCGGCCGGCGAGCAGGATCGAGCGCGCGGGTCCGCGGGACGCGATCCCGAGCCCCGGCAGGACGCGGTAGCGGCCCGCGTGCCGCGCGTACTCCACCGAGGAGCACGGGGCGACCTGCACGCGTCCGGCGGCCAGCAGGCGGTTCAGACGTCCGGGGTCCCCGGACACGACCTCGCCCGGGAACGCGACGTCGCCCACGAGCAGGGGGCCGTGGACGGGCCAGCAGTTCGCGTACGCGATGTGGCCGAGCACGATGCCCGCCGCCGGGACGGTCCGGGGGGGCTGGGGACCACGCCGTGCGGAGCGGGCGACCGGCATCGGGTGAATATAGCCACGCGACCCGGCGACGCCCGTGCGGCGGGGCGATCAGCTCGTCGTGTCCGCCGCCGAGAGCGCGCCGCGCCGTCGGAGCGTCGTGTCCCCTCCGAAGCGGGTCGTCGTGCCCCGCAGGATCCGCCCGCCGCGTCCCCCTCAGCCCGTCGCGCCGCCCGGGGCGGAGGTCAGCTCGTCGTACCCCCGGCCGCGGAACTCGATCAGGCAGAAGCCGTGTCCCCACGGGTCCGCCATCCGCGCCAGCCGTCCGTACGCGGCCGTCTGGATCTCCGCCTCGAGCGCGCCGCCGGCGCGGACGACGCGCGCGACGACCGCATCGACGTCGTCCACCGTGAAGTCGAGGTGCACCGGCGTCCAGTGCCGCTCGTAGGACCGGGCGGCGGCCCCGGGCCGGAGGTTGACGGGGGTCCCGGGGCTGCGCTCGAGCAGGTCGATGGGGACGGCAGCGCCGAGGAGCTCCGCCCACCCGGCCTCGAACCTCCGTCCGACCCGCAGCCCGAGCGCGTCCGCGTAGAACGCGATCGCGCGGTCCACGTCGTCCACGTCGATGCAGACCCGCAGCCCCGTCACGCCGTGAGCGGACGCGCGCGGAGTCCGTGCACGCTCCCATACCCGATCAGGGAGGCGAGGACGAGCCCACTCCCCAGAACGGGCTCGCGGGTCCAAGGGGTCAGCAGCACCACGAGCACCGCCGCGGGGGTCCAGGCCGATCCCGCCGTGCCCCCGAGACCGAGCCCCCGGTGGAGCGCCCAGAGCGCCAGGAGGTAGGTGGCCACCGGCACGGCCACGGCCGCGCCTGCCGCGCGCGCACCGATCTCCACGCCGCCCGTCGCGTGCTCCGTGGCGATCGCGATCCCCGGTCCCACGGCGGCGGCCGACGCGAAGATCGGGAGGTGGCCGTAGCCCCACAGAAACGCCGCCCGCAGCGAGCCCAGCCGGTGCGCCGGCTCGTCGAAGTAGAGCCACCACATCGAGAACACGATCACGAGCCCGCCCACGACGCTCGTGGCGAGGTGCGCCACGGACTCGCTGGAGCGGGCTGCCGCCTGGATCGCCACCGATCCGGCGAGAACCGACTCCCCCAGGACGATGATCGTGAAGAGCCCGTAACGCTCGGCGATGTGGCCGGGATGCCACGTCGTCGGGGCGGCGCGCTCGGCCCAGACGGGGACGAGCAGCTCCCCGGCGGCCAGGACGAAGAAGGCGGGCAGCGCCCATCCCGCCGGCAGCAGGAGGCGCACGATCCAGCCCACCTGGAGGACGCCCACCCCGAGTGCGTAGCGCAGCGCGCAGGAACGCCTGCCGGGATCGCCGCGGGCGGCGCGGAGCCACTGGGCGACGAGCGCGACGCGCATGATCACGTAGCCCAGCGTGATCACTCCGAGGTCGCGCGCGGCGAAGGCGCGCGGGATGCCGGCGGCCATCACCAGCGAGCCGGCCATCTGGACGAAGACCAGGAGGCGGTATGCGACGTCGCCGGGATCGTAGGCCGAGGCGAACCAGGTGAAGTTCACCCAGGCCCACCACAGGGCGAAGAAGGTCAGGCCGTAGCCGAGGACGGCCTCCCCGATCCGTCCTTCGACGAGCGTGTGGTGGAGACCCCCGGCCGCCTGGGCGACGGCGACGACGAAGACGAGGTCGAAGAAGAGCTCCAGGGGCGTGGACGCACGGTGCCGCTCGGCCGGGGACCGGGGCCCCATCGGCACGATCCAGGGCGTCGTCGGGCGTTGCGAGGTCGGAGCGGCCATGGTGGTCGGCGTGGACGGACGCCAGCCCGGGTCAGGAAAGGGCTAGGATCGGCAGGAGCCGCCCGGAGGGGAAGGCGGGCCCCGCCGCGTGCCCCGGGCGCCCGCCTTCCGCCGCCGACGGGGCTGAAACCGCGCCGGCAACGGCGTCGTAAGGCCACGAGACGCGGCGTCCACCTCACGCAGGAGTGCCTGTCCATGGCGCGCACACGCAGCTCTCTCTCCGGCCCGCGCCCCCGCGGGCTCCACCGTCGCCTGCACGCCCTCGCCGTTCCGGCGGCCCTCGTCGTCTCCACGACCGGCTTCGTTCCGCCCTGCGACCGGGACCTGCGCCGCACGGTCTCGGGCGAGCTGCGCGGCTCCGGCCAGGCCGGATCCGAGCGCCGGGACGTGGGCGCGTTCGACGCCGTCAGCGTGAGCGGCACGGTGGACGTCACGGTCCGCGTCGGCGGACCCGCGTCGGTCGTCGTGCACGCCGAGCGCAACCTGCTTCCGCACGTCGTCACCGTCGTCGAGGACGGCACGCTCCACGTCTGCGAATCGCGCGACCTCGAACCCCGGCTCCCGATCCGCGTGGAGGTCACGACCCCGCAGCTCGATGCCGCGACCGTGAGCGGGAGCGCCGACCTCGCCGTGGAGGGCGTCCGCTCCGACGGATTCCAGGCGTCGGTGTCGGGGTCCGGAGACCTCCGCGCGCGCGGGCGCTTCGGGCGTCTCGAAGCCGGCGTGTCCGGATCCGGCGACCTGGTCGCCGAGGGCGAGGCCGAGACCGTGGACCTCGGCCTCTCGGGGTCGGGTGACGTGGACCTCGGCCGCGTCAGGGCGCGCACGGTGCACGTGGGGGTCTCCGGCAGCGGGAACGCGAGGGTCCACGCGACGGAGTCGCTCGACGCCAGCGTGAGCGGGAGCGGAGACGTCCGCTACCTCGGCCGTCCGCGAGTGAGCAGCGCGGTCTCCGGAACCGGGGGGATCTCTCCGGCAGGCTGAGGCGGCGGGTTCGGCATTCGCCCGCGGCGAACCGCCGTTCGCCCCCCAGGGCGGACCGCTCGCCCCATCGTCCCGACCGTCGGGCAAGGCCCCGGTTGACAGAAGTCGTTCACGCGTAGACATTCCCGGCCCCTTAGTAACTGCTTACTCACACCCGACCGGGAACGAGCCACCACGTTGACCGACCAGATCCACCGCCCCGCCAGGCATGCACGGATGAGCGGGGGTGAGCGGCGGGAGCAGATCATCGACGCCGCGCTCTCTCTCTTCGCGGAGCACGGCCTCCGGTGCACGACCCGGCAGCTCGCCGAAGCCGCCGGCATCAGCGAGGCCGCCCTCTACCTCCACTTCGAAACGAAGGACGCGCTCTTCGAGGCGATCGTCCGACGGAAGGCCGCGCAGGCCTCGGAACTGGAGGAGCGCCTGAAGGGAATGCTGGAGGAGCCCCCCCGCCGGGTCTTCGAGGAGGTGGGGAGGACCGTGCTGGAGACGCACACCGCGGATCCGACGTTCCTCCGGCTCCTGCTCCACAGCGGTCTCGAGCGACACGCGCTGTTCCAGACCTACTTCCAGGTCCACGTCCGGGAAAGCGCGGCGATCCTCACGGCGTACGTGGAGCGTCAGCAGCGCGAAGGGACCTTCCGTCCGTGCGACTCGCGTCTCGCCGTCCGCGCCTTCATGGGGATGCTGTTCCACCACCTTCTGATGCAGGAGGTCTTCGAGGTGAGCCTGCTCGGAACCTTCGCGCCGGCCGAGGCCGCCACGTTCTTCGCGACGTGCTTCCTGGACGGGATGTGCGGGTCGGGGACGTCGGGGGACGGGGAGGAGGCCGCATGCGCGTGACCGTCCGTCTCGCCCTTCCGGTCGCGCTGGCGGCGCTCGCCTGGATCCCGGCCGCGCTCGCCGCCCAGGACGCCGACTCGCTGCGCGCCGCGCGCCCCGACACCACGGGCGTCCCCGACCTGGCGGGTCCCCCGGCGCCCGATTCCCTCGCCCCGGCTCCGCTCGCCGCCGACACGCTCGGCGCGATGGATCCGCTCGCGGCGGACACGCTCGGCGAGGCGGCTCCGCTCCGGGCCGACACGCTCGGCGCCGGGGCCCGCCTCGCACCCGACACGCCCGGGGCCCGGGCTCCTCTCGGTGCCGACACGCTGGGAGCGGCGGCTCCCCCGGGCGGGGATGCGCTCGGGCCGTTCGGCGCCTCGCGCGCCGGCGGGGCGCCGGACTCCGGCGCCTACGCTCCCGGGGCGGACGCGGCGGCCCCGGCGGCCGACGGCATTCCGCTCTCCCTCGAGGAGGCGGAGCGGCTCGCCCTCGAGCGCAACGAGCGGATCCTGATCGCGGAGGAGGAGATCGAGCGCACGCGCGGGCTGGTCCGCGAGGTGCGCGCGCAGGCGCTCCCGTCGCTCGACCTGACCTACCGCTACGCCCGCAACATCCAGCGCCCCGTGATCTTCTTCGACCAGGGCGGCGAGGTGCAGCAGATCTCGGTGGGGCAGGACAACGACAACACGATCGCGCTCAGCGTCGAGCAGACGCTGTTCAGCCGTTCGGTGACGGCGGCCGGGAAGGCGGCCGCGACCGCACAGCAGGTCAGCCGCTTCGCCCTCGAGGACACGGGCGAGCAGCTCGTGCTCGACGTGCGGGCGCGCTACTTCGCCGCGCTCCTGAACGCGGAGCTGGTGCACGTCCAGGAGCAGGCGCTCGCCCAGGCGCAGGCGCGGCTGCAGCAGGTCGAGCGGTTCTTCGAGGTCGGGACCGCGGCGGAGTTCGACCGGCTCACCGCCGAGGTGGAGGTCGAGAACATCCGCCCGATCCTGATCCAGGCCCGCAACGACCTCGCTCTCTCGCTGAACGAGCTGAAGCGCGTGACCGGGCTCCCGCTCGACGCCGAGATCCAGCTCACCGACCGCCTGACGTACGAGCCGGTGACGCTGACCCTCGGGGAGGCGCAGGACCTCGCCCGGGTCCAGCGCGACGACCTGCGCCGGCAGCGGGCGCAGGTCCAGTTCCAGCAGCAGACCCTCGCCGTCGAGCGCGCGGAGTCGTTCCCGGAGCTCGCGCTCACGTTCGACCTGTCGCGCAGGGCGTCGTCGGAGGAGTTCGTGCCGGCCACCGAGGACTTCAGCCAGTCGGCGACGGCCGGCGTGGAGCTGACCGTGCCGGTCTTCGACGGCCGGGCCGTGGAGGGGCGCGTCCGGCAGGCGCGGGCCGACCTGGCGCAGGAGGAGCTGGCCCTGCGGGCGCTCGAGGCCGACGCCGCGCTCCAGGTGCAGCAGGCGCTCCAGAACGTCCGCGCCGCCGCCGAACGGATCGAGGCCGCCCGCGCCACGGTCGGGCTCGCCGAGCGCGCCCTGGAGATCGCCACGACGCGCTTCCGCGCCGGCCTCTCGACGCAGCTCGAGCTGAACGACGCCGAGCTCGCGCTGGTGCAGGCCCGCGTGACGAACGCCCGCGCGCTGCACGACTACAATCTCGCCCGCGCGCAGTTCCTGCGTGCGATCGGGGAGCGGTGAGGCGGGTCCCCGGGCAGGCGCTCGCCGCCCTCGCGGCGGCGGTGCTCGCGGCCACCGGCGCGGGCGGACCCGCGGCGGGTCACGCCCAGGCGCCCGGTCGGGACCCGGACGCGCAGGCGCCCGCCGGCGGCGGCCGTGCGGCGCCGGCCGACACGCTCGCGTTTCCGCCGCCGCCGGAGCCCGGGTTCGAGGTCCCGGAGATCGCACCGGGGGACACGGCCCCCGGCGACCGCCGGCTGTCGGTCGCACCGGACCGGCCCGTGCACCAGTACCGGCTGGCCCTCGGCGGGGGCTCGTTCGGCTGGGAGGACGACGCCGGCCTCGACGACGGCGGCTTCGTCCAGCTCGACGTCGAGCGCGACGTGCTCACGGTGCTCGCGTTCCGCGCGGGCCTGGCGTACGGCACGACGGAGATCGCGACCGCCACGGACGTCGAGGGCAACCCGATCGATCCGGTGGACGCGCGCCTGTTCCTGCCGGAGATCTCGGCGCTGCTGCAGGCCGACGTGGGGCCGTTCCGCGACGGACCGTTCGTCCCGTACGCGGCGCTCGGGTTCGGCTCGCTCGTGACCGATCCCGACGTCGAGGGGCGGAACGCGCGGTCGCAGAACGCCTTCGGCTACGGCGTGGGCGCGCGCGTGTCGCTGCCGGGGCGGCTCGGCGCCCGCGGCGAGCTGCGCCGCCACCTGGTGAAGCTCGAGGATCCGCTCGGCTCGACGCGCGAGTCCGAGTCCGTGTACACGACCCGCTTCGGCGCGAGCCTGACGTATGCCTTCTGAGCGCCCGCTCCGGGCTTCCGTCCTTCACCCGACGTGCGGCGGGAGCCGCCCGGCGCGTCCCCTCCAAGGAGACGTTCGCATGAGCACCTCCGGTCCCGGGTCCCTCCCCGGGCGCATCCCCCGCGTGCACGCGCCGGCGTGGCGCGCCGGCGCGGTCCTCCCGCTCCTCGGGCTCCTGCTCGCCGGCTGCGGCGAGCAGGAAGCGGCCGAGGCTCCGCGCGGCGTGCTGGTGGACACGACGACGGTCACGACCCGCGACGTCCCGCGCACGCTGCGTCCGGTCGGCACCGTCGAGGCGATGAACCAGACCACGGTCGCGGCCGAGATCGACGGCCAGGTCTCGCGGATCGTGGCCGACGAGGGTTCGGCGGTGGAGCGGGGGGGCCTGGTGCTCCAGATCGACCCGACGCCCTTCCGGCTCGAGGCGCAGGAGGCCGAGGCCGTCCTGCAGCAGGTGCAGGCCGCGCTGGAGAACGACCGCCGCCTGCTGGAGCGGTACGACCAGCTGCTCGCGGCCGGCGCGCTCGACCAGCAGACGTACGACGACGTGGCGGCGCGCGTGAAGAGCGAAGCCGCCCAGGTCGCCTCGGCGCGGTCCCGGCTGAACCAGGCGCGCTGGAACGTCGGGAAGACCTCCGTGCGCGCGCCGTTCACCGGGACGGTGGCCGACCGGCTGGTGGAGCTCGGCACGTACGTCGGCGAGGGCGACCCGCTCTTCGAGATCGTGGACGCGACGCCCGTCCGGGTCGCGTTCGAGCTGCCGGAGCCGGAGGTCGGCACGCTCGAGACCGGCGATTCGGTGACCTTCCGGGTCCGGACGGATCCGGGAACGCTGCACCGCGGGGTCGTGATCTACGTGAGCCCGGACCTCGATCCGCGCACGCGCACGCAGACCGCCAAGGCCGAGTACCCGAACGAGGCCGGCGACGTGACGCCGGGCTCGTTCGCCGACCTCGAGGTGGTGACCGAGGTGCGTCCCGACGCCCCGGTGATCCCCGAGGTCGCCCTCGTGACCGAGGGCGAGCAGAACTTCGTGTACGTGATCCGCGGCGGGACCGCCGAGAAGCGCGAGGTCGCGCTGGGCGAGCGCCTGGACGGCGGGATCGAGGTGACCGAGGGCCTCCAGGGCGGCGAGGTCATCGTGACCGAGGGCCACCGCGAGCTCTCCGACGGCGCCGCGGTCCGGATCGCGCAGCGCCCCGCCGAGCCGGCCGGCGAGGTCGGGCCGGGAAGGGAGGGGGGCCGATGAGGCTCTCCGATACCGCGATCGACCGGCCCGTCTTCACGACGATGGCGATGACCGCTCTCGTCCTGTTCGGGTTCCTCGGCTACCGCGCGATGGGCATCAACCGGTACCCGAACGTGGATTTCCCGACGGTGTCGATCTCGACGACGCTCTTCGGCGCGAGCCCGGAGGTCATCGAGTCCGACGTGACGGACGTCCTCGAGAGCCAGCTCAACTCGATCGAGGGCATCCGGCACATCTACTCGACGTCGCTCCAGGGGCTCTCGCAGATCACCGTCGAGTTCGAGCTCGGCCGCGACGTGGACGTGGCGGCGCAGGACGTCCGCGAGAAGGTCTCGGTGGTGCAGGACGACCTGCCCGAGGACGCCGAGCCGCCCGTCGTGTCGAAGCTCGACATCTCGGCGCAGCCCTTCATGTGGATCGCCCTGATGGGGTCCTCGCGTCAGGAGCTGGGCGAGCTCGCGCGCTGGACCCTCCGCCCGCGCCTCCAGACGCTCGAGGGCGTGGGGAACGTGCAGCTGGGCGGATTCCAGGAGCGCGAGATCCGCGTCTGGCTCGACCGCGAACGGCTCGAGGCCTACGACCTGACCGTGAGCGAGGTGGCGGCGGCGATCCGCGCCGGGAACCTCGAGCTCCCGGGCGGCCTGCTCGAGTCGACCGCGCGCGAGACGCTGGTCAAGGTGCAGGGCGAGGTGCCCTCGCCCGAGGCCTTCGAGAACCTGGTCGTGCGCTACCTGGACGGCGCGCCGGTGCGGCTGCGGGACGTGGGCCGCGTCGAGGACGGCGTCGAGCCGCAGCGCGGCGTGGCGCGCTACAACCGCCGGCCGGCGATGGGACTCGGCGTCGCCACGCGATCCGGGGCCAACACCCCGGCCGTGGCCGAGCGCGTGCTGGAACGGATGGAGGAGCTGGAGGCGATCTTCCCGCCGGGCGTGGAGTGGCGGATCGCGTTCAACGCCGCCGACTTCATCGAGCGCTCGATCGACGACGCGCAGCGCGAGCTGCTCTACGGCGCGTTCTTCGCGACGCTGATCGTCTTCCTGTTCCTGCGCTCGCTCCGCTCCACGCTGATCATCGCGCTGGCGCTGCCCACGTCGCTGGTCGGGACCTTCGCGTTCATCCACGCGATGGGGTTCACGCTGAACGACATGACGACGCTGGCGCTCGCGCTCTCGGTCGGCGTGGTCATCGACGACGCGATCGTCGTGCTCGAGAACATCTACCGGAACATGGAGGAGGGGAAATCGCCGCGCGAGGCGGCCCGCTTCGGGACCGACGAGATCGCGCTGGCGGTGGCGGCGACGACCTTCAGCCTGGCCGCGGTGTTCGTCCCCGTGGCGTTCATGGAGGGCATCGTCGGGCGGTTCCTGTTCCAGTTCGGGATGACGGTGGCGGTCGCGATCGTGCTCTCGCTGATCGTCTCCCTCACGCTCACGCCGATGCTGTGCGCCCGCTTCCTCAAGCCCTCGGAGAAGCACGGCCGCTTCTTCACCAGGGTCGGGAACGTCCTCGACGCGACGGAGCGCCGCTACCGGGGCGGGCTGGACTGGGCCCTCGCGCACCGCTGGGCCACGCTGGGGATCGCCGCGGCGGTCACGGTCGTCGGCCTCTTCATCGGCGCCATCCTGCGGAAGGAGCTCACGCCCACGACGGACGAGTCGGGGTTCATCGTCTTCTTCGAGACGCCGGTGTCGTCGTCGCTGGCCTACAGCGAGCGCAAGCTGTCCCAGATGGAGGAGCTGATCTTCGGGCTGCCCGAGGTCCGGGGCGCGTTCGCCGCCGCCGGCCTGTTCGGCGGCGTCAACAGCGGGATCTTCTTCATCCGCCTGGTCGAGCCCGGCGAGCGCGAGCGGAGCCAGGACGAGCTGATGGCGCTCCTGCGGGGCCGGCTCAACTCGATCCCCGGCGTGCGCGCCTACGTGAACTACTTCGGCAACGCGTTCTCGGGCGGCGGCAGCTCGTCGCCCTTCCAGTTCGTGCTGCTCGGGCCGGAGCTGCCCGAGCTCAAGCGCTACTCCGAGGAGCTGATGGGGCGGCTGCGCCGGGAGATCCCCTCGCTCGTGGACCTGCGCACGGACCTGGAGCTGCAGAAGCCCGAGGTCCGCATCGGGGTGGACCGCGACAAGGCCGCCGCGCTGGGACTCTCGGTCGAGGACGTCTCCCAGACCGTGAACGCGATGATCGGGAGCCAGGAGATCTCGACGTACAAGGAGGGCGGCCGGCGCTACGACGTGCGCCTGCGCGTCGAGGACCAGCAGCGCCAGGGACCCGAGGACGTGGCGGCGCTGACCGTGCGCTCGGAGTCCGGCGACCTGGTCCGCCTCGAGAACCTCGTCTCCCTCACGGCCGGGACCGGCGTGAACGTCATCAACCGCCAGGACCGGCAGCGCGCCGTCACGATCGAGGGGAACTTCTCCGAGGGCGGCGCCCAGGGGGCCGCGCTCCAGCAGGCGGGGGTGCTCGCGCGCTCGATGCTGCCGCAGGAGTACTCGACGGCGCTCTCCGGCGCGTCCGAGACGTTCCAGCAGACGTTCAACTCGATGATCTTCGCGCTGGTGCTGGCGCTCGTGATCACCTACATGCTGCTCGCGAGCCAGTTCGAGTCGTTCGTGCACCCGTTCACGATCATGCTCGCGGTCCCGCTCGCGGCGATCGGGGCGCTCGGGCTCCTCTTCGTGGCCGGGTCGTCGCTGAACCTCTTCAGCGCGATCGGGATGCTGCTCCTGATCGGCCTCGCCGTGAAGAACTCGATCCTGCTCGTGGACTACACGCTGACGCTGCGGCGGCGCGGGAGCACGCGCGACGAGGCGATCCGCGAGGCCGGTCCGGTCCGGCTCCGGCCGATCCTGATGACCTCGTTCGCGATCGTGTTCGGCCTCCTGCCCGTGAGCCTGGCGCTCTCGGAAGGCTCCGAGACCCGCCAGCCGCTCGCGATCGCGGTGATCGGCGGGATCATCACCTCGACCCTGCTCACCCTGCTGGTGATCCCCGTGGTCTACACGCTCGTGGACGACCTGAGCGCGTGGGCGACGGCGAGGGCGCGCGGGTTCTCCCGGTCGCTGCAGGCGGTGGCCCGGCGGCCGGCGGAGACGCCCGGGGACTAGGGAACCGCTCCCGCGGCGCCCGGACCCTCCGCCGACGCCCGCCCGGCGGCGCGGGTGAGCCGGGCCAGATAGGAGCCTCCCTCCCCCGGCTCCACCACCTCGAGGCTCCAGCCCGCCCGACGCGCCCGATCGGCGAAGGTGTCGGGGTCCACGTAGAGCTGCGGGAAGAGGTCGCCCTTCTCGCCCCGGTACTCGAGCTGGAAGTGGATGTCGCCGACGTAGCGCCCGTCGCGGCCGGTGGCCGGGCGCACGCCGTCCGGGCCCGCGGGCGGCCGGACGTCGCACGAGTCCAGCAGCACCTGGCCGTCCGGCGCGAGCAGCTGCCCCAGCCGCCCGAGGAACCCCTCCAGCCCGTCCAGGGTCTCCGCGAGGCCGGCGCCGTTCGCGAGGACCAGGATCGTGTCGAACGGGCCGTCGCGGAACTCCTCGAGCCGGGCGAGCCGCGCGTCCCGCACGCCCCGCGCCCGCATGATCTCGACGGCTTCGGGCGTGAAGTCGATCGCGCACACCTCGAGGCCGCGCCGCTGGAGCGGCAGCGCGTGGACGCCGGTGCCGGCGCCGACGTCGAGGATGCGGCCGCGGGCGAGCTCCAGCGCCTTCCGCTCGTAGCCGGCGTCCTCGTCGGGCTCGCGGAACCACGCCGCCACGGGATGGGTCTCCTCCTCGCCCTTCCCGAGGTCCGAGCGGATCGTGATCTCCGCGCCCTCGTCGCCGCGGAAGAAGTCCATCAGGGAACGGCCGTGCAGCGCCCACGAGCTCGTCACGCGCGGTCTCCCTCCATCGTCGCGAATGGAAAGCGATTCCGCCGGTTCCGTGCGGCCGGCCGCGGATCCGTCGGCGGGGAATGGGGTCCCGTCTCCGGGCGGCCGGCCCGCACCGAATCGCGGCGCCGGGCCGTCCGCCGGACCGGCCCCGAAGCTAACGCGCCGGTGAGGCCGCCGGCGGATTGTTCGGACCGCACTCCGGCGCGATAGTGTCCGCCGCCCGATCCCCGTCCCCGGCTCCGCATGCCGCTCGAGCGCGCGCTGGTCCTCGCCGTCCTGGCCCTGGCCCTCGGGCTCTTCGCGTCCGAGCGGCTGCGCGTGGACCTGGTGTCGCTCCTGGTCCTCGTCCTCGTGATGGTCCTGGGGCTCGTCACGCCGGCTCAGGCGATCTCCGGGTTCAGCAACGAGGCCACGGTCACGGTCGCCGCGATGTTCGTGCTGTCGGGAGCCCTCCGGAAGGTGGGCGGCCTCGACGCCCTCACGGCCGTCCTGATCCGGGCCGCGCTCCGCGGCCGCGCCGCCCTGACCGCCTCGATGATGGGCGTGGTGAGCGCCGTGTCGGCGTTCATCAACAACACGGCGTGCGTGGCGGTCTTCCTCCCGATCGTGCTGAACGTGGCCCGGCGCGCGAAGATCAGCCCCTCGCGCCTGCTGATCCCGCTCTCCTACGCGGCGCAGTTCGGCGGCGTCGTGACCCTCATCGGGACGAGCACGAACGTCCTCGTCGCCGCGGTCGCGGCCGAGCAGGGCCTCCGGCCGCTGGGGATGTTCGAGTTCGCGCCCGTCGGGCTCGCGCTCGTGGCGGGCGGGATCCTCTACATGCTGCTGATCGGCCAGCGGCTGCTGCCGGACCGCGGACGTGGAGACCTGACCACCGCGTACGCGCTGGGAGACTATCTGACCGAGCTCGTCGTGCCGGCCGGATCCCGGCTCGTTGGGCAGCGGCTCGAGGACTCGGGCCTCTCGCGCGAGGACGTGAACGTGGTGGAGATCGTGCGGGAGGGCGCGGTCATCTGGGCGCCGATGCGCTACCAGAGGCTCCGGGCCGGAGACGTGCTGCTCGTGCGGAGCGACCCGGAGCGGATCCTGACGGCGCGCGACGTCTTCGGGCTCCAGATCCGTCCCGAGCTCAAGTTCGGCGACGAGCGCCTCCAGGGCGCGGACAGCGTGCTGGCCGAGCTGCTCGTCGCGCCGGGCTCGCACATGGAGGGCCGCACCCTCAAGGACCTGAACTTCCGGGCGCTGCACCGGGCCGTGGTGCTCGCGATCCACCGCCGGGCCGAGGTCCTGCGGGAAGCGCTCGCGGAGGTCCCGCTCCGCACCGGGGACGTCCTCCTCGTCCTGGGACAGCGTCAGGACGTGGCCCGGCTCGCCTCCCTCGACGACTTCATCGTGCTCCGCCAGGTTCGGCGCACGCACGTGGACGCGGCGCGCGTGGCGCTGGTGCTCGCCACGATCGCGGGGGTGGTGGTCGCCGCGACGGCGTTCGACGTCCCGGCCGTGGGCGCCGCGGTGGTCGGCGCCGTGGGCCTGGTCCTGACGGGGTGTCTCTCCCTGGAGGAGGCCTACGAGGCCATCGACTGGCAGGTCATCTTCCTGCTGGCCGGCGTGCTTCCCCTCGCGATCGCCCTCGAGCAGACCGGCACGGCCGCCTGGATCGCGGGCGGCACCGTCTCGCTCCTGGGCCCCTTCGGTCCCGGCGCGGTCCTGGCCGGGACGTACCTGGTGGTGGCGGCGCTCACGAACGTCATCAGCAACAACGCCGCGGCGGCGATCACCGTGCCGATCGCCATCTCCACCGCCGTCGGGCTCGGGGTGGATCCCCGGCCGTTCGTGTTCGTGATCGCCTACTCCGCCTCCTGCGCGTTCGCCACGCCCATCGGCTACCAGACGAACACGATGATCTACGGGCCGGGGGGCTACCGGTTCCTGGACTACGCCAGGGTGGGCGTCCCTCTGAACGTGCTCTTCCTCGTGATCACGGTCCTGCTCGCGCCGCGCATCTGGCCGTTCTGAGCGGAGGCGCCTCGACCGGCGCGAGGTCTTCGGGTCCGCGCGGTCCCGGGCTCGCCACGCGCCGCCACGCTCGATCCGGCGGGGGGGAGTGAACGCGGCGCCCGCGCCCGCTCACGCCGCCACGCCACGCGCCGCCCACCCCAGGAGCCCCGCCGCCGCGCTCGCGCCGACCACCGCCGGAACGCTCCAGCGGAGCCGCGTCAGCGCCGTGAGCGCGGCGGCCGCGACGAGGATCGCGAAGGGATCCGGCCGCCCTCCGGGGGCGAGGGCCCGCGCGCCGAACCAGACCGCGAGGTTCACCACCACGCCGACGACGGCGGCGGTGATCCCGGCCAGCGCCCCGGCGAGCGGCGCACGGCCGCGCAGCGCCTCGAGGTGCGGCGCCCCCAGGAGGATCCAGAGGAAGCACGGCACGAAGGTGACCCAGGTGGTGAGCAACGCGCCGAGCGTGGCCGCGAGCAGGGGCGGGAGCCCGCCGGGATGCTGCCAGCCGGCGAGGAACCCCACGAACTGGAGCACCATGATGAGCGGTCCGGGCGTGGTCTCGGCGAGGCCGAGCCCGTCCAGCATCTGGCCCGCCGAGAGCCAGCCGAAGTCCTCGACGGCGCGCTGCGCGACGTAGGGCAGGACCGCATACGCGCCGCCGAACGTCACGACCGCCGCTTGGCTGAAGAAGACGCCCAGCCGGGTCAGCGTCGCGCCGGGACCCTGCCACAGCGCGGCCGCCAGCACGGGGATCCACCAGGCGCCGAGGCCCACCGCGAGGACGAGGAGCGCACGCCGCCACCCTCGCGCGCCGTTCACGCGCCCACTCGGAGACGCGCGCAGGGACTCGGTGCGGGACGACGGCGACGCGGGGCCGGCGCGGGACGGCGCCGGCCCGGACCCGGCACCCGACGGCGCGGAACCCGCGCGCGAATCCGAGGACGCGGCGACGGCGGCGGGCGCGACCGACGCCGGACCGCCGCGGGCGGTCCTCCACCAGCCGGCGCGCGTCACGAGCAGGCCGACCAGCGCTGCCCCGAGCACGATGGCCGGAAACGGCACGTCCAGCGCCGCGATCGCGACGAACGCCGCGGCCGCGATGGCCCCCGCGACGACCCCGCTCAGCGCCCGCCGGCCGATCCGGAAGACGGCGTGGACGACGATGGCGGTGACGGCGGGCTTCAGGCCGGCGAACACCGCCGCCACGAACGGGAGCTCGCCGAACGACACGTACGCCCAGCTCAGCGCCCAGAGGATGACGATCGAAGGGAGGACGAACAGGGCGCCCGCGGCGAGGCCGCCGGCGGTGCGGTGCAGGGCCCAGCCGCAGTAGGTCGCGAGCTGCTGCGCCTCCGGGCCGGGGAGGAGCATGCAGAAGTTCAGCGCGTGGAGGAACCGCTCCTCGCCGATCCAGCGCCGCCGCTCGACCAGCTCCTCGTGCAGGATCGCGATCTGCCCGGTGGGCCCGCCGAAGCTCACGAAGCCGAGGCGGGCCCAGAAGCGGAGCGCCTGCCGGAAGGTCGGCGGATCCGCGGTCGCCGCGGGTGCCGCTGCCGGGGTTCGGTCGGAGGGGGGAGGTGCGCCGCGATCCGGTCCGGGCTCGTCCACGGCGCCGCTCCTCGCAGCGGATCGGGGGCGGAAACGACGACGGGCGCCCGCGGCGCCCGGAGGGTCGGTGGAGCCGGTGCGGTCGGGCGCCTAGGTCGCGGGGGCCTCGGCGGCGCGGCACGCCCCGCAGAGGCCGGTCCACTGGATCGTCCACTCGTCGATGTCGAACGACGAGGGATCGTTCACCGCCGGCTTGCGGAGCTCGCGGAAGGCGGGGTCGAACACGTCCTCGATCCGCTCGCACCGGCGGCAGACGAAGTGGTGGTGCGGCTGCTCCGGCATGTCGTACCGCGCCCCGGAGTGGAGCAGGTTGACCTTCTGCACGACGCCCAGCTCCTCGAGCGTCTCGAGGTTCTTGTAGATCGTGTTGAAGGAGATCGTCGGGTGCCGCTGCCGGACGCGCCGGTAGAGCGTCTCCGCGCTCGGATGGCTCGCCCGCGTCTCGAGCAGGGCCTCGAAGATCGCCAGGCGCTGGTGCGTGACGGAGAGGCCGTGCTCCCGGCACGTCTCCGCGAAGGCGGCGAGCTTGCGGTCGTGGCTGGGCATGGCCGTCCAATATACCCCGTCGCGCCGGCGGGCGAGAAGTCCCGCCGCCCCCTCCCGGCGGCGTCAGCCGGCGGGCTGCGTCCGTCCGCCGACCCGGCTCCGGGACGGGGACCGGCGATCGAAGGCCGGATCCGGCGAAGCGGGCGGGCCGCGGCGCCGCGTCGCTAGATTGCGCCGCCGCGAGGTGCGATGCCCGAGGACACGGTTCGCGAGGCGTTCGAGCGTCTGTCCGCCGACTACGACCGGCGGTTCCCGCTCATCATCCCGCACTACCGCGAGTTCCACCAGGTCGTGATCCGCCGCGTGCTCGAGCACGTGCGGCTGCGGGGGCGGAGCGGCACGTGGATCGAGCTCGGCTGCGGGACGGGGGAGCTCTCGCGGCGCCTGCTCGAGGCGGTCCCGGACCTGTCCCTGCACGCGCTGGACCTCTCGCCCGCGATGGTCGCGCGCGCCCGCGAGAAGCTCGCGGCGTGGGCGGGTCGCGTGACCATCGAGGTCGGGAACGTCCTCACGGCGCCGCTCCCCGCCGACGCCGGGGGCGCCGTGTCCGCGCTCGCGGTCCACCACCTGGAGGCCGAGGAGAAGCGTGCGCTGTTCGGCCGCGTGCTCCGGACGCTCGCGCCCGGAGGGCTCTTCGTCCTCGCCGACGCGGTCGCAGGCGACGACGCCCGGGCCGAGGCGTCGTACGAGGCGGTGTGGGTGGAACACATGACCGGGGCGGGGCTGCCCCAGGAGGAGGTGGAGGCCGTGCTCGACGACCACCGCCGCAACGACCGGTTCTCCCGCCTCGACGAGCAGCTGGCCTGGCTGCGCGAAGCGGGCTTCACGCGCGTCGAGTGCCTGTGGAAGCACTACCTTCTGGCCGTCGTCGCAGCGGAGCGACCCGAGGGAAGGCCGCCTCGCCCGTGACACCGGTGAGACAGTGGAACCGGTGAGACACTCGACGTCGCCGGACGGGCTCCGCCCGGAAGGCGACCCCGCCCGTGGACCCGGTGAGACACTCGACGTCGCCTGACGGGCTCCGCCCGGAAGGCGACCCCGCTCTCTCGCAAACCTCTACACTCCAGGAACGACCATGACCACGACTCCTCCGACGCCGCCCCCCGGAACGCCGCCCCCCGGACCGCCGCCGACCGTCCGCTCCGACGTGATCCCGCCGTCGCAGGCGAAGGACCCGGTCCTGGTCCTCATCGTGGCGCTCTTCCTGTGGGGCGTGGCGTACTTCCTGATCGGCCAGTGGCAGAAGGGTCTGGTCGGCGTCGGCGCGTGGTTCCTGGTGATCACGATCACGATCGCGACCTGCGGGGCCGGCGTGCTCCTCTACCTGCCGTTCCAGCTCGCGATCGCCGTGGACGCCTACCTCCAGGCGCAGGAGCTCAAGGCGGGCCGCTCGATCGGGCAGTGGACGTTCTTCTCGCAGCACGTCTAGACCGCGGACCGGGGTCCGCTCCGACCGGAGGCGTCGATGCAGGTGCTCGCGCTCGTGTGGGGGCTCGTGGTGTTCGCCGGGTTCTGCGTGGGGCTCGTCCCGTGCCTGGGCTGGCTGAACTGGGGCACGATCCCGCTCGGGATCGTGGGCGTCGTGCTGGGCGCGGTGGCGATGTCCCGCGCGAACCGGGAGCGCCAGCCCACCGGGCCTGCGCTCGCGGGGCTCCTCCTCTCCCTCGTGGCCGTGGTCCTGGGCTCGATGCGGCTGGTGCTCGGCGGGGGGCTCTTCTGACGTGACGCTCGCCGTGCCGCTGCCGAGACCGGGCCCGGGAGCCGAGGGTCCGCCGCCGGGCACGCCGACGGCGCGTTACCGCGCGGTGAACCTCGGTCTCGCGCTGGCGTCGCTGCTGCCGGTCCTGGCTGCGGCGGCGCTGTCGCTGGCGCCCGCGGGAGACGGCCTGCTCCTCGGCGAGGCCCGCCTCCCGGACCTCTGCATGTGGCGCCGGGCCGGCCTGACGGGCCCGACGTGCGGGCTCGGCCGCAGCGTGGTCCTGGCGGCGGAGGGCTCGTTCGAGGCGTCCGTCGCGCGCCATCCCGGAGGCGTCGTGCTGCTCGCCGCGCTCGCGCTGCACGCGCTCGTGCGCGGCGGGCTCGCGGCGGCGGGCGCGACCGGGCGCAGGTGGTGGCTCGACGTCGCGCTCTCGGCCGCCGGTCTCCTCCTGCTCTTCGGCTGGATCGCCGTGGTCCGCGCCTGATCGCGCACGCCCCGCAGGGTCCCGCAGCGGCTCTCCTCGCCGCGGCGGCGCTGCTCCTCGCGTGCGGCGACCCGGACCGTTCCCGTCCGCACGCCGATCTCGTCCTCGAGGACGTCAACGTCGTGGACGTCGAGGCCGGCCGCGTGCTGGAGGGCCGCCGGATCGCGATCCGCGACGGCCGGATCACGGCGGTGGAGCGCGCGGGCTCCGGCGAGGCGGACGCGGAGCGGGTGGTCGAGATGCCCGGCTCGTACGTGGCGCCCGGCCTGTGGGACATGCACGTCCACGTCGACACCACGGAGGGCTGGTTCTTCCCGCTGGCCGTGGCGGCCGGAGTCACGGGACTCCGCGACATGGGCGGCGCGCTCGACCGGGTGCCGACGTGGAAGGACGCGTGGCCCCTGCCCGCCCGGGCCGACGTCGCCCGGGCGGACGGCCATCCGTCGAGAGCCGCGGACGCGCCGCCGCTCGGCTGCGCCGCGCCGGCGCCGTCGGGCAGCCGCGGTCTCGCGGGCTTCCGGCCTCGCGTCGTGGCGGCCGGGCCGATCGTGACCGGCCCGGTGGACGACCCCGACCCGAGGGTCGTGCAGGTCCGGGACGAGGAGGACGCGGTCCGCGCCGTCGATTCGCTGCTCGCGGGCGGCGTGGACTTCGTCAAGGTGCACGACTGGCTCTCGCCCCCGGTCTACGACGCGATCGCCCGGCGCGCGGCGGCGCGCGGCTCGTCCGTCGCGGGCCACCTGCCGATCGACGTCGGTCCGGCCGAGGCGGCGGACGCGGGGCAGCGGTCGATCGAGCACCTGGGCAGCGGCTGGGGGCTCCTGTCCCTCCACGCGGGCTCGACGACGGCGCCGCTCGACTCGCTGCGCGCCTGGAAGCGGGACGCGGCGAACCCGGCCGAGCTCGCGGGACGCCTGACGCCGGCGTGGCAGGACGCGGCGGCCGCCGCGTTCGACCCCGGCCGCGCGCGCGACCTCGCGCGGCTCCTCGCGACGCACGGCGTGCGCGTCACGCCCACGCTGCACGTCTCGTACTGGCTGCAGCTCGCACCGCTCGACAGCGCGGTCGTGCGCGACCCGCGTCTCGCGTGGCTGCCGCCGCACGTCCGCGCCCTGCTCCCGTACACGGTGCCGGAGGAGCGCCTCGGGGCCCACGGCGGAGACACGCCCGGGACCCGCTTCTATCACAGGCAGCAGGAGCTGACCGCGATCCTCCACGCCGAGGGGGTTCCGCTCCTCGCCGGAACCGACACCGGACCGTACGCCCCGACGGTCCCGGGCTTCACGCTCCACGACGAGCTGCGCCGTCTCGTCGAGGCGGGGCTCACGCCTCTCGACGCGTTGCGCACGGCCACGATCGAGCCGGCGCGGTTCCTCGGCCTGGAGACGGTCCTCGGCGGCGTCGAGGCCGGACGCTGCGCCGACCTCGTGATCCTCGAGGCGGATCCCCTGGCCGACGTCGCCAACGTCGGCCGCGTGCGCGCGGTCGTGGTGGGCGGGAGGCTGCTGGATCCAGCCGAACGGCTCCGCGGGCTGGAGCGGATGCGCCGCGAGTTCCGCGGCGATGGACGGGTCAGTCCGGCCGGAACTCCACGAACGTGACCTTCCCGGGCTCGACCCGGACCTTGCGGAACACCTTCGCCCCGCCGATCTCGACCCCGAGCACGTGCTCGCCCGCCGGGACGTCGCCGATCGCGAAGTGCTCGCCGAACACCGGATCGGGGTGCGCCCGGTCCTCGTAGGTCTCGGCGAACGAGAACGGCGTCTCCCGCGGGTGGGGCTTGACGATCCCGTACACGCGGGCGCCCGGAACCGGGGCGCCGGCTGCGTCGAACACGCGCCCGGCCACGACGCCGGTTCCGGCCAGCGGCTCGATCCACAGCTGCGGATTCCGCGTGAACGGCGGGAAGCGCTGCTCGGGGTCCACGATCGCGGAGGAGTCGGCGGTCGGCGCCACGTGGATCTCGACGTGCAGGTGGTCGTTCGTCGCCCGTCCGGTGCTCCCCACGTGCGCGACGACGTCGCCGGCGCGCACCCGGTCCCCGGCCTTCACGGTCAAGGCCGAGTTGTGGTAGTACGTGGAGAACACGTGCGAGTCGCCGAGGCGCCGGTCGTGCCGGATGGCCACCGTGTTGGACCCCGCTTCGGCTTCGCCGGCGTACACCACCGTGCCGTCGCCGATCGCGAGGACCGGCGTGCCCTCGGGGTTGTTCTGCTCCACGCCCTGATGCTGCTGGAAGTTGCCGCCCATCGTGGAGCCGTACGTGTAGGTCTGGTCCAGGTGCGGGTTGTCGGCGGCCCGGATCGGGCGCCGGAACCAGAAGTGCGCGCGCGCATCGGGGACGGCCGGCTCGCCGCCGGGATCCGGGTAGCGCCGGAAGGACCCGCGCCGCCACTCCGCGATCCGGCGGAGGAGCGCGGCGCCCGCGCCGTCGCCGGAGCCCGCCGCCGCCGCGGCCTCCTCCTCGGCGCGCGCGGCCTCCGCGCGCGCGGACTCCGCGTCGCCCGCCCCGCTCCCCCTCCTCCACGTCCGTCCGCCGTCGGAGCTCTCGGACTCGCCGCGCAGGTGCCAGACGCGGATCCGCGGCGGCCCCGTCCCGCCGGCGGAGGGCTCCACCCGCAGGCCGAGCAGGTAGCGGCTGCCCAGCCCCCCGGCCTCGGTCACGTCGCGCCACGTCGCCCCGCCGTCCGCCGTGATGCGGAGCCCGTCGGCGGTCGCCACGTACACGGTGTCGCCGGCGGCGGCGATGCCGCCCGGCGCGACGTAGAGCCAGCGCGGGCCCAGCTCGTCGTACGTCCAGTTGCGCCACGTCCGCCCGCCGTCGCGCGAGACGCCCCACCCGTTGCCGATCGTTCCGACCCACACGGCGCCCGGCGCGAACGCGATCGCGTTCACGAAGTCCCACGAGATCGCGGTCGAGTCGCCGCTGCGGAGGACGTCCCAGCGCTCGCCCGAGCCGTCCCGGCTGACGAAGACGCCCTGGCCGAAGGTGCCCACCCACACCGCGCCGTCGGGCGCGCGCGCGACCGTCAGCACGTGGGCTCCCCAGCCGCTCGAGTCGGGCACGGGCGGCGCCGCGGCCTCGTCGCGGGGGAAGGTCGGGGGGGTGCGCTCGGCCCCGGGCGGCGTTCCCACGCGCACCGCCGTTCCCCGGCCGCAGCCGGCGAGCGTCGGCGCGGCCGCCGCCACGACGATCGCCGCCAGCACGGCCGATCTCGTGCCGGGCCGTCCCCGCGTCATCCCTCGATGACCTCGCGGAGGCGGTCCTTCGCGCGCTCACGCAGCGGGTCGCCGTGCGCGAAGAGGACCAGCTCGAACTCCAGCTCGAGGAGCCGCCGGGCGCTGCGCCGCGTCCCCGCCACGTCGGGGTTGTGCGGCGGCGGGAGGAGGTGCAGGCCGCCCGAGGCGGGGATGTTCGTGAGGGCGTCGCCGACGATCAGGACGCCGGCCCCGCGCGCCAGGTGGAACGCCGTCTCGACGTCGCTGGGGCCGCGCAGCGCGACGGCGCGGAGGCCGCCGGGCACGTCCTCGCCGTCGGCGAAGGTCTCGTCCGGATCGAGGTCGTCGCGCCGCAGGCCCGCCGGCGCCCAGATCGGCGCGCCGGTGAGCTCCCGGTAGTACGGCGCCGCGCGCACGTGGCTCGGGCCGGTGAGGACCAGAGCCGAGACGCCGCCGAGGCGGTCCAGCTCCTCGGGGTCGAGGCGGAGCGGGTTCACGAGCACCAGCGACTCCCGCGCCTCCTCGACGGCGACGGTGGTGCTCGGCGCGCCGCCGATGCGGTCGTCGGTCACGGTCCACGTCCACACGCCGTCCGCGACGCGCTCGGCGCGCGTCGCAACCTCCCGGGGCTCGCTCACGTCGCCGCGTGGGCCGCGCCGCCGTCCCGGCGCGGCGCGTCGTCGGGCTCACGCCCGCCCTCCGCCGCGCGGCGTCCGCCGTCGCCGGCTCCCGCCGCCGACCGGAACTCCGCGGTGTCGGCGGTGTCGGGATCGATGTAGTCTGCAGCCGCGTAGTCGCCCGGTTCGGCGCACCGCGGACAGACCTCCAGCGTCCGCACGCGCTCCAGCACGCCGAGCTCAGGACGCGCCAGCGGCACGCCGCTCCCGAAGCGGTGGCCGCACGCACGGCAGACGACCTCGAGGATTCTCATCTCCAACCACTCCCGCCGGAGGTCACGGATGACCCGCACGCGAACCGCCCGCGCCGGCGCCCGAGCGCTGCTGGCCGCGCTGGCGACGCTCCTTCCGGCCCCGGCCGTGGCGCAGGCGCCGGCCAACGGCGACGAGCCGCGGCCCAACACGATCACGGTCGCGGGCGAGGGCTCCGTCCGCCGCGCGCCCGAGCTGGCCCGGGTCCGCGTCGGGGTCACCACCGAGGCCCGCACCGCGCGCGCCGCGTCCGAGGAGAACGCCCGCCGGATGGCCGCCGTGGTCGCCGCCCTGCGGTCGGCCGGCGTTCCCGAGGAGCGGATCCAGACGGTCCAGCTCACCGTGGAGCCCGCCTACGACTACGAGCAGCCGCAGGGCCGGCAGGTCCTGCGCGGCTTCACGGCCCGCAACGTGGTCGAGGCCGCGACGACGGATCTGGAGGGGCTCGGCGCGCTCCTCGACGCGGCGATCCAGGCCGGCGGCAACACGATCGAGGGCGTGACGTTCGATCTCGAGGATCCCGCCGCCGCCCAGGCCGAGGCCCTCGGCCGCGCGGTCGCCGACGCGCGGCGCAAGGCCGAGGCGCTCGCCGCCGCGGCCGGCGTCGAGCTGGGCCCCGTCCACGAGATCGCCGCGGTGCAGGCCGGTCCGCCGCAGCCCTGGCTCTCCGCGCGCGTGGCGGCGATGGACCTGCAGGCCGCCGCCCCGCCGCCCGTCAACCCCGGCGAGCTCACGATCACGGCGAACGCGCAGGTGGTCTGGCGGATCGGCGTCGATCGGTAGCCCCGCGTCGTCGGAACCGCCGGCCGCCGCTCGACCCGCCGGCCGGCCTCGTCCCACCCGGCCTACCGGCGCTCCACCCCGCCGGCGACGTCCTCGATCGTGACGCGTCCGCCGCCGCGCTTCGTGTAGCGGAGCCTGCCCTCGACGTCCTGGACGAGCAGGTCGCCGGGGCCCGTCACCACGTCCACGTCCCCCTCCACGCCCGTGATCGCCACCGAGCCCGTGCCGGTCTGCACGCGCACGCCGTTCTTCACGTCGTCGATCACGATCCCGCCGCCGCTGTCCACCAGGTCGATCGGGCCGCGGACGTCGTGGATCCGCACCGGTCCGCCCTCGTCGTGGATCCGCAGCGCGCCCTCGACGTCCTCCACGTCCAGCGAGCCGCCGGTGTGGAGCATCACGGTCACGCGGTTCTCCACGTTCCGCACGATCACGTGGCGGCCTTCGTCGCGCAGGGCCACGGCGAGCCGCTCGGGCATCTCGATCTGGAGGTCGATCGTGGAGCCCGGCTCCGGCCGGATGGTGACGATGAGCGAGTCGGGCTTGTCGATGGTCTCGACCTGGTTTCGCAGCAGGCCGGCGCGCGTCGTCGCGCTGAGCGAGTAGGCGACGGAGAGGCTGTCGCCCTCCCCGCCGTACACGACGAGCCGGCCGGGACCGCTCGTGAGGAGCCCCAGCACCTTCACGCCCGCCGCGGAGATCGCCGTCATCTCGACCTGCTGGAAGGCGGGCTCCCTCGCGGCGGTGGCGCAGGCGAGGAGGGCGGCGGGGAGGGCCAGGGCGGGACGCACGCGCCGAAGATACGCCGCGGCCGGGAAGCCTGTCACGCGGCGGCGCGCCGCCGGCGGCGGACGACGAGGTAGACGACGAAGATCGCGGCGCCCGCGAGGAAGCCGATGACTCCCACGCGGCCGAGATAGCGGTCGATGATCTCCCAGCTCTCGCCGAAGAAGTAGCCGATCAGCGAGAACGTCGTGCCCCAGGCCGCGCAGCCGAGCGCGCTCCAGAGGGCGAACACCCCGTAGGGCATCCCGCTGCTCCCGGCCACCATCGGGCCGAACGAGCGCACGATCGAGGCGAAGCGTCCGAGGAACACCGTCTTGCCCCCGTGACGCTCGTAGTAGCGGCGCACCGACTCCTGCGCGTGGCGGTCGAAGAACGCGAACCGGCCCCAGCGTTCGAGGACGCGCGTGCCGAAGCGCCGGCCGATCCAGTAGCCCGCGGTGTCGCCCGCGTAGGGCCCCAGGATCGAGAGGACGATGACCCACCCGAGCTCGAGGGGGCCCCGCGAGGCGAGGAGCCCGCACACGACCACCGTCGCCTCCCCGGGGGAGACCAGGCCCAGGAACGCGCTCGTCTCGAGGAACGTGACGGCGAAGAGGAACGGATAGCCCCAGCGCCCGACGTTCTCGCGCAGGAAGTCGAGCAGCGCGCGGGTGAACGACTCGATGAAGTCCAGGGGGCGCCTCGGCGGGGGCGCGGGGTGACGTCCGTCCACGTCCGGCCCGGGGGCCGCGCGGGTCCGGCGAACGACCGTGTCGTGCAGGGGGAGAGCCGGAGCCCACCGCCGCCGGGCCACGCGCTGCACGGCGCCGGGCGTCCGGCGCGCGTCAGCGCCCGGGGGCCTCGCGTGCGGCGAAGATCGCCTCGTGCTTGCGGGCCCAGAGCGTCTGCAGGTGCCGGTTGACCTGCTCCTTGACCTCGGCGGCGCGCCGCGCCGTGACCAGCGCCTGCGCGACGGCCTCGTCGAGCTCGTACATCGCGCGCCGGTGATGCGGCTCGACCTGGAGGAGGTCGTCGCACTCGAACACGCGCGCGAGGCTGTCGTGCAGTTGTCTTTCGCTGATCACGCTGAGAGTATACGCCCGTGCCCCGCGTTTTCCCACCCTGGACGGCCGCGGCGCTCGCCGCGTGCCTCGCCTGCGACCAGCACATGAGCGACACGCCGCTGCCCGAGGCCTCGCCGGCCGATCGCGCGGCGGTGGCGGCGGGTCTGGCGGGCGGCGTCCCGACGGCGGCCTTCGCCGCGATCGGCGGAACCGTCGACGTCGCGCCGCGGCTCGCCGCGGCCACGTCCCCGGGCGACGTCGTCTTCGTGCTCGCGCGCCGGCCCGGCGATCCGGGTCCGCCGCTCGCCGCCGAACGTCTCGAGGGCAACGCCTACCCGCTGCCGTTCACGCTCGACCTGACGGCGGCGCTCGCGGCGGGCGCCGGGGGACCGGTCCAGGTGATCGCGAAGCTGGACCGCGACGGCGACGCGGGCACGTCGGTCGCCGAGGACCTGCTCGGGTTCACGCCCGCGCCGGTCTCGCCGGGGACCGACGGCGTGCGCGTGACGCTCGAGGCGTCGCTGGGCGAGATCGCCGCGGAGCTGGAGCGGAGCGGCGAGCCCCCGCCCGCGGCGGGCGCGGCCGCCGTGAGCGGAACCGTCCTGATCCCCGACGACCTGCGCGGCCGCACCTCGCCCGCCGACGTGCTGTTCGTCACCGCACGGCGGGCGGGGGCGTCGGGGCCGCCCGTGGCAGCGGCGCGACTCCGCGGCAACGCCTACCCCATGCCGTTCGCGCTGCGCGACGACGACCGGATGCTCGGCGGCCCGTGGCCCGACACGCTGACCGTCGAGGTGCGCCGCGACGCCGACGGCGACCCGCTCACGCGCGGGGCCGACGACCTCGTCGGCCGCACGGGGCCGCTGGCGCGCGGCGCGCGCGGCGTGCGGGTGACGCTCGGCGGCGGGCCGTGAACGCCGCAGCGCCCGCGCCGCTCTCGCCCGAGGACCTCGCCGGCTGGCGCCGGCTCCGCGAGACGGTCGGCGTCGTGGACTTCTCCGGCCGCGGCGTGCTGCACCTCTCCGGACCCGACGGCCCCGACTTCCTGCAGGGGCTCGTGACCAACGACGTGGCCGCGCTCCCCGACGGGCGCGGCTGCGGCGCCGCGATCCTCACACCGCTCGGACGCGTGTTCGCCCTGCTCGCCGTGTTCCGCGCGGGGCCGGACGCGCTCTACCTGTTCCTGCAGGCGCGCGGCGCGGGGCCGGTCGCGGACTTCCTCGAGCGCTACCGCTTCAACGAGGTGGTCGAGATCGCGGACCTCACGGCCGAGGTCGTCTGGCTCTCGCTGCAGGGACCCGAGGCGCCGGCGGCCGCGGCGGAGGTGTTCGGCGACGGCGCCGTGCCGGATGCGTGGGGCTTCCGGCTCGCGTCGTTCGCGGGGCGGAGCGCGCGCGTGGCGAGGCTCGACGAGGCGGGCGTCCCGGGCGTCCACGTCCTCGTCCACGCCTCCGCCGGCGGCTCGCTGCGGGAGGCCCTCGAGCGCGCCGCGGCGGCGCGCGGCGGCGGCGGCGCGAGCCCGCGGGCGTGGGACGTCCTGCGGGTCGAGGCCGGCGTTCCCTGGCAGGGCGTGGACGTGGACGAGGCCGTGCTCCCGATGGAGGCGGGGCTCCACGGGATCCTGAGCGAGACCAAGGGCTGCTACATCGGCCAGGAGACGGTCGCCCGCGCGCTCGTGCAGGGCCGCACGAACTGGAGCCTGTGGCGCCTGCGGCTCCCGGCGGGGAGCGGCGTGCAGCCCGGGCAGGAGCTCCGTGTCCGCGAGAAGCCCCGGCCCGTCGTCCGCGTGCGTTCGGTCGTGGCCTCGCCGGCCGCGGGCGCGCCGGTCGCCCTCGGGTACGTCCATCGCGACGCGGCGCGACCGGGCGACGTGACGCTCCTGGACGGCGACCGGGAGATCCGCGCGCGCCTCGAGCCGCTCGGCCCCTCGGACGGCTCCGCCGATGCGGCCGCGCCCGGCCCGTCCCGAGCCGACGCCCTCGCCGGCGCGGGCGAGGCCGCGGGGGGACCCCGGCGCGGCCCGGGGGACGGCGGGGCCGCGTGAAGATCTACACGCGGACCGGCGACGCGGGCGAGACGTCGCTCTTCGACGGAACGCGGGTGTCCAAGGACGACCTGCGGGTCCGCGCATACGGCGAGGTGGACGAGCTGAACGCGGCGATCGGCGCGGCGGCGGTGGCGGCCGCGCACCCGGACGTGCGCGCGGTGCTCGCCGCCGTGTCGCGAGACCTCTTCGCCGTGGGCGGGCAGCTCGCGAACCCGCTGGGTCGCAGCCCGAAGAAGGTGGCGCGGAGCGAGCTCCCGCCGTCGCGCGTCGGGCAGCTCGAGGCGTCGATCGACGCGCTGGAGGCGGATCTCCCGCCGCTCAAGCGTTTCATCCTGCCGGGCGGCGGGGCCGCGGGCGCCTCGCTCCACCTGGCGCGCGCGGTCTGCCGGCGGGCGGAGCGCGCGGTCGTGGCGCTCGCGCGCGAGGACCAGGTGGCGCCCGAGGTGCTCGCCTACCTGAACCGGCTGTCGGACTGGCTGTTCACCGCCGCGCGCGCCGAGAACCGCCGCGCGGGCGTCGCTGAGGAGGAGTGGTGAGGGTCGGGTCCGGGCGCCGGCCGCGTAGGATCCGGTGGAGGGGTCAGTCCTCGCCGACGTAGATCGAGGACGCCACCCAGGGAACGAGCCGGATCTCGCGGTCCTCGACCCCGATCGTGTAGGCGTTCGCGTCGGCCTCCAGGAGCCGCACCCGGACCCCCTTCCGGAACCCCATCTCGATCAGCCGCTCCCGCGCCGGGGCGTCGCAGCGGACGCCGACGACTTCCTTCGTCTCGCCGTGGTGCATGAAGGTCAGGGGGAACTCGGTGCTCACGGGCCCCGCGGAATGAGGAATCGTTACTAGCTGATACGATTCCCAGCCGGGCGGCCCCCGTCAAGGCTCCTCGCGGCCGAAGAGGTCCGCCCGGAAGGCGAGCCCCGCGCCTATGAAGAGGTCGGGCGACCGGTCGGTGAGCCCGACGCCGGCGCTCGCGTCGAGCTGGACGTGCGGGGTCACCAGCCAGGTGAACCCGGTGTCGACCGCGTGGAGAGCCGGCTCCCCCTCCGGCGCCTCCCCGAAGTACTCGAGGAACGACCCCAGCCGCTCGCCCAGGTCGAACCCGAGCGAGCCGGACCAGAAGGCGAGGGCGCTCCGCTCGTCGATCGGGCCCCTGCCGGGGGAGACCGACGCCACGCCGGCGTTGACGCCCCAGCCGACCGCGGAGGAGACGTCGTTGGCGACCGCCGCGGTCAGCGACGGGTCCAGTCCGTCGCTCGTGACGTCCTCGTCGCCCAGGGGAAGGCTGACCGACGGGATCAGGGCGAAGTCGGGTCGCGCGCCGGCGCGCTCGACCAGGAGGACCTTCACGCCGGCCTCGGCGTCTCCGGCCCCGGAGGTCTCGCACGCGGCCGCCGCCGCTCCCGGGGCGCAGTCTCCCTCGCGGTCGATCAGCCCGGACCAGCCGAGCCGCATCTCCACCCACGGCGCGACGCCGATCCGGACGAGCGTGCCGGGCACGGCGAACGTCCGGATCCCCGCCTCCTCGTGGGAGACTCCGGCCTCGGCCTGGAGCCACCCGGGCGGCACGATCGAGGCGCTCTCCGTGACGTCCGGACGATCGGTGACGAGCTCGGCGACCGCGTCCGCCGATCGCGGGGCGACGGCCGTCGCCTGGCCGGAGAGGAGATGCGGGCTCGCCGCGGCGCAGAGCGCGGCCACGAGGATCGCCGCCCGCGGTGAGCTCACGCCGTGACGAGGAGCGCGGTTCCGTACATCACGGCCACCCCGAGCAGGAGACCGGCCAGGTTCCAGCCGGAGAGCAGGCGCGCCGGCTGCGGGTCTGCCCCGCCCGCGAGCAGCCGGCCGACCTCCCAGACCACCTGCAGGATCGCGCCCGCTCCGACGCCCAGGAACAGCGCGGCAGCCAGCGGCGAGTAGCTGAACGCCCCGATCCAGGTGCCCAGGGCCGCCGGCAGGCCGGCGATCAACGCGAGCAGCGCGAAGTGCGAGAGCGGAGGACGCTCGCGCAGGAGCGGGGCCGCGATCCCGATCCCCTCGGTCACGTTGTGGAGCGTGAAGCCGATCACGAGGAAGGACCCGAGCGCGAGCTCGCCCAGCGTGAACGCCGCGCCGATCGCGAGCCCCTCGCCCAGGTTGTGGAGCCCGATGCCGAGCGCGATCAGGTACGCGACGCCGAGCGGGCCGAACCCGCGCCGGCCGGGTCCGCGGCCGATCGCGGCGAGGAGGCCGATCGTGGCGAGCGCGGCGAGCAGCACCAGCGGCTGCGCCTGGTAGACCGCGGCCACGCCGGCGGCGATCTCCAGCGCCTCGAGGATCGTGTCCACCGCGAGGAACACGAGCAGGCCGACGGTGAGCGCGAGGAGGAAGTCGACGCCGCGCCGGCCGAGGCGGCGCAGGGCCGGATAGAGGAGCAGGCCGAGGGTGACCGGGAGCACGCCCACGTAGAGCCCGAGCAGGCCGAACCGCAGGAAGGCGTCGCCCGACGCCCGCGGCGACTCGACGGCGACTTCGACGCCGCCGGTGAAGGTCAGTCCCGTCGAGGTCAGGAGGGCGACCTCGTGCGGCTCGCCGAGCACCCAGGGATACGGGATGTCCACGACGGCGCGGTCGAGCCGGCCCAGCGTCGCCGACGGCTCGACGCGGAACGCCCAGTACGCCTCGTCCACCTGCACCTGGCCGATCGTGGACGGCTGCGGGCCCGAGTTCACCACGTGGACGCGGAGCTGGCCGGGCGCGGGGAGCTCGATCCGGGTGATCGTGAGCTCCTCGACGGGAGGCAGTCCGCGGTCCTCGAGGCCCACGCCGCGCAGGACCAGGACGGCGAGCAGGACGCCGACGAGCAGCGCCGGGAGGAGCGCCAGGACGGGCCAGGATCGCGCCGGTCCGCCGCTCATCCTCGGCCTAGGCCGCGTGGAAGAAGCCCGACCATCCGAGCTCGGTGAACTCGCTCTGGTGGGCGTGGAACATGTAGTCGCCCGGGTGCTCGAGCGTGAACTCGAGGATGTGGCGCTCGCCCTGGCACAGCATGACGGTGTCGGTGAGCTCGGTGGCCTCGAGGCTCGTCCCGGTGCGGTTCACCCGGAACATCCCCGCGTGAAGGTGGAACGAGTTCACGGGGTCGAACTCGGTCAGGTTGAGGAGGTACAGCCGCTGGAGCTCCCCGACGCGCACGGGGATCGGGTGGCGCTCGTAGTGGAACGCCACCGTGTTGACCGCGTACACCTCGTTCTCGCCGTCGAAGTTGGAGTCGAAGGCGTTCATCACCATCACCATCTCGCGCGCGGGCGGCCGGCCGCCCGGCGGGTCCACGATCAGGGCGCCGTAGAGTCCCTTGTGGATGTGCCGCTTCAGGGGCTGCGCGTGGCAGTGGTAGGGGTGCAGGCCGAACGGCCGGGCCTCGAACTCGTACGTGAACGACTCGCCCGGACCGACCTGCGGCAGCACGCCGTCCATGCGCGGCGGATGCACCCCGTGGAAGTGGATCGTGTGCGGGTGCGTCCCCTGGTTGTAGAACCGGACGCGCATGACGTCGCCTTCGGTGCAGCGCAGGGTCGGGCCGGGCACCGAGCCGTTGTACGTCCAGGCCGGGAAGAACACGCCGGGCGCGATCTCGATCTCGCGGTCGGCGGCGATGAGGGTCCACTCGCGCAGGGCGCGCCCGTTCGGGCCCGGCCGGGTCCGGCCCCGGTCGAACCGCTCGAGGAACGCCAGCGGGTCGAAGTGGCGCACGTCCACGTCGCCGACGACCGAGAGCTGGCCGTGCCCCTCCATGTCGCCCGGCTGGCGGAGGCGCGGAACCGGGGTCTCCTCCTGCGCCGCCCGCAGGCGCGCGAGCGCGGCGGAGCCCGCGAGACCCAGGGCCCCGGCGGCGCCGGCCTTGAGGACGTCGCGGCGGGAGACGCGGCTCACGCGGCCTCCGCGGTGACGAAGATCCGCGCCGCGAGCCGCTCGCCGAGGACCTGCTCGGCTCCGTCCTCCAGCCGGACGGTGACGGGCCCGTCGAACGGGGCCCGGCCCAGGGAGCGCATCCGCACGCCGGGCCGGATGCCGATCGCGTCCAGGTGGCGGAGCATCTCGGCGTCGCGGTCGCTCACGCTGCGCACGACGAGCGTGCCCGCGGGCGCGGACCAGAGCGTGTCGAGCGGCTCCTCCCGCCAGGGGCCGCGCTTCGGCGGGATGGGATGGCCGTGGGGATCCTCGGTGGGGTGCCCGAGCGCGGCGTCGATGCGGTCCTCGAGCTCCTCCGAGATCGTGTGCTCGAGCCGCTCGGCCTCGTCGTGGACGCGATCCCACGGAAAGCCGAGCTTCTGCTGCAGGTAGAGCTCCAGCAGGCGGTGGTGGCGCAGGAGCTCGAGGGCGGCCGCGCGACCCTGGGCGGTGAGGCGGACGCCGCGGTACGGCACGTACGACGCGTGCCCCTGGTCCGCGAGGCGCTGGACCATCGCGGTCGCGGAGGGGGCGGAGACCGCCAGCCGTGCGGCGATCGCCGAGGAGGAGACCCACGCCGAGGCGCCTCCCAGGTCGTAGATCGCCTTGAGGTAATCCCCGGTGGACGTCGTGAGCGCGGTCGTAGGCATGGCTTGTTCGCAGTTTAAGGTCGCCTAACTTTCGATTTTTGCCGTCCATCTGTCAAGGAGGCTGACGGTGGGAGCGTCCAGTGCAGTGCTGGAGGAGCTGGGTCGGACGCGGGAGGAGGCCCTCGCCGGCCTCCGTGACTTCCTGCGCATCCCGAGCGTCAGCACGGATCCGGCGCGG
>DATBJZ010000106.1:0-2300 GCA_036556125.1 Gemmatimonadota bacterium | reverse complement strand
GTGCAGATGTCGATCGAGCTGATCAGCCCGATCGCGATGGAGGAGGGGCTGCGGTTCGCGATCCGCGAGGGCGGCCGCACCGTCGGCGCCGGCGTCGTCACCGAGATCATCGAGTAGCGCCGGCGGCGCCTCCGTTCGTCGGGGGGGCGCGGCCCGCAAGCTCGTCTCGCCTCGCCGTACCACACGGTCGGCGACTTGACGGACGGCGGCCGTCGCGCCGCGCGGTGACGGGCGACGGCGACGAAGGATCCAACGAGGACAGGCGGGGATGAGAGACAAGATCACGCTGGCCTGCGAGAAGTGTAAGGCCCGCAACTACCACACGACGAAGAACAAGCGGCTGCACCCGGAGCGGGTGGAGTACCGGAAGTTCTGCCCGCGCTGCAACGGGCAGACGCCGCACAAGGAGACGAAGTAGGAGCACGCCGGGCCCGGTCCGGGATCGCGAGAGGCGGAGCGCTCCCGGGCCCGACCCGGCGCGCTCCGGGAGATTCGTACGAAGGGGCGTAGCTCCAATTGGTAGAGCAGCGGACTCCAAATCCGCAGGTTGCAGGTTCGAGCCCTGCCGCCCCTGCCACGTCCCGCGCGCGTGCGCGGGCGGGCCGCCGCGCCGACGGGTGCGGGGCCCGCAGCGGCCGCTCCCGCTGAGACGACGCGGAGCGGCGGAGGAGACGTGCTGGACAAGCTGAAGGAGTTCCTCCTCGGCGTGCGCGCCGAGATGGAGAAGGTGAGCTGGCCGGATCGGACGCAGGTGCAGAGCGCCACCGTCCTGATCCTGCTGCTCGTCACGGTGCTGGCGGTGATCATCGGCGCCCTCGACCTCGTGCTGACGCGGGTCCTGGGCCTGTTCTTCCGGATCTGACGGGTCCGGACCCGACGGCGCGAGCCGGGGAGCACGGAATGCGGGAACGAAGCGGATCGACCGGGGAGAGCGTGGCCGAGGCCGAGCCCCGAACCGACGGGGCCGGTCCCGAGGCCGGCGCCGACGGCGCCGAGGACGTCCCTGCCGCGACGGCGGAGACCGCGGAGGGCGGGGCCGCGGAGACCGGCGAGACCGGCGGCGCGGCCGCCGACGCCTCGGGACCCGCGGGGGAGCAGGCCGGCGTCGGGGCCGGTGCGCCCGAGCCGCAGACGTCCCCCCCGGTCGAGGCGGCCGGGATCCCGGAACCGGAGCCCCGCGAGGGGATGCACTGGTTCGCGCTCCAGGTCTACCTCGGGCACGAGAACAAGGTGAAGAACCTGCTCCAGAAGCGCGTGGTCGAGCTGCGCGACCCGTCGATTCACATCGGCGACGTGATGGTGCCGACCCAGGAGGTCGTCGAGGTGAAGGGCGGGAAGAAGGTGAAGGTCACCCGCAACCTGTACCCCGGCTACCTCCTCGTGGAGATGAAGCCGAACGAGGAGACGCTGCACTTCGTCAACAACGTTCACGGCGTGATCAAGTTCCTCGGCGCCGGGAAGCTCCCGCAGCCGCTTCGCCCGCGCGAGATCGCGCGGATCCTCGGCAAGATCGAGGAGATCAGGGAAGCGCCCGAGATCGTGGAGATCCCCTTCGATCCGGGCGACGCCGTGCAGGTGACGGACGGGCCGTTCAGCGACTTCCACGGCACCGTCGAGGAGGTCTATCCCGAGAAGGGGAAGGTGAAGGTCACGGTGAGCCTCTTCGGACGGCCGACGTCCGTGGAGCTCGACTACCTGCAGCTGCGCAAGCTCTAGCGGCCGCGGCCGGCGCCCTCGTGGCGGCCGGCGCGGCGGACGGTGCCGATGGCGAAGAAGGTCCTGGCGATGGTGAAGCTCCAGATCCCGGCGGGGGCCGCGAACCCCGCGCCGCCGGTGGGCACCGCCCTCGGCCCCCACGGCGTCAACATCATGGAGTTCTGCAAGACGTTCAACGCGCAGACGGCGAGCGCCGCGGGGATGATCACCCCGGTCGTCATCACGATCTACGCCGATCGGTCGTTCAGCTTCATCACCAAGACCCCGCCGGCGGCGGTCCTGCTCCGGAAGGCGGCCGGGCTCGAGAAGGGCTCGGCGGAGCCGAACAAGACGAAGGTCGGCCGCGTCAGCCGGCAGCAGGTCCGCGAGATCGCCGAGCTCAAGATGCCCGACCTCAACGCGGCCGACGTGGACGCGGCCGCGCGGATGGTCGCCGGCACGGCGCGCTCGATGGGCCTGGAGGTGACGGACTAGATGGCGAGGCACGGACGGAAGTACGAGGGCGCCGCGGCGCTGCTCGAGCCGCGGACCTACGAGCCCGCCGAGGCCGCGGGGCTCGTCAAGCAGATGGCGCGCGCGGGGTT
>DATBJZ010000105.1:0-4920 GCA_036556125.1 Gemmatimonadota bacterium | reverse complement strand
CCGTCCCCGCCGCCAGCGCCAGGCCGCACACGAGGCCGATCGCCGCCCCGCCCGCGGGTCGGACCCATGCCGGGGCGCGGCGCACCCACGAACGGCCGAGCGCGGCGCCGACGTCGAGGCCGTGCCGGAGTCCCGCCCGGGCGCCCCACCAGCGCGCGGCGAAGGAGACCGCGTTGAAGGCCGACACGGCGGCGCCCACGAGCCACCACGGCGCGCCGGCCGCCACCGCGGCCGCGGCCGGGACGAACAGCGCCGGCCGCAGACCGGCCCAGAAGAGCGCGTCGCCCAGAGACCCGAGCGGCCCGCGCACGAGCGCCAGGAAGCGGTCGATCCGCGCCGGTGGCTCGCGGCCCTCCGCCCTCCACACCGCGCCGACGGCGACCGGCGCGAGGTAGGGGTTGGCGTTGAAGGCGGCGGAGAGCCGCGCGAGCCGCGCGCCGGCCGCCGCGCCGTGCGCCCTGCGCAGCGCCGGCAGGACCGCGAACCCGAAGCCCACGCCCTGCAGCGTCTCGGCGTTGAACACGGCCTGCAGCCCGAGCGCCCGCAGCACGAGCCGCCCGGGACGCTCCTCGCGGCCGGCTGCCCGCGGCGACGCGGCGCCGGCCGCCGGCCCGCGCCCGTCGGTCCGCGGCGCCGCCGCGGGCGCGCCCCCGCTCCCCTCAGCGGCGGGGCTCACGCCGCGCCCGCCGCGGTCCCGGCGAGAGCCGCGCCGAGCGCCACGCCGGCCGCGGCGCCGGCGGCGAGCGCGGCGCGGGCCGACCAGGAGCTCCACAGCCGGATCGCCGCCGCCGCCGCGAGCCCCGCGACGAGCGCGATCGGCGGCCGCGCCGCCAGCGCGTCGGGCGCGAGATCCACGAGCGGCGCGGCGAGGAGCTGTCCGCACCCCACGAGGCCCACCGCGGCGGCCGCTCCGAGCGCCGCCGTGACCGCGCTTCCCCGCCGCAGCGCGGCGGCCGTCGCTCCGAGGTCGCCTGCCGCCGCGGCCGCGCGGGCCTGGGCCGCGAGCGCCGCGTTGCGCCCGCGCCGCCACGTCTCCAGGTGCTTGCCGATCTCGCCGACCGCGACCCCCCACGCGACGCCGAGCGGAACCGATGCGGCGCCCACGGCCGGGGCCGCCCACAGCGCGAGCGCCGCCCCGCACAGCCCGGCGAGTCCGGCCTCCGGCGTGCGTGATCCGCCGACCGGCAGGACGCCCGCGTAGATCAGCTCCAGCACCGCGCCGGTCGCGGCGCCGCCCGCCGGGTCGCCCCACGCCAGCCCGAGCAGCACGCCGGCCGACAGCGGCCGTGCCGCCATCGACAGCACCCAGGGGCCGGCGTCCAGCGCGAGGAGCGCGCCGAGGGCGCCCAAAGAGAGCCACTCCGAGGCCGAGAGCAGGCTCACGGCTCCGACCGCCCGGCCGCGGCGAGGGCTCCCAGCAGCGCGGCGGCCTCTACGCGCCGGCCGTCGGGAACGTCCTGCGCATAGAGTCGCGTTCCGCGCCGGGCGAGCTCGCGCAGCGCCGCCTCGTCGGCCGGGAGCACGAACAGGTACGGCGTGACCTCCCGGCCGCCCTCGCGGTGGAGGCCGCCCACGTTCAGCTCGGGGACCGTGAACCCCGCGTCGGCGAGCTGCAGGGCGACCGCCGGGGTGTCGAAGAGCACGACCGCGCCCGCGCCGCCGCCGCCAGAGGCGCCGGCGCCGTCGCCGCGCGTCCCGGCGCGGGCCGGGGAGGGATCCGGCCGCATCGCACGCGCGGCCTCGCCGACCGTGAGGAACTCCGCCGGCGTCTCCGGAGGCGCCGCCGACGCGAGGAGGTCGCGCTCCCACGGGTCCGCGGCGATGCGGTCGTCCACCACGACGATGCGCGACGGCAGGAGACGGCGGCTCCACCCGATCACGACCTGGCCGTGGATCAGGCGGTCGTCCACCCGGAAGAGCGCGACCTTCACGACGCCGCGCAGTCCGGCGTCAGCTCGAGATCCTTCGCGCGCCCTCCGGCGCCCCCGCGGTCGCCCCGGCGCCGTCGGCCGACTCCGCCCCGGCGGGCTCCCGCTCACCGGCCCCGCCGTCGAGCTCGGTGGCGCCGACGGACGCGCGCGTCTTCTCGAGGAGCGCGTCGAGGAACGGGCCGGCGGGCAGGTGCTGCAGCATCACGAACTCGAGCAGCAGCGTGAGGTTGGCCCCGTGCAGGACCGCGCGGACGCCGCTCGTCCGGGCCGTACGCAGGCAGGCGAGCGCGCAGCTCCCCCCCTTCAGGTCGCTCAGCAGGTACACGTCGCGGCCGGCGCCCTCGGCGCGCACCAGCTCCTCCAGGCCGGCCAGGAGCGCCGCGGGCGTCTTCCCCGTGTTCGAGAGCCAGCGCACGTTCGGCTGGGGTCCCAGGACGGACTCCATCGCGGTGACCAGGCCGTGCGCCAGCTCGCCGTGCGCGACCACGACCGCGAGCTTGCCGCGCCCCGTCATTCGTAGTCCTCCTCGAGGTACGCCTCCGCGCGCGCGCGGTCGTCCACGCGTCGGTCGACGCGCCTCCGGTCCTCCGGCCGCACACCCTCCGCCGCTCCGCCGTCGCCGCCCGCGCCGTCGCCGGGCGGCGGCTCGCCCGCGGCCGCGGCCGCCGAGCGCTTGTCCCGCATCCTGCGGATGAGCGCCTCGTTGAAGCTCTCGGCCGCGTTCCCGCCGGCGAACTTCTGCAGGTGGTTCATCGCCACGACCTCGGCGATCACCGTCAGGTTCTTTCCGGGGTTGATGGGCACCGTCACGTGCGGGACGGGGACGCCCAGGATCTCGACGCGCCGCTCGTCGAGCCCGACGCGCTCCACCGCCTGGGCTTCCTCCCAGGACTGCAGCATCACGACGACCTCGATCCGCTTCTGCAGCCGGACGGCGCGGATCCCGAACAGCGACTGGATGTCGAGGATCCCCACGCCCCGGATCTCCATGTGGAAGCCGAGCACCTCGCTGGCGCGCCCGATCAGCACGTCCTTTCCGCGGCGGGTGACGTGCACCTGGTCGTCGGCCACGAGACGGTGGCCGCGCTCGACCAGGTCCAGCACGCATTCGCTCTTGCCGATCCCGCTGGGACCCTGGAAGAGGAGGCCCACCCCGTAGACGTCCGCAAGCGAGCCGTGGAGCCAGGCGGAAGGCGCGAAGCGGCGGTCCAGCCAGAGCTTGATGCGCTGGTAGAACTCCGCCGTCGTGAGGCCGGTGACCACGACCGGCACGCCGCGCTCCTCCGCACGCCGCAGCAGGTACGCGGGCGGCCGCAGGCCCTTGGTCACGATGATGCACGGCAGGTCGAAGGCGAGGTAGCGGTCCACGGTCCCGGCGAGCCCGTCCTCGGGCAGCCGCTCGAGGTAGCGGATCTCGGTCTCGCCCAGGACCTGCAGGCGGGACTGGGGGAAGCGGTCCGTGAAGCCCGCCAGGACCAGGCCCGGACTCGCCGCCTCGGCGCGGCGGATCGTGCGCGAGAGGCCGGCCGCGCCGGCGAGCAGCTCGAGGTCGAGCGCCTCGCGCTGGTCCTCGAGGAACGTGCCGACGGCGACGCCCGCCGGGGCGCCGGGCTTCACGGGCCGGACCGGCGCGTGCCGGGCCGCCGGGGGGAGCGCGCCGCGCGGCGGCGGGGACGTTCGCCGGTGTCGGGAAGCGGCGGCACCTCGGGCACGACGCCGGTCACCTCCACCGCCTTGCCGCGGAGGAGGGCCTCCTTGGGACGCAGCGCGCGGCGGCGGAGCTTCGCCTTGTGGCGCACGAGCTGGCGCCGGAGCTTCTCGACGGCGTCCTCGGCCGCCGCGCGGATGCCGTCGCCCGTGCCGACCGCGGCGCAGTCGGCGCCGTTCACGTGCAGCCGCACGTCCACGGTGTGGCGTCCACGCGCGCCGGCGATCGCGACGTCGGCGGCGAGGATCGGTTCGTAGATCCGGGTGAGCTTCTCGATTTCGTGCCGGACCTGATCACGAACGCCGGCGGGCACGTCGAGATGGCGGGCGGCGATCCTCAGTCGCATCGAACCCCTCCCTGCCCGGCGACGGCCCTCCCGCGCCGGAACCGCCGGGTCAGACCCGCTTGCGGAACCGGGACGAGAGGATCCCGAGCTGATCGCGGTACTTCTGGACCGTGCGGCGCGCGATCTGCGTGCCCTCCTTGCGCAGGATCTCGACGATCCGCTGGTCCGTGAGCGGCCGCTGCGGGCTCTCCGACGCGACCAGCTCCTGGATGCGCGCCTTGATCCCGCGGGCGGAGACGTCCTCGCCGTCGTCGCGCTGCAGCCCGCTCGAGAAGAAGAACTTGAGCCGGAAGACGCCGCGGGGCGTCTGGCAGAACTTCTCGTTCGTCACGCGGCTGATCGTGGACTCGTGCATCCCGATCTCGTCGGCGACCTCCTTGAGCGTGAGCGGCTTGAGGTGCTGAACGCCGTGCTCGAAGAAGTCCCGCTGCCGGTTCAGGATGCAGGTCATGGTCTTGACCATCGTCTGCCGGCGCTGCTCGATCGCCTGCACCATCCAGTTGGCCGAGTTGAGCTTGCTCGAGACGAACTCCTTGGCGCTCCCCTTGAACGCCTTGTCGCGGACCAGCTGGAGGTAGGTCGGCGAGATCCGGAGCCGCGGCAGGTTGCCGTCGTTCAGGAAGACGCGGTACTCGCCCTCGATCTTCTCGACGATGAGGTCCGGCACGATGTAGCTGCCGGTGAGCTCGGCGAACTGCCGCCCCGGCTTCGGATCGAGCGTCGCGACCTCGTCGGCGGCGTCCTGCACCTCGCGCGGCGTGATGCCGAGGGTCTTCGCGAGGTCGTTCCACTTGTGGCTGGACAGCGCCTCGAAGTGCTCCGACACGATGCGGTGGACGAGGGTGCCCGCCTGGCCGCGCTGCTCGAGCTGGATCTTCAGGCACTCGCGCAGGTCCCGGGCGCCGACCCCGACGGGGTCGAACTCCTGGACCTTC
>DATBJZ010000104.1:0-6441 GCA_036556125.1 Gemmatimonadota bacterium | reverse complement strand
GCAGGAACGCCCGGTCCTCGACGGCGCGGAGGAGGCGCACCTGCGTGGGGAGCGGCATGTCGCCGACCTCGTCCAGGAACAGGGTGCCGCGGTCCGCCTGCTCGAAGACGCCCTTCCGCTGCGCCACCGCGCCCGTGAAGGCGCCGCGCTCGTGACCGAAGAGCTCGGACTCGAGGAGCGTCTCGGTGAAACCCCCGCAGTTGACGGCTACGAAGGGCCGGCCCGCCCGCGGCGAGAGGTCGTGGATCGCGCGGGCGACCAGCTCCTTGCCGGTCCCGCTCTCCCCCTCGATCAGGACGGTCGACGACACCGGCGCGAACTGCGCGACCTTCTCCAGCACCTCCGCGATCGCGCGCGAGCGGCCGAGGATCCGCGTGGAGCGCTCCAGCTCGAGGCGACCGAGGAGGTGGCGCGCGACGAGAAGCAGCTCCTCGGGGTCGAAGTCGCGGCCCAGCACCTCGTCCACGCCCAGCCGCCGCAGCTCCTCGGCGACGCCCCTCCGCAGGTCGGCGACCGCGAGCACGGGCGGCCGCCGTCGGCCGACTCGCAGCCCGCGCAGGAACTCGCGGCCCGCCGCCTCGGGGGAGACTCCCGTGAGGACGACGAGGGGCAGGCCGTCGGGCCGGTGGAGGCGATCGGCCAGGTCCGCCAGCGAGTCGGTCGAGGCGACGTTCCAGCCCGCGTCCGTCAGGACGCCGCTGACGCGGCTCGCCGCGTCGGGGTCCCGGCTGAGAATCAGCGCCGAGCGCGCCCCGCGCACGGGAAGGGCGAGCGCCGGGGTCACGGTGGCGCCGCTCCGGACGCGCGGCTGGACCGCGGACGCGCCGGCGCCGACGGCCTCGGCGCACCTCCGGGGTCGGCGGACGCCGGCGCCGCCCGACGCTCGCCGGCGGACGCCGTGCCGACGTCGTGCGACGGAGGCGCGTCGCCGCGCAGGAGCGCGAGGGCGTGGGGAAGCACGGGCGCGAGCAGGCCGAATCCCTCGGTCACGGCCCGCAGGCTCCCGGGGAGGTTCACGATCAGGGTCCGTCCGCGCGTGCCCGCCAGCCCGCGGGAGAGCATGCCGTGGGGAGTGGCGCGGATCGCAGCGGCGCGCAGCGCCTCCGCCAACCCGGGAGCCTCGCGGTCCAGCAGGGGCCGTGTGGCCTCGGGGGTGACGTCGCGCGGCGAGAGACCGGTGCCCCCCGTCGTGAGGACGAGCGCGGTGCCGGGATCGGCCAGCTCCAGGAGTGCCGCGGCGATCGCGTCGGCCTCGTCGGGGACGACGCGTGGATCGCCGGTGTCGTACCCGGCGCCCCGCAGGGCGTCGCGCAGCCAGGCGCCGCTCTCGTCGGAAGCCTCGCCGCGCGCGCAGCGGTCGCTCACCGTCAGGACGGCGGCGCGCGGCCGCTCCTTCGCCCCACCCGTCGCGCTCACCGCCGGATCGAGCCCCCGCGGTAGAACGGCGTCCGCACGACCTCGGCGGCCTCGCGCCGCCCGCGGACCCCGATCTCGAGCCGCGTCCCCGGGCGTGCCGCGGCCGCGGGCACGTAGCTCGTCCCGATCCCGACGCCGAGCGACGGCGACATCGTGCCGCTGCGGACCGGGCCCGCCGGCTCGCCACCGACGAACACCTCGTAGCCCGCGCGCGGCACCGCCTTCCCCGCCGTCGTGAAGCCCACGAGCCTCCGCCGGGGCCCCGCGTCCTTCACACGACGCAGGGCCTCGCGGCCGACGAAGTCGGCGCCGTCGAGCTTCACGATCCAGCCGAGTCCCGCCTCGATCGGGTTCGTGCCCTCGTCGATCTCGTTCCCGTACAGCGGGTACTTCATCTCGAGCCGCAGCGTGTCGCGGGCGCCGAGCCCGGCGGCGGCGACGCCGTGAACCTGGCCCGCGGCCGCCAGCGCCTCCCAGAGCCGCACGCCGTGCTCCGCCGCGACGGTCAGCTCGAACCCGTCCTCGCCGGTGTAGCCGGTGCGGGAGATCACCGCCGGCAGCCCCGCGACGGCCCCCTCCGCGAGCGAGTAGAACGCGAGCCGCGACAGGTCCACGCTCGCGAGGGGCGCGAGGACGGACTCGGCGCGCGGCCCCTGCAGCGCGACGAGCGCCGTCTCGTCCGAACGGTCCCGCAGGACGACGTCCGCCGGGAGGTGCTGCCGCAGCCAGTCCAGGTCGCGGCCGCGGTTCGAGGCGTTCACGACCACGTGGTAGGCGTCGCCGAGGCGTCCGAGCACGATGTCGTCGAGGATGCCGCCGTCGGGGCGGCACAGGCAGGAGTACTGCGCCTTCCCGTCGTCGAGCCCGCGCACGTCGTTGACCGTCATCCGGTCCAGGAACGCCGCGGCGCCGGGGCCCGTGACGAGGAAGCGCCCCATGTGCGAGACGTCGAAGAGGCCGGCGCGCTCCCGCACGGCGCGGTGCTCGGCGAGGATCGATCCGTAGTGGACGGGCATCCGGAAGCCCGCGAAGGGCACCAGCTTCGCGCCGGCGGCACGGTGCACGGCGGCGAGCGGCGTCTCGCGCAGCTCGCCGGTCGCCGCCGCCGATTCGGTCGTCTCGCGACTCGTCATCCGGCCGATCCCCTCGCGGTGCGTTGCCGTCCCCCGCAGGTGAAGGTCGCGGGGCTCAGGTCGGGCCGCGCGCGCCGTCCTCCGGGCCGAGGAGCAGGAGGAGCAGCGCCTTCTGCGCGTGCAGCCGGTTCTCGGCCTGGTCGAAGACCGCGCTCTGCGGACCGTCCAGCACCTCCGCCGTGATCTCCTCGCCGCGATGGGCGGGCAGGCAGTGCATCACCAGGGCGTCCGGCTCCGCACGCGCGAGGAGCGCGGCGTCCAGCCGGTATCCCTCGAACGCGCGGCGCCGCGCCTCGGCCTCGGCTTCCTGCCCCATCGAGGTCCACACGTCCGTGTAGACCGCGTGCGCGCCGGCGACGGCGTCCGCCGGCTCGCGGACGACCACGGCCGAGTAGCCCGGCTCGGCGATGCGCTCGGCCCCGGCGAGCACCGCCGGGTCGGGCTCGTAGCCCCGGGGGGCGGCGACCCGGACGCCGACGCCCAGCCGCGCCGCCGCGAGGATCAGGCTGTGGCACACGTTGTTGCCGTCGCCGACCCACGCGAGCCGCAGCCCGTCGAGGGAGCCGCGCCGGTCCAGGATCGTGAGGAAGTCCGCCGCCGCCTGGCAGGGGTGCTCGCGGTCGGTGAGCGCGTTCACGACCGGGATCCGGCAGTTCGCCGCCAGCTCGCGGACCGTGGCGTCCGAGACGGTGCGGGCGGCGATCGCGTCCACCCAGCGCTCGAGGTTCCGGGCCACGTCCGCGGTGCTCTCGCGGGACCCCAGCCCGATCTCGCCGCCGGCCAGGTGCACCGCCCGTCCTCCCAGCTGCGCGATCGCCAGCTCGAACGTCACGCGGGTGCGGAGGCTCGGCTTCTCGAAGATCATCGCGAGCGTCCGACCGGCGAGGTCGCGCCGATCGCCGTCGCCGCGCAGCTCGCGCGCCAGGGCCAGCATCCGCCGCCACGCCGCGGCGTCGAGGTCCGCGGCGGAGAGGAAGTCCTTCGGCACGGCGCGTCGCGCGCGCGGTGGCGGCCGGCGCGCGCCGCTACAGGATGTAGCGCCGCAGGTCCTGGTCCTGCACGATCTTCTGCAGCCGCGTCCGCACGAACTCGGCGTCGACGACGACCCGCCGGTCGCCTCCCGAGGGCGGATCGTAGAGCGCCTCGTCGAGGAGGCGCGTCAGGATCGTGTGCAGGCGCCGCGCACCGATGTTCTCCAGGCTCTCGTTGACGGCCGCCGCCGTGCGCGCGATCTCCCGGATCCCCTCCGGCGTGAACGTCAGCGTCACGCCTTCCGTGCCGAGCAGCGCCTCGTACTGCTTCGTGAGCGCGTTCCGCGGCTCGACCAGGATCCTCTCGAAGTCGGCGGCGGCGAGGCTCTCGAGCTCGACCCGGATCGGGAACCGGCCCTGCATCTCGGGGATCATGTCCGAGGGCTTCGCGACGTGGAACGCGCCGGCCGCGATGAACAGGACGTGGTCGGTCTGGACCATCCCGTACCGCGTCGAGACCGTGGAGCCCTCGACGATCGGCAGCAGGTCGCGCTGGACGCCCTCGCGCGAGACGTCGGGGCCCGCCTTCACGTGCTCGCCGACGATCTTGTCGATCTCGTCCAGGAAGACGATCCCGTGGTTCTCGACCCGCTCGAGGGCCTCGCTCACGACGTCGTCCATGTCGATGAGCTTCCCCATCTCCTCCTGGAGCAGGATGCGGCGCGCCTCGGAGACGGGGACCCGGCGCCGCTTCTTCCGCTTCGGCAGGATCTCCTCGAGCATCTCCATCACGTTCGTGTCGGTCTCCTCGAAGCCCATCGGGCTGAAGAACAGCGGCATCCGCTGCGAGCCGACCTCGACCTCGATCATCCGCTCCTCCAGCTTCCCGTCGGTGAGCAGCTTGCGGAGCTTCTCGCGCGAGCGGCGGCGCTTCGCGGCCGCCTCGTCCTCGGCCTCGGCGCCGTCGCCGGACGCCGTCGGACGGCCGGCGGCCGCGTCCGCCGAGGCCCGAACCGGGCCGGCCTGCGGCACGGCGGCCCCCGCCGCGGACGGCCCCGCGGGGATCGCGTCGCCGCGGCCGGGCGGCGGGGGCAGCAGCAGGTCGAGGATCCGTTCCTCGGCGAGCTCGGCGGCCCGGCTCTCGACGTCCTCCTCGCGCTCCTGGCGGACCAGGTTCACGGCGACGTCCACGAGATCCCGCACGATCGACTCGACGTCCCGCCCGACGTAGCCGACCTCGGTGAACTTCGAGGCCTCGACCTTCAGGAAGGGTGCGCCCATCAGCCGCGCGAGCCGGCGCGAGATCTCCGTCTTCCCGACCCCGGTGGGGCCGATCAGGATGATGTTGTTGGGCATGATCTCGTCGCGCAGGTCCTCCCCGACGTGCTGGCGCCGCCACCGGTTCCGCAGGGCGATCGCGACCGCGCGCTTGGCCTCGCGCTGCCCCACGATGTACTTGTCCAGCTCGGCCACGATCTGGGCCGGCGTGAGCTCGTCGACGTAGGGCTCCTCGTCCGGGCCGCTCCCCGCGCCGGCGCCGGCGCCCGGCGCGGCCGCCGCGCCGCCGCGGCCGTCCCCCGTCGCGGATCCCGGGACGTCCGCCGTTCCGCCGTTGGCCGCGGAGCCCCCGGGATCCTCCGTGGCCACGTCCGCCGGCGCGCCGGCTGCCTCGGGCTCCCCCGCGATCAGTCTCGCCATGGTCCTCCTCGTCCTCGTCAGCCCGAGGGGGGCGGCGCCGCGCCGCCCTCCAGCTCGAGCACCGTGATCCGGTCGTTCGTGAAGATGCAGATGTCCGCCGCGATCTTGAGCGCCCGCCGGACGATCTCCACCGCCGGCAGGTCGGTGGCCGCCACCAGCGCGCGGGCGGCGGCGAGCGCGTAGGAGCCGCCCGACCCGATCGCCAGGATGCCGTCGTCGGGCTCGATGACGTCCCCGCTGCCGCTCACCAGGAAGCTGTGCTCCCGGTCCACGACCGCGAGGAGCGCCTCGAGGCGGCGCAGCACGCGGTCCGACCGCCAGTCCTTCGCCAGCTCGACCGCCGCCTTCGGCAGGTTGCCGGGGAAGCGCTCGATCTTCTCCTCGAACTTCTCGAACAGCGTGAAGCCGTCGGCGGCCGTGCCGGCGAAGCCCGCCAGGATCGTTCCGTGCCGGAGCTTCCTCACCTTGTTCGCGCTCTGCTTCATGACCTCCTCGCCGACCGTGACCTGGCCGTCTCCGCCCAGCGCCACGGCGCCCGCGTGGCGGACGGCGAGGATGGTCGTGGCCCGGGGGGCGAACGTCGAACGCGCGGTCATCGGCGGCTCTGCGACGAGGGGGAGCGGACAATCTACGGGCGACGGGCGGATTTATCGCGGCGGTCCCTCGCACGGGTCGCGGCCGCCCGCGCCGCCGCTCGACGTCAAGGGAGAGCCGGACGCAGACGGCGGGCGTGCCGGCATCCGCCGCGGCCTTCGCCCGGGCGGCAGGGACCGCCCGGCGCGGCTACGCCCTCGGATGCGCCCGGTCGTACGCCTGCCGGAGGTGGGCGCGCGAGACGTGCGTGTAGACCTGGGTCGTGGAGAGCGACGCGTGGCCCAGCAGCTCCTGCACGGCGGTGAGATCGGCGCCGGCGTCCAGGAGGTGCGTGGCGAAGGAGTGGCGGAGCGCGTGCGGCGAGATCGACCCTCCCTCGGCCAGCCGTGCCAGGGCGCGTCCCACCACCCGCTGCATCTGGCGCACCGACAGACGCCCTCCGGCGGCGCGGCCGGCGAACACCGCGCCGGCGCCGTCCGCCGACGCGTGCGAGCGATGCCGTCGGAGCGCCTCGACCGCCCGGCGGCCGAGCGGCACGCGGCGCTCCTTCCTTCCCTTCCCGAGCACGCGCGCGGTGCCGCCCTCGAGATCGAGGTCGTCCCACGTGAGCCCCGCGACCTCCGAGACGC
>DATBJZ010000103.1:0-35050 GCA_036556125.1 Gemmatimonadota bacterium | reverse complement strand
TCCTGACGACGGGGGGCGGCCGGCTGGTCCTGCTCTGAGGCTGCGTCGGGGGTCTCTCTCGTCCTGCGTCTGAGGCTGCGTCGAGGGTCCCCCCGTCCTGCTCTGAGGCTGCTGCGTCGAGGGTCCCCCCCGTCCTGGTCTGAGGCTGCGTCGGGGTCCCCTCGTCCTGCTCTCCTGCGGTGGCCGCTTCGAGCCCCGTCACGCCGGAGGCCGCAGCTCCATCCCCACCCGCTCCGGACGCGCTGGCGGTCCGCGCAAGCGTGACGCTCGCCCAGCGCGGACCGCCGTCCGACGCGTTCGCTCGCTCGGCCGCGGGACTCGTCGTAGCTTTCGCAGCCGTCCGGCCTGACCGGGCTCCTCTCCTCCCCGATCTCCACAGCGCCCGGCCCCGCGACCCATGAACCGCCCGCCGCCGCCCGAACGTCCCACCTGGCGCGACTACGCCGCCGCGGTCGCCGCCGTCGCGGTCGCGACCGTCGCGCGGTGGCTGCTCGATCCGGTCCTGAGCGGGAACGTCCCCTACATCACGTACTTCGCGGCGATGGCGTTCGTGGCCTGGCGTCACGGGCTGCGGCCGTCCCTCGTCGCGCTGGTGCTCAGCGCGCTGGTGGCGGGGTTCCTCTTCGTGCCGCCGCGTTACGAGATCGCGCTCAAGCGGGTCGAGGACTTCGTCGGACTCGCTTTCTACTTCCTCGTCGCCGGCTTCATCGTCCTCGCGGGCCAGGCGATGCGAACGGCCCGCCGCCGGGCGGGGGCGCGCGAGGAGCTGCTGCGGGTCACGCTGGCGAGCATCGGCGACGCCGTGATCACGACCGAGATCGACGGCCGCGTCGTCTTCCTCAACGCACTCGCCGAGGCGCTGACCGGCTGGTCGCAGGCCGACGCCGCCGGCCAGCCGCTCGGAGCGGTGTTCCGGATCGTGAACGAGAAGACCGGGGAGGCGGTCGAGAGCCCGGCCCGGCGGGCGTTGAAGGAGGGCGTGATCGTCGGGCTCGCGAACGGCACCGTGCTGATCGCGAAGGACGGGACCGAGCGGCCCATCGACGACAGCGCGGCGCCCATCCGGGACGAGGCCGGCCGGGTCGTGGGCTGCGTCCTCATCTTCCGCGACATCACCGAGCGGAGGATCGCCGAGCGCGAGCTCCGGACCTCCGAGGAGCGGAAGGCGGCGATCCTGCGGGCTTCGCTCGAGGGCATCGTCAGCATCGACGGCAACAGCCGCGTGCTCGCCTTCAACCCGGCCGCCGAAGCCATCTTCGGCTGGTCCGAGGCGGAAGCCGTCGGGGCCGACCTGCCCGAGCTCCTCATCCCGCCTTCCCTGCGGGACGCGCATCGCCGGGGCATGGCCCATCTCCTCGCGACCGGCGAGGGGCCGTTCCTGAACCGGCGCCTCGAGCTGCCGGCGCTCAGGAAGGACGGCTCGGAGATCCTCGTCGAGCTCACCATCACCGCTCTCGCGGGCACGCAGCACCCGACGTTCACGGGCTTCGTGCGCGACATCACCGCCAGCAAGCTCGCCGAGCGGACGCTCCGCGCGAGCGAGGAGCGGTTCCGCTCGCTGGTCAACGCCACGAGCTCGATCGTGTGGACGGCGAGCGAGGCGGGCGAGTTCGTGACGCCGCAGCCGTCGTGGGCGGCGCACACGGGCCAGAGCTGGGAGGAGCTGCGGGGATTCGGCTGGCTCGACGCGATCCACCCCGAGGATCGGCGGCGCATCCGCGAGCTCTGGGACGTGGCCCGGACCTCCGGGACGCTGTTCAGCGCCGACGGCCGGCTCTGGCACGCGGCGACCCGCACGCACCGGCACTTCGAGGCGCGCGGCATCCCGGTCCGTGAGCCGGACGGCGCGATCCGCGAGTGGGTCGGGATGTACGTGGACGTGGAGGACCAGCGGCAGGCGGAGAAGCAGGCTTACCGGCTCATGGCCGAGCTGCGCGAGGCCGACCGGCAGAAGGACGCGTTCCTCGCGACGCTCTCCCACGAGCTCCGCGGCCCCCTGGCCCCGCTGCGCAACGCGCTCGAGATCCTCAAGCGGGCCGCGGGCGAGTCCGACGTGGTCGACCGGACGCGCGGCACGATGGAGCGGCAGCTGGAGCAGCTCGTCCGCCTCGTGGACGACCTCCTCGACGTGGGCCGCATCAGCCGGGGCCGGATCGACCTTCGCCGTCAGCGGGTCGAGCTGGCGTCGGTGATCCACCAGGCGGTGGAGGCGGTCCGCGCCGCCCCGGAGTGCCGGGAGCACGACATCACGGTCACGCTCCCCACCCGGCAGCTCTACCTGAGCGCCGATCCGGTCCGGCTGGTCCAGGTGTTCGGCAACCTGCTGAACAACGGCTGCAAGTACAGCCCCCCGGGATCGCCCGTGACGCTGACGGCGCAGAGACAGGGCAGCGACGCGGTGGTGACGGTGAAGGACGCCGGCAGCGGAATCCCCGCCGAGGCCCTGCCGCGGATCTTCCAGATGTTCGCGCACGAGCACCGCACGGGAGGCGTGCACGGCGGACTCGGCATCGGGCTGGCGCTGGCGAAGCGGCTGGTCGAGATGCACGGCGGGACGATCGAGGCGCGGAGCGAGGGCGAGGGCCGCGGCAGCGAGTTCACCGTCCGGCTCCCGTTGCTGCTCGCGGACGCCCCGCCGGTCGTGGCGCCCGCCGCGGACGAAGCGCCGTCGAGCTCGTCAAGGCGGTTTCTCGTGGTGGACGACAACGAGGACAGCGCGGCGTCGCTCGCGATGCTCCTCCAGATGTCCGGCCACGAGGTCCACGTGGCCCACGACGGGGCGGAGGGTCTCGAGGCGGCCGAACGGCATCGCCCCGACGTCGTGCTGCTGGACATCGGCCTGCCGAAGCTCAGCGGTCACGAGGTGGCGCGCCGCATCCGCGCGCAGCCCTGGGGCCGCGAGATGCTGCTCGTGGCGCTCACCGGCTGGGGTCAGGACGCAGAGCGAAGGAAGTCGACGGAGGCCGGCTTCGACCACCACGTGGTGAAGCCGGTGGACTACGCGGCGCTCATGCGCCTGCTGGAGCCGCCGCCGGTGCCGGAGCGTGCCGGGACGTGAGGCTCCGATCGGTCCGGAGCCCGGTCGCCCCGCGGTTGTCGGTCCTCAGGCCGCCTGTGTCCTGCGGCACGGGTCGGTGAGCTCGCCGCGGAAGCCCCAGGGAAGCGCGCCGGCAAGGTCGCCGGGAGGCCCGCAGGGAAGCTCGCAGGCGAGCACGCCGGGCGGCGACGCGCCTGCGTCACCGGTCGAGGGCCTCGTCGTCCGCGCGCTCCGTGCCGGCGACGCGGAGCACCTGGTGTCGAACCCCGCGCGCCGCGCTCTCTACGGGGAGTGGCTCGCGCGCCAGGAGCGCGGGGAGATGTACGTCGCCGTCGCCGAGGTGGACGGGGTGCTCGTCGGCTCGCGCTGCCTGGACCTCGTCTGCGGCGCGGAGGACGTCGCGTACGGTTTCGGCGCCCACGTCCTCCCTGAATGGCGGCGCCGCGGGGTCGCATCGGCGATGGAGAAGCACCTCGAGGCGGTGGCGATCGCGCGTGGGAAGAGGCGTTGCCGGTCGAGGGCCGTGAAACACAATGCCCTCGCGATCCGCTGGCACGAGGCGGTCGGCGACGTGTGCATCGGCGAGGACGTAGCCAGGTGGACCGAACCGGACGGGACCGAGGTCGAGCGCGAGTGCTGGATCTTCGAACGCTGGTTCCGGGACGACGGTCAGGGGCGTCCGGCCCGGTGACGTTCCCGGCGCGGAGACCGAACGGCCGGGAGCCCCGAAGCCGCCGAACTATCCGGCCGGTCCGTCGCCCTCGTCGTCCTCCCGCGCCGGGTCCTCGGGAGTCACGAGCGGCCAGACCCCGCCCAGCGCGCGGTACAGCGCGACGAACGCGCTCACCGCGTTCGTCTGGCCGATCGCGAGCTCGTCCTGCGCCTCCAGCAGCGTGCGCTCCGCGTCGAGCACCTGCAGGAAGTCCGTGACGCCCTCGTCGAACCGGAGCCGGGCCAGCTCGGCCGCCCGCTCGCTGGCGCCCGCGGACTCGCGCAGCAGCTCCAGCCGCGCCCGCGCGCGGTCGTACGTCACCAGCGCCGTCTCCGTCTCCTCGAGCGCCAGCAGCACCTGCTGGTCGTAGGCGGCCCGCGCCTCCTCCGCGCGCGCGCGGGCCGCGCTCACCCGCGCCCGCACCCGACCCAGGTCGAACAGCGGCCACGAGAGCGCCGGGCCCACGGCGTACCGGGAGGTCTCCGATTCGCCGATCCCGTCGAAGTCCTCCGCGGTGAACCCCGCGTTGCCGCCGACCTCCAGGCGGGGGAAGTACTCGGCGCGCGCGGCCCCGACGAACGCCGTCTCCGCCGCGAGGCGGCGCTCCGCGCTCCGCACGTCGGGCCGCTGCCGGACGAGCTGCTCGGGCGTGCCGACCCGCGGCCGCTCCGGCAGCTCGGGGAGCTCCGCCGCGACCGTCAGCCTGCCCGTGAGCGCCGCCGGCGGGCGGCCCAGGAGCACGCCGATGCGGTGGACGTCGCTCGCGATCCGCGTCTCGAGCTCGGGGATGCGGGCCAGCGTGGCGCTGAGCTGGGCGCTGGCGCGTTCGGTGTCGAACGCCGTCCCGCGCCCGCCTTCCAGCCGGTCCTGCGTGAGCTGCAGGGTGCGGCGCTGGTTCTCGGCGTTCCGCTGCGCGACCGCGAGCTGCTCCTGCGCCCCTCGCAGATCGTAGTAGACGCGGCCGACCTCGGAGACGAGGACGACCCGGACGTCGCGGACGTCCTCGGCCGCCGCACGCTCGAGCGCGCTGCGTCCCGCGACGTTGCCGCGGATCCGGCCGAAGACGTCGATCTCCCAGCTCCCCACCACGCCGGCGTCGTACAGGTCCAGCTCGGACGCGCCGGGCAGGCCGGGGAACGACTGGCCGCTGAGCCTCTGCCGCGTGTAGCCCGCGGCCGCGGTCACGGTGGGGAAGTAGTCGAACGCCGCGAGCTGGCGGTCCGCGCGCGCGTTCGCGAGACGCGCCTCGGCGGCCCGCACGTCCAGGTTGGCGGCCAGCGCCGCGGACACGAGCCGGGCCAGCGTCGTGTCGCCGAGCTCGACCCAGAACGCGTCGAGGGGGACCTCCTGGACGTAGCTCGTGTCGGCGGCCGCGACGTACCGGGGAGGCCGCTCGACCGTCGGCTCCTGCAGCCGCGGCTGGACCGCGCACGCGGCGGTGACGAGGAGCGGCGCCGCCGCCAGGGCGGCCGTCCGGCGGCTAGTCATCCGATCCGGAGGTGGGCGGCGGCAGGACCGCCGGGACGCTCTGGAGCGCGGGCGCGGGGGCGGGCTCGCCGCGCTCGACGACGCGGCGGATCAGCACGTAGAAGATCGGCGTGAAGATCAGCCCGAAGAAGGTGACGCCCAGCATGCCGGCGAAGACCGCGATCCCCATCGCCTCGCGCATCTCGGCGCCGGCGCCGCTCGAGAAGACGAGCGGCAGCACGCCCATGATGAACGCGAACGACGTCATCAGGATCGGCCGCAGCCGGATTCGGCTGGCCTCGAGGGCGGCGGTGACACGGTCCCGCCCCCGGTGCTGGAGCTCGCGCGCGAACTCCACGATCAGGATCGCGTTCTTGCAGGCCAGTCCCACCAGCACGATCAGCCCGATCTGCGTGAAGACGTTGTTGTCGCCGCGGGTCAGCCACACGGCCGCGATCGCCGACAGCAGGCACATCGGAACGATCAGGATCACCGCGAGCGGCAGGGACCAGCTCTCGTATTGCGCCGCGAGCACGAGGAACGCGAGGAGGACGCAGAGCGGGAAGATGAAGAGGGCCGTGTTCCCGGCCAGGATCTCCTGGTAGGTGAGGTCCGTCCACTCGAAGCCGATCCCGTTCGGCAGCGTCTCGGCGGCCAGCCGCTCCATCGTGTCGATGGCCTGTCCCGAGCTGACGCCCGGCGCTCCCGCGCCGTTGACGTCCGCCGATGGGTAGGCGTTGTAGTGCAGGACGCGGTCGGGGCCGTTCGACTCCTCGACCGTGAGCACGGCGCCGAGCGGCACCATCTCGCCGGCGGCGTTCCGCACCTCGAGCTTGGCGATGTCGTCGGCCGTGGCGCGGAACGGCGCGTCCGCCTGCGCGATGACCTGGTACGTGCGGCCGAAGCGGTTGAAGTCGTTCACGTACACCGACCCGAGGTAGATCTGCATGGTCTGGAAGAGGTCGGTCAGCAGGATGCCCTGCTGCTTCACCTTCTCGCGGTCCACGTCGGCGTACAGCTGCGGGACGTTGATCTGGTAGCTCGAGAAGACGCCCGCGATCTGCGGCGTCTGGTAGACGCGCCCGAGCAGCGCCTGGAGGGCGCCGTAGAGCTCGGCCTCGCCCAGTCCGGCGCGGTCCTGCAGCTCCATCTTGAACCCGCCGATCGCACCCAGGCCCATCACGGGAGGCGGCGGGAACACCGCGATGAACGCGTCCTGGATGGCCCCGAACTTCTGGTTGAGCGCACCCGCGATCGCGAGGCCGTACTCCTCGTCCTCGGTGCGGTCGTGGAAGGGCTCCAGCGTGAAGAAGACGATCCCCGCGTTGGGGCTGTTCACGAACCCGTTGATCGAGAGGCCGGGGAAGGCGACGGCGGCCTCGACGCCCTCGTGCTCGAGCCCGATCTCCGACATCCGGCGGATCACGGCGTCGGTGCGGTCCAGCGTGGCGGCGTCCGGCAGCTGCGCGTACGCCACGAGGTACTGCTTGTCCTGCGTCGGCACGAATCCCGACGGCACGCGGTTGAAGAGGAACGCGGCAAGGACGATGAGCCCCGCGTACACGAGCAGCGGCGCGGCGCCGCGCGTCACGAGGTGTCCGACGCCCGTGCCGTACCGGTCCGAGGCGCGGCCGAAGAAGCGGTTGAACGGCCGGAACAGCCACCCGAACAGGAGGTCGATGACGCGCTGCAGGCGGTCGCGCGGGGCGCCCGCCGGCTTGAGGAGGACCGCCGAGAGCGCCGGCGACAGCGTGAGCGCGGTGAACGCGGAGATGACCGTCGAGAAAGCGATCGTGATCGCGAACTGACGGTAGAACGCGCCCGTGAGCCCGCTGACGAAGGCGATCGGCACGAAGACCGCGCACAGGACGAGCGCGATCGCGATGATCGGGCCGCTCACCTCCTCCATCGCGCGGTAGCTCGCCTCGCGCGGCGCCAGCCCGTGCTCGATGTGGCGCTCCACGTTCTCCACGACCACGATCGCGTCGTCCACGACGATGCCGATCGCGAGCACCAGGCCGAACAGCGAGAGCGTGTTGATCGAGAAGCCGAACGCCAGCATGAACGACATCGTGCCGACGATCGACACCGGGACGGCGAGCAGCGGGATGATCGAGGCCCGCCACGTCTGCAGGAAGATCACGACCACGATCACGACGAGCATCACCGCGATGAGGAGCGTCTCGATCACCTCGGTGATCGACTCGCGGACGTTGATCGTGGGGTCGTAGACGATCGTGTAGTCCACGCCCTCCGGGAAGTTCGCCTTCAGCTCCTCCATCGTGGAGCGGACGTTCGACGAGAGCTCGAGCGCGTTCGAGCCCGGCGCCTGGAAGATGCCGATCCCGACGGCCGGCTTGTTGTCGAGCAGCGAGCGCAGGGAGTAGCCCTGGGCGGCGAGCTCGACGCGGGCCACGTCGCGCAGGCGCGTGAGCTCGCCGTTCTCGCCGGTCTTCACGATGATCGCGCCGAACTCCTCCTCGTCGAGCAGGCGACCGCGCGCGTTCACGCTGAGCTGGTAGTCCACGCGCGCGGGCATCGGCGGCGCGCCCACGACGCCCGCGGCGACCTGCACGTTCTGTTCGCGGATGGCCTGCACGACGTCGCCCGCCGACAGCCCGCGCGCGGCGACCTTCTGCGGGTCGAGCCAGACCCGCATCGCGTAGTCCCCGCCGCCGAACACCTGGACCTGTCCCATCCCGGGCAGCCGCGCGAGCACGTCCCGCACCTGCAGCAGCCCGTAGTTGCGCAGGTACGTCACGTCGTACCGGTCGTCCGGCGAAACCAGGTGCACGACCATCGTGAGGTCGGGCGAGCTCTTGACGGTCGTGACGCCGAGCTGGCGGACCTCCTCCGGCAGCCGCGGCAGGGCCTGCGACACGCGGTTCTGCACCCGGACCTGGGCCAGGTCGATGTCGGTGCCGATGCGGAACGTGACGGTGAGCGTGAGCACGCCGTCGGCCGTCGCCTGCGAGGACATGTAGAGCATGTCCTCGACGCCGTTGATCTGCTCCTCGAGCGGCGTCGCGACGGTCTCCGAGAGGACGCGCGGGTTGGCGCCGGGATAGGTGGCGTTGACGACGACCGACGGCGGGACGACCTCGGGGTACTCGCTCACGGGCAGCGCGCACATCGAGATCAGGCCCGCGATGAAGACCGCGATCGAGAGGACGGCCGCGAAGATCGGCCGCTCGATGAAGAACCGCGCGAAGTTCACGGCGCGCTGGACGCGGGGTCGCCCTCGAGGCGGGCCAGCGCCGAGTCCGACGCCATCGGCTCCTCGGTGGGATCGACCTTCATTCCCGAGCGGACGCGCTGCAGCCCGTTCACCACGATCTTCTCGCCGCCCTCGAGCCCGGAGGTCACGATGCGGAGCCCCTCCACCACGCGGCCCGGCTCGATCCGGCGGTACTCGACCGTGCTGTCGGGCTGGAGCACCAGCACGAACTTCTTGTCCTGATCGGTGCCGATGGCGGCGTCGCGGACCAGCCGGGCCTCGTAGCGGCCGCTGCCGACGAGCTTCAGGCGGGCGAACAACCCGGGCGTGAAGAGGCGGTCGGCGTTCGAGAAGACCGCACGCGCGCGGATGGTGCCGGTCGAGGGGTCGAGCTGGTTGTCCACGAAATCCACGTAGCCCTCGTGCGGGAACCCTTCCTCGTTCGCGAGCCCGAGGAAGATCGGGTTCGGGACGTCGCGCGAGCTGGCGCGCGCTCCCGATCGCGCGAGCCGCCCGTACTTGAGGTACGTCTGCTCGTCGCCCTCGAAGTAGACGTACATCGGGTCGAGCGAGACCACCGTGGTGAGCAGGGTCGGCTCGCCGGGTCCGCTCTCCACGAGGTTCCCTTCGGTGACCTCGGCACGGCTCACGCGGCCGTCGATGGGGGACCGCACCGTGGCCCACTCCACGTCGAGCCGCGCCTCCGCCACCTCCGCCTCCGCGGCGCGGATCGCGGCCTCGTTCTCCCGCAGCGCGCTCGTCCGCAGGTCGAACTCCTCCTGCGAGATGGCCTGCTTCTCGATCAGGAAGCGGGCCCGTTCGAGGTCGCGGTTCGCGAGCTGCGCGCGCGTGCGGGCGCGCTCGAGCTCCGCGGCGGCGCGCGCCAGCTCGGCGCGGTACGGCCGAGGGTCGATGACGAAGAGCACGTCGCCCTTCCGCACCTCCTTCCCCTCCTCGAACGCGACGCGCTGGACGTAGCCGGAGACGCGCGGCCGGATCTCCACGGTCTCCACGGCCTGCATCCGGCCGGTGAACTCGTCCCACTCGTTGATCTCGCGTGTGATCACCGCGGCGACCGTGACCTTCACGGGCGGCGGCGCCGGGGGGTCCCCGCCGCCGCACGCGGCCACCGCCGGCGCGAGGGCGAGGACGAGCGCCGACCGGCGCCACCGGCGCACGTGCGGCGGCGCCGGCCGCCGCAGGAGTCGCGGGTGTGACCGGGCGGTCTTCGGCGCGATCGCGGGCGACGACCTGGAGGCGTATGCAGGCTGGGTCGGAGCGGTGTGCATCGTCACCCGTGTCTCGAGATGCAGGCGCCCCGCCGAAGCGCGCGCGGGGCTCCTCGTTGGACGAATGAAGGCGTCACGGATCGACAGGCGCAGGAGACCGCTCGCTCCCGTGGGCGCGGTCCAGCCGCGGTCCTGCGAGGGTCCGATTCAGGAATGCAGAGGGGTACGCCGGCCGGCGCGGGTTTATGCCCGGACGTTCCATCCCCCCTCCACGGGCCCGACCCACCGGCCCGGAACGGGCAACGGTCCAGGGCCGTTCACCGGAGGCGGTGTCACACCTTCGTGACGCCCGCCCACGTCGTGTCCGCGGGAGAGACGCACCGGCGGGACCTCATCGTCACCGCGGCCGTCCTCCGAATCCAGCACGGCGCGGACGATCTCCGCCGGCGCGTCCAGCGAGAGGAAGTGCCCCGCGCCCTCGACCAGGCGCATCCGCGCCCCCGGAACGGCCCGCGCGGTCGTCGCCCTCTCCTCGCTCCGCGACCAGTCGTCCTCGCCGTAGAGCAGGACCGCGGGCACGGCGATGCGTCCGTACTCCGAGCGCGCCCGCTCCCAGTCGGGCCAGCGACGGACGAGAGAGCGGAACGCACGCGCATGCCCGGGTCGGTTGCCGACCGCGTACATCTCCCGGGCGAGTTCGTCGGGGACCGCGTCCCTCCGCACGACGCCCCCCTCGAGCACCTTGCGGAAGATCTCGTAGCGCCGCAGGCGATGGATCGTCGCGCCGAGGAGGGGGACGCCGTCGAGACCGAAGAGAACGTTCGCCAGCGCCGACGACCGGCGCAGGCCGCGTCCGCGGTCGTAGTCGTACGGGTTGACGGCCACCACCCTGCGCACGCGCGGGTGGCGTCGGGCCGCGAGGAGCAGCGCGATGGTCCCGCCGATGGACTCGCCCACGACGACCGCGTCCCGGACGTCGAGTCGGTCCAGGAACCCGGCGATCGTCCTGACGAAGAGCTCCGGCGCCAGGTCGTCGAGGGGGATGTCCGACCAGCCGTGTCCCGGGAGGTCCACCGCGAAGACGCGGAAGCGGCCGGCGAGCCCGGGCAGCACCCGCTGATACATGTCGAGCTGGGTGCGCAGCGTGTGCAGCAGGACGAGGGGCGGCCCGTCGCCGTCCACCACGTAGCGCAGGGAAAGCCCGTCCACGTCCACGAACCGGACCGGAAGGTCCGGCGCCCAGGGGAGTCGCTCGGGCGCCGCGGGAAGCTTTCGCAGCGTCTCGACGACGTAGGATGCCCCGACCAGACCTGCGATCACAGCCAGCAGCACCATCGCTGTCTCGACCACGAACTCGGGGACCTGCCGTGGAGGGGGGGCTACGGGGTGCGTCCTGCCGGGGCTGGGACTATGGCGACCGCGGGCTATGCCCGTCCAGAGCCGGTGCGGCGACCGCGGCCGCCGCGCGCTCGAGGGGGTCGGCGAGGGGGAGGATCCAGCGGACGGGTCCGAGGCTCCGCCGTTCCCGGGTGAGATCGATCGTGGGATCCACGAGAAGCTGGGGGATGCGTCCGTTCAGCGACGCGGTGACGTACGCGCGCACCTCGACGTCAGCGTAGCCTTCGTTCCTCCCCTGGTCCTCCAGGAAGTGGCTGAACTGCACGATCATGCCCGGCCGGGACGACATTTCTTCGAGCTGCATCGGAGTCAGGTACCGGAGCGGATCCACGGGCCACGTCTTCCCGCTCACCGGATCGGTGACGACGAAGGCCGCGTACGCCTCCTTGTCGCGCAGCTTCATCCGCCACGAGAAGCGGTGCCCCTCCTCGGTCCACGCGACGTTGCCGGGATAGAGGTGGTGCCGGAGCGGGACGAGCAGCTGGACGGCGACGTAGACGGCGATCAGACCGAGGGTGAGGCGCTCCCGCGCGGCCGCGACGGGCGCCGGCACCCGGACCGCGGGCGGACGGTTCGCGGACGACGCAGCGCCCGGGCGATGCGCTCCGCCCGTGCGGAAGCGATCCCTCGCCGACGCTGCCGCGCGGCGAGGGAGGTCCGGCGGCAGGAAGATCGGCGTCGCCAGCAGCATGAGCCACGGAAAGATCCCGATCTGGAACAGCTGCGAGTTCAGCAGATGGAAGAGGACGAGCGCGAGGCACGCGGCGACCCGCGTCGGCCTCCACAGGAGCAGCGGCACGACGAGCAGGTCGAGCAGCAGTCCGCCCAGCGCGAAGAGGTAGGGGACGGGCTCGTGCGTGAAGAGTCCCCCCAGGAGCGGAAGGTCGGTGCGCTCCAGGAGCCACATCCGCATCGGCTCGCCGTGGAGCCAGTCCCCGTTCAGCTTGGCGACACCCCCGTAGAAGTAGACGATCCCGATCTGGAAGCGCAGGAGCCACAGCGACCACCCCGGCGCGGTGTTCCGCCGGATCGCGGGCCGTCGCAGGGCGTCGAGCGAGAACGCGCGGCCGGCCGGCACGAAGACCAGCAGGAAGCTCAGGAGGGTGACGAGGTAGAAGTGATTCAGGTACCGCGCCTGGGCGACGAGGAAGACGTAGGCGAAACCCAGGCAGAAGAGGGACGCGGCGGCGCGGTACCAGAGACCCGTTGCGATGCAGGCGGCGAGGACGCCCAGGGCGGCGAAGTGGACGATCATCCAGTCGCCGGGGAGCCGCTCCACCCAGCCGAACCCGTGGTACTTGAAGAGGAACTGCGGCTCGATGTAGAAGCGCCGGATCCAGCCGTGATCGAAGTAGCGCCACACCTCCCACACCATCACCGCGCCGAAGACGATCCGGAACCAGACGATGGAGGCGATGTCCACGCGCCCGAGGAGGGCCGCGCGGACCGCGTTCAGGACGGGGCCTTTCTGCATTCGCGTGCCGTGCCCTGCGAGGCGCCCTGCGTTCGGGGCGGCGCCGTCCCCGCCCCCGGTCGAGTCCGGGCATCGGGCGGCAGGATCCGTACCACGGCGGGGGTTCGAGCTCGGACCCGCCGCCCGGGCCAGCTGCCGGCGAGCCTGTTCCATCCCGTCGAACCCGACGATCTTGCCCCGGCGTCCCAGAACGTCGGTGACGACGCCGCGGCGCTCCCGCGGAGCCCCCCTCCACGTCGGTCCGGCGGCGGACTCGAGGTGACCGAACGATGATCCGGAAGCTGTCGGACGGCCGTTACAGGCTGTACTCGCGGAAGAAGGACCCGAAGACGGGGAAGCGCCGGAACCTGGGCACCTTCCGGACGCGGGCCGCCGCCGAGCGTCACGAGCGCGCCGTCCAGTTCTTCAAGCGGCGGGGCTGAGCGGCACGGCGCGATGACGCCGGTGCCGCCGGTCCTGCGATCCGCGGAGCTCTCCACGGGCGTCACGCTGCCGTACGTCGAGCGCGGCGATCCGTCGGGCGTGCCGGTTGTGTTCCTGCACGGCGTCACGGATTCGCTCCGCTCCTTCGACCTCGCGCTGCCCCACTTCCCGGAGTGGATGCACGCCCTCGCCGTCTCCCAGAGAGGGCACGGCGACGCGACGCGTCCGCACGCGGGCTACCGGACCCGGGACTTCGTGGCCGACGCGGCGGAGTTCATCCGGTCGCTCGGCCTGGCGCCCGCCTTCGTCGTGGGCCACTCGATGGGCGGCTTCAACGGCCTGCGGCTCGCGATCGACCATCCGGACCTGGTCCGGGGCCTCGTCGTCGCGGCGTCCTCGCCTTCGTTCGCGGACAATCCCGCCGCCAGCGAGTTCTGGGAGGCCGAGGTTTCGCGGCTCGAGGACCCCGTTCCCCACGAGATCGCCCGCGACTTCCAGCTCAGCACCTTCAGCCGGCCGATTCCGCCAGCGTTCCTCGAGATGGTCATCGCGGAGAGCCTCAAGCTCCCGGCGCGGGTCTGGCGCGGGGCCTACTGGAGCTTCATGGAATTCGACCAGACGCCGGACCTGGGACGGATCCGTGCGCCCGTGCTGTTGATCTGGGGCGACCAGGACGCATTCACCTCGCGTGCGGGTCAGGACGCGATGCTCGCCGGGATCCGGGACGTGCGGCTCGTCGTGTACGGGAGCACGGGACACGCGGTCCACTGGGAGCAGCCGGAGCGGTTCGCCGCCGACGTCACGACGTTCGTGGAGCGCGTGGCGGGTCGCGGGACGCATCCGTGACGGCGCTCGCCGGGTCGGCTCGGCACGCATCGCGCCCGGGTGGTCGGAGTCCAGGACCATCCTGGTCGGCAGGTCGAGGGGCGACCGGCGCGCCGTGATCGCCCGCACCTGGCACGGCCGCGTCCCGAGTGCGAAGGCGGACGCCTACGAGTCGTTCCTCCGGCGCGTCGCCGTCCCCGACTACGAGTCCACGCCGGGGAACCGCGGGGTCCTCCTGCTGCGGCGCGCGGAGGGCGAAACGACGCACTTCGCGTTCACGACGCTCTGGGACTCGATCGAGGCGGTGCGCCGCTTCGCGGGCGACGACCCCGCGCGGGCCCGCTACTACCCGGAGGACGACGACTTCCTCCTGGAGAAGGAGGAGCTCGTCACCCATCACGAGGTGGTGCTCGCGTCCGCGGATCCCCTCGGGCGGGAACGCTAGCGCGTCGTCGGGAACCCCAGGTCCTTCCCCCGCGTCTCCGGCGCCGGCCAGCGCGTCGTGACGACCTTGCCCCGCGTGTAGAACTTCACGCCCTCGGTCCCGTGCACGGCGGCGTCGCCGAAGAGCGACTCGCGCCAGCCGCCGAACGAGTAGTACGCCATCGGCACCGGGATCGGCACGTTGATCCCGACCATCCCCACCTGGATCTCGTTCTGGAAGCGGCGCGCCGCGCCCCCGTCGCGCGTGAAGACCGCGACGCCGTTCGCCTGCGGGTTGCGGTTGACGAGCTCGATGGCCTCGTCGTAGGTCTCGGCGCGCACGACCGAGAGCACGGGGCCGAAGATCTCGTCCCGGTAGATCGACATCTCGGGGCGCACGTGGTCGAAGAGGCAGGGGCCGAGGAAGAATCCCTCCTCACGGTCCGCCACCGAGACGCCGCGTCCGTCCACCGCCAGCGCCGCGCCGGCGGCGACGCCCTCGTCCACGTAGCGCGCCACCCGGTCTCTGTGCGCGCGGGTCACGAGCGGGCCCATCTCGCTGGACGGCTCCATCCCGTCGCCCACGTGGATCGCCCGCATCCGCTCGGCGACCAGCGGGAGCAGCCGGTCCGCCGCGTCCCCGACGGTCACCAGCACCGAGATCGCCATGCAGCGCTGGCCCGCGGACCCGAAGGCCGCGTTCACCGCGGAGTCGGCTGCGAGCTCCAGGTCGGCGTCGGGCAGGACGACCATGTGGTTCTTCGCGCCGCCGAGGGCCTGGACGCGCTTCCCGTGACGCGTTCCGGTCTGGTAGACGTGACGCGCGACGGCCGTGGAGCCCACGAAGCTCACGGCGGCGATGCCCGGATGCTCGAGGACCCTGTCCACGGCGACCCGGTCGCCGTGCACGACGTTGAACACGCCCGGGGGGAGCCCTGCTTCCTGCCACAGCTCCGCGGTCAGCAGCGACGGCGAGGGGTCCTTCTCGGACGGCTTGAGGACGAACGCGTTCCCGGCCGCGATCGCGATCGGATGCATCCACATCGGCACCATCACCGGAAAGTTGAACGGCGTGATGCCGGCGACGACGCCGAGCGGCTGCCGGACGGACCAGCTGTCCACGCCGGTCGAGACGTTTTCGGAGTACTCGCCCTTGAGGAGGTGGGGGATGCCGCAGGCGAACTCGACCACCTCCAGCCCGCGCTGGACCTCGCCGCGCGCGTCGGCCAGCACCTTCCCGTGCTCGCGCACGATCGCGCGCGCGAGGTCCTCGGCGCCGCGCTGCACCAGGTCGCGGAAGCGGAACAGGATCGCCGTGCGCTTGCCGAGCGAGGTCCGGCTCCAGGTCGCGAAGGCGTCGGCCGCGGCGGCGACCGCGCGGTCCACGTCGGCGCCGGTCGCCATCGGCAGCTCCGCCGCGGGCGCGCCGGTGGCGGGGTTGTGGAGGGTGAGGAACCGCTCGGGGCGGCCCGGATCGGCGCGTCCGGCGATCCAGTGCTCCAGACGCGGCAGGCCTGACCGGGCTTCGGCCTCCGCGCGGAGCGGAGCCCCGGCCGGGCCGGCAGCGGCGGGCCGGTTCGGGGATTCGACTCGTGTCATCCGACGCTCCCTGTGCGCGGTCAGACCTGCGGTGGACCGTTCCGGCGGGCGGCCCGCCCGTCCGAGGCGGCCGTACGTGACCGTCCTCGGGCGCGGCGTCGCGGCGGCGCCGTCGTCCCGCGCACGACCAGCGTGGGCGCGACCAGCACGTGGCGGGTCGTCCGGCGCCGGCCGTGCAGCCGCTCCACGAGGAGCGAGACCGCGCGGCGTCCGATCTCGGGCCGCGGCTGGTCCACGGTCGTGAGGTTCACCTGCCGGACGGCGGCCAGCGCCGTGTTGTCGTAGCCCACGACCGAGACGTCCTCGGGCACGCGCAGGCCGCGGTCGGCGAGGGCGCTCAGCACGCCGATCGCGGCCAGGTCGTTCGCGGCGAAGATCGCCGTCGGCCGCGGACCCCGCGCGAGGAGCGCCGCGGTCCCGTCCCGGCCGCCGTCCTCGGTGTAGCTCCCCGGCGCCACGCGCACGAGCGCGCCGAGCCCGCGCCGCTCCATCGCGCGAACGTAGCCGCGCCGGCGCTCGAGGGCCCCCGCGCCGCGCCCCCCGTCGACGTGCGCGACGCGGCGGTGCCCGAGCGACGCCAGGTGCTCGACGGCGAGCCCCGCGCCGGCGACGTCGTCGTTCGTGACGCTGTCCACGTCGGCCAGGCTCGAGCGGCGCGCGACGAGGACCGTCGGCAGCTCGGCGCCGGCAGCGGCGATCGTCCGCATCGGGAGCACGGGGCTCGCGAGGATCAGCCCCTCGGTGCGGAGCTCGAGCATCGTCTCCAGGGCGCGCGCCTCCGACCGCTCCTCGCGATCCCCGGTGCCGAGGATGGTGCGGTAACCCTGCGCCGCGGCCTCGGCCTGGATCCCGTCGATCACCTCGGCGAAGAACGGGTTGTGGAGGTCCGAGAGGAGGACGCCCAGGAGTCCCGTGCGGCGCCGCACGAGGCTCCGCGCGGCGGCGTTGGGACGGTAGCCGAGCCGCGCGGCCACGTCGAGGACCCGCCTGCGCTTCTCCTCGCTCACGTTGCCGACGCCCCGCATCACGAGCGAGACGAGCGACTTCGACACGCCCGCGCGGCGGGCGACGTCCACGATCGTGGGGCGGCTCGCGAGCCGCGGCGCGCGTGTTGACACGGTTCCCGAGCATAGCACATCTTCGCCGGAAGTGGAACGTTCCACATTTTCCGGCGCCCGATCGACCCGGCGCCGTCCAGCCGCCGGTCGGCCCTCCCGCCGCCCCGGCGCCCGCGGGAACGAGGTCGCCGGATGCGCATCGGGGTGATCGGACTGGGACGGATCGGCCGCTACCACGCCGAGGTCGTCCGCGAGCATCCGGACGTCCGCGGGCTGGTCGTGACCGACGTCGACGCCGCGCGTGCGCGCCGGGTCGCGGAGGAGCTCGGCGCCGAGCTGGCGGAGGACGTCGACTCGCTGCTCGGCCGCGCGGACGCCGTCGTCATCGCCTCCTCGACCGACAGCCACGCCGCCCTCATCCGGCGGGCGGTGGACGCCGGGCTCCCGACGTTCTGCGAGAAGCCGGTGGCCCTCGATCTCGCCGCCACGATCGAGGTGGTCCGTCACGTGCGGGACGCCGGCGGCACCGTGCAGATCGGGTTCCAGCGGCGGTTCGACCCCGCCTACCAGGCGGCTCGGCAGGCCGTGGCCGACGGCACGCTCGGGCGCCCCTACCTGATCCGCCTCGTGGGCCACGATCACGTCCCGCCCCACGAGAGCTACATCCCGCTCTCCGGCGGGATGTTCCGCGACCTCCACATCCACGACTTCGACATCGCGCGCTGGCTGCTGGGGCAGGACGTGGTCGAGGTGTACGTGCAGGCGGCCGTCCTCGCCGATCCGATGTTCGCGAAGTACGGCGACGTGGACACCGTGGCGGCCACGCTCACGTTCAGCGGCGGCACGCTCGGCGTCGTGACCGGCGCCCGCCACGACGCCGTCGGGTACGACGTGCGGTTCGAGCTCTTCGGCAGCCGCGACAGCGTGTCGGTGGGCCTGAACGGGCGGATGCCGCTCCGCTCGCTCGAGGCGGGGATGCCCACGGGTCCGGAGAAGCCCTACGCGGGCTTTCTCGACCGCTTCGACGAGGCCTACCGGAGGGAGCTCGGCGCGTTCGTGGACGTCGCGCTCGGGCGGATCCCGAACCCCTGCGGGGTCGAGGACGCCGAGGTCGCCCTGCGCGTCGCTCTCGCGTGTGAACGTTCCCGGGCCGAGCACCGGCCCGTTGAGGTGGCGGAGGTGACGCCGTGACGCGGCCCCGGTCCGCCGCAGCGAGCGGAGGCGGCGGCCCGACGCCGGCCCGCGCGCCGAAGCTCGCCGGCGCCCCCATCACGTGGGGCGTGTGCGAAGTGCCGGACTGGGGGAGGCAGCTCGAGGCCGATCGGGTGCTCCGCGAGATCGCCGCCGCCGGCCTCGCCGCGACCGAGCTGGGGCCGCTCGGATTCCTCCCCGCCGACCCGGAGCGGCTGCGTGCTCGCCTCGCGGCCCACGGCCTCGGCCTCGTGGCCGGGTTCGTGCCCGCGGTCCTCCACCGGGCGGACGTCCTGGACGCCCAGCTCGCGCGGGTCGGCGAGAGCGCGGCCACGCTGGCGGGCGCGGGCGCCGAGGTCCTCGTGCTGGCGGCGGATTCCGGGGCGGGAGGATACGAGCGGTCGCACGCGCTCGGGGACGGAGACTGGGAGACGCTGCGCCGCGCGATCGAGGCGGTGCAGGCGATCGGACGCCGGCACGGGCTCGTCGTCGCCCTCCATCCGCACGTCGGAACGGTCATCGAGCGCGAGCCGGAGATCCGCCGCCTCCTGCGCGACACGTCCGTCTCCCTGTGCCTGGACACGGGCCACCTCGTCGTCGCGGGGGCGGATCCCGTGGAGGTCGTGCGCGCGGCCGCCGGTCGCGTCGCGCACGTGCACCTCAAGGACGTGGACGCGGAGCTCGCGGGCCGTGTGCGGAGCGGCGCCGTCGGATACCGCCAGGCGGTCCGCCTCGGGCTCTACCGGCCGCTGGGGGAGGGCGACGTCGACCTGGCCGCGGTCCTCCGCCTCCTGCGGCGCGGCGGATACGCGGGCTGGTACGTGATCGAGCAGGACCTGGTCCTCTCGGAAGGGGACTCCGACGCGGCGCCCCTGGCCAACGTGCGCCGCAGCGTGGGGTTCCTGCGTCGGACGTTCGCCGACCTCGAGCGTGAGGACGCCCCGGTCGACGCGCGGCCGTTCGAGGTGGTCACGATGGGCCGCGTCGGCGTGGACCTGTATCCGGCCCAGAGCGGCGTCCCCCTCGCAGAGGTGCGGCAGTTCCACCGCTTCCTCGGCGGAACCGCGACGAACGTGGCCGTCGCCGCGGCCCGGCACGGCCGGCGCTCGGCGGTCGTCACGAGGGTGGGCACGGAGGGCTTCGGGCCCTACGTTCGTCGCGCGCTGCGGGAGTTCGGCGTGGACGACCGCTACGTCGGCACCGATCCGGAGCTCCTCACGCCGATCGTGTTCTGCGAGCTCTTCCCGCCGGACCGCTTCCCGATCGTGTTCTATCGCAAGCCGAAGGCGCCCGACCTGAACATCCGCCTGGAGGAGATCGACCTCGCGGCCGTGACCGCGGCGGAGCTGTTCTGGACGACGGGGACGGGGCTGTGCGAGGAGCCGAGCCGCTCGGCGACGCTGGGCGCTCTCGCGTCGCGCGGGCGGCGGCGTCACACCGTGCACGACCTCGACTACCGGGCGATGTTCTGGGACTCCGAATCCGAGGCGTCCGACCAGCAGCGGGCGGCGCTGCGCCACGCCACGGTCGCCGTCGGCAACGCGACGGAGGCGGGCGTGGCGGTCGGAGACGGCAGCCCGGAGGAGCAGGCGCGGAGGCTGCTCGCGCTGGGTCCGGAGCTGGTCTTCGTGAAGCTCGGCCCGGAGGGGACGCTCGTGGCCTGGGACGGGGGAATGGAACGCGTCGAGCCGACGCCGGTCGAGGTGGTGAACGGGCTGGGGGCCGGCGACGCCTTCGGCGGCGCGCTGTGCCACGGCCTGCTCGCCGGCTGGGACCCGGTGCGGATCGCGCGGTTCGCGAGCGCGGCCGGCGCGTACGTCGCCGGGCAGCTCGCGTGCGCGGACGCGATGCCGACGGAGGCGCAGGTGGTGGAGCTCCTGGAGAGGACGGCGAGCGCTGGAGCCGCCCGCGCGGCGCGGTCGGCGGGGGCGGTCGCCTCGCACCCTGCGGAATCCCCGGAAGCGCTGCCGAGGAGTCGGGCCGGATGACCACGACCGCCGCTCCCGCGGCCGCGCGCGGCGGCCGGCGCCTCGGCGACGCCGCGTTCCGTTCCCTGCTCGACGCGCGCGCGCTCCATCCGGAGCGGATCGCCGAGCTGGCGCGCTCGCGCCGGCGCCGGAGCGTGCTGGCGCCGGAGGGGCGGCTCTTCCTCGTCGCGGCCGACCATCCCGCGCGCGGCGTGCTGAAGGCCGGCGAGCAGCCGATGGCGATGGCCGACCGGCGCACGATGCTGGAGCGCGCGCTCACGGCGCTCGCGCAGCCGGGCGTGGACGGCATCCTCGCCTCGCCCGATCTGCTCGACGACCTGCTGCTCCTCGAGGCGCTGCACGGGAAGGTCGTGATCGGGACGATGAACCGCGCCGGCCTCGCCGGCGCCGCGTGGGAGATCGACGACCGCTTCACGGCGTACGACGCCGAGGCGATCGAGGCCATGCGTCTCGAGGGCGGGAAGATGCTGCTGCGGCTCGACTACGCCGACGACCGGAGCCTCACGACCCTCGAGGCCTGCGCCTCGGCGGTGACGGCGCTCGCGCGGCGGAATCTGCTCGCGCTGGTCGAGGTGCTCCCCGCCGTGCGCGAGGGGGGAGGCGCGCTGCGCATCCTGAAGGAGCCCGAGGCGATGATCCGCGCGATCGGCGTCGCGTCGGCCCTGGGCGTTTCCTCGGCCCGCACCTGGCTCAAGATCCCCGTGGTGGACGAGATGGAGCGCGTGATGGCCGCCACCACCCTGCCCACCCTGCTCCTCGGCGGCGACCCCGGCGCGCGCGCCGCCGAGGTGTTCGCGGGCTGGCGCCGCGCCCTCGCGATCCCGCAGGTGCGGGGCCTCGTCGCCGGGCGGGCGCTGCTCTTCCCGGAGGACGGCGACGTCGTCCGGGCGGTGTCGGAGGCGGCCGGGATCGTGCACGGCGGGTGAACGGCGCGGCGGGCACGTCCTCAACGTCCGATCGCTCGTCCGATGCCGGGGCCGTTCCGAACCCCCCCGACGCCCCGCGGCTCCATCTCCCTGCCGGCTCCACGGCCGCCGACGGCTGGACCGTCCGCGTGACCCCCGCGGACGCCGGCTGGCGCTTCGCGGGCCTGCGCGTCCTCGATCTCGCCCCCGGCGAGTCGCGGTCCTTCACGACGGGCGCCGACGAGATGCTCGTGCTCCCGCTGCGGGGCGGCTGCGGGGTCGAGGTGGACGACGTGACGTTCACGCTGCAGGGACGCGCCGGCGTCTTCGACCGGGTCACCGATTTCGCGTACGTGCCGATCGGCGCCGACGTGCGGCTCCGAAGCCCCGGGGGCGCCACGGTCGCGCTGCCCACGGCCCGCGCCGAGCGGAGGTTTCCGGCAGCCTACGGTCCGGCGGACTCCGTGCCGGTCGAGGTCCGCGGCGCGGGCGCGGCCACGCGCCAGCTCAACAACTTCTTCGCGCCGGACGTGATGGAGGCGCAGCGGCTGGTCGCGGTCGAGGTGCTCACGCCCGCCGGCAACACGTCGTCCTACCCGCCGCACAAGCACGATCACGCGGTGCCCGGCGGTGAGGCCGAGCTCGAGGAGATCTACTACTTCCGTTTCGCCCGGCCGGAGGCGTTCGGCCTGCACCGCACGTACGCGGCCGACGGCGAGTTCGACGTCACCGCCGCCGTCGGCGACGGCGACGTGTTCCTGGTGCCGCGAGGCTACCACGGCCCCTGCGCCGCGATGCCCGGCTACGACATGTACTACCTGAACGTGCTCGCCGGCCCGGCGGGACGGTCGCTCGCGTCCCGCGACGACCCCGCGCACGCGTGGGTCCGGCCCGCGTGGGGGCGGCAGGCGCCCGATCCGCGGATGCCGATGACGTCCTCCAGCGGCCGCGCGGCTCCGGAAGGTGCGGCCGGGCCGCACGCCCCGCGGCAGCCCGGCCGGCGGGACGCCGGGCGCGAGCCGAGCCAGGGTGGGCTCCGTGGAGGCGCCGCAGGCCCGTGAGCACGGTCCGCCTCACGACCGCGCAGGCCCTGGTCCGCTTCCTCGCGAACCAGTTCGTCGAGCGCGACGGCGTCCAGCACCGCTTCTTCGCCGGCGTGTGGGGGATCTTCGGCCACGGGAACGTGGCGGGGATCGGGCAGGCCCTGCACCAGCTCGAGACCGTCGCGGGCGCCGGCGCGGAGCACCGACCGGAGCGGAACGGCGAGCGGAGCGGGGATGCCTCGCCGGCCGGCGAGGCTCCGCCCTTCCGCTACGTCCTCTCCCGCAACGAGCAGGCGCAGGTCCACGCGGCCGCCGGGTACGCGCGGATGCGGAACCGGCTGGGCACCTGGGCCTGCACGACGTCGATCGGGCCGGGCGCCACCAACATGGTGACCGGCGCGGCCGCGGCGACGATCAACCGGCTGCCGGTCCTGCTCCTGCCCGGCGACACGTTCGCGTCGCGCCGTCCCGACCCCGTGCTGCAGCAGCTCGAGTCGCCGTGGTCGCGCGAGCTCACCGTCAACGACGCGTTCAAGCCCGTCTCGCGCTACTGGGACCGGATCCACCGGCCGGAGCAGCTGATCGCGGCGGCCCTCGAGGCCATGCGCGTGCTCACCGATCCGGCGGAGACGGGCGCGGTCACGCTGGCGCTGCCGCAGGACGTGCAGGCCGAGGCCTTCGGCTGTCCCGAGCGCTTTCTCGAGCGGCGGGTCTGGCGCATTCCGCGCCCGCTGCCCGACCGGGAGTCGCTCGCCGACGCGGCGGCGCGGATCCGCCGCTCCCGCCGGCCGCTGATCGTGGCGGGCGGGGGGGTCATCTACTCCGAAGCGACGGACGCCCTGCGCCGGCTGGTCGAGGCGACCGGCATCCCGGTGGCGGAGACCGTCGCCGGAAAGGGCGCGCTTCCGTTCGACCACGCCTCCTCCCTCGGCGCGGTCGGGGTCACGGGCACGCCCGGCGCCAACGTCGTGGCGCGCGAGGCCGATCTCGTGATCGGGATCGGCACGCGCTGGACGGACTTCAGCACCGCCTCGCGCACCGCGTTCCAGGATCCGGGCGTCGAGTTCGTCAACGTGAACGTCGCCCGGTTCGACGCGCACAAGCTCGCCGGCCTCCCGCTGGTCGGAGACGCGCGCGCGGCGCTGGAGGCGCTCGCGGAGGCGCTCGAGGGCTGGACGATCGACTCCGCATACCGCGAGCGCGCGGCCAGGCTCAACCGGGAGTGGGACGAGCAGGTCGGACGCATCCACGCCCGCGGCCACGGGCCGCTGCCGAGCCAGGGCGAGGTCATCGGCGCCGTGAACGAGGCCGCGGGTCCGCGCGACGTGGTCGTCTGCGCGGCCGGGAGCCTGCCGGGAGACCTCCACAAGCTGTGGCGGTGCCGCGACCCGAAGGGGTACCACGTCGAGTACGGCTACTCGTGCATGGGGTACGAGGTCGCGGGCGGCCTCGGCGTGAAGATGGCGGCTCCGGACCGCGAGGTGTTCGTGATGGTGGGCGACGGCTCGTGGCTGATGATGTCGTCGGAGATCGTCACGTCGCTCCAGGAGGGGGCGAAGCTCGTGGTCGTGCTCGTGGACAACCACGGCTTCGCCTCGATCGGCGGCCTGTCGCGGTCGCTCGGCTCCGAGGGGTTCGGCACCGAGTACCGGTACCGTCGCGACGGGGACGGCCTGACCGGCGCGCACCTGCCCGTGGACCTCTGCCGGAACGCCGGGTCTCTCGGGGCGCGCGCCGTCCGCGTCCGCACGATCCCCGAGCTGCGGGCCGCGCTCGAGGAGGCGAAGCGCGCGGACCGCACGGTGGTGATCACGATCGAGACGGACCCCGCCGCCGGCGTGGGCTCCTTCGAGTCGTGGTGGGACGTGGCCGTGGCCGAGGTGAGCGAGCAGCCGGCGGTGCGCTCCGCGCGCGCGGCCTACGAGGAGGCGCGCCGGAAGGAGCGGTGGCTCGTCTGAGGTCGCGCATCGCCGTCGCGGTCCTCGCTCTCGTCGGCGTCGCACCGGCCTGCGGACGGAGCGGCGGCGAAGGGGACGGACGCCCCGGGCGGGACGGCTCCGACCCGCGCCCCGACCTCCTCGTGATGATCGTGGTGGACCAGCTCTCCCAGGAGCTGCTCGACCGCTACGCCGACCTCTACGCGGGCGGCTTCCGCCGGCTCCTCGACCACGGCCGGGTCTACGTCAACGCGACCCACGACTACGGCGCCACGAAGACCGCGCCCGGGCACGCCACGCTCTCGACGGGCGTCTACCCGTCGCGCCACGGCATCATCGCGAACGAGTGGTACGAGCGGTCCGGGGACGGCTGGGTCGAGATCTCGAACGTGGGGGATTCGAGCGCGCGGATCGTCGGACACCCGGACCTGCCCGGGGTGTCGCCGCACCGGCTGATGCGGTCGGGGTTCGCCGACTGGCTCCGCGACGCCGAGCCGCGGTCGATCGTCGCCTCGGTGTCGCCCAAGGACCGCAGCGCCGTGCTCCCCGCGGCGCACGTGCGCGGCCACGTCTTCTGGTTCGAGCCCACGATCGGCCGGTTCGTCACCTCCGAGTTCTACGCCGACGACACGCCGGGATGGCTGGACGGGTTCCACCGCGAGGAGCTGCGGGCGTTCACCGACGACACGGTCTGGGCCAGCACCGTTCCCGAGGCGGCGAGAGGCCGGAGCAGCCCCGACACCGCCGCCCACGAGGGGGACGGCACGCACACGTTCTTTCCGCACCGGTTCTCGGCGGAGGGAAGGCCGGGCTCCGAGGCGGGGGACAACGCCGCGTTCTGGGACTGGTTCGAGGAGACCCCGATGCTCGACGACCTCACGCTGCGGCTCGCCGAGACGATGGTGGAGGAGCTCGACCTCGGGGACGACGAGGTGCCGGACTTCCTGAACGTCTCGCTCTCCGCCACCGACCGCGTGGGCCACGACTACGGGCCGCGCAGCCGGGAGCAGCTCGACAACCTGCTGCGCCTCGACCGCGAGCTCGGCGAGTTCTTCGAGTTCCTGGACCGGACGGTGGGGGAGGGCGACTGGCTGGTCGCGCTCTCCTCCGACCACGGGTCCGCCGTCCCGCCCGAGGACCTGTGGCTGGAGGGCGACACGACGTCGCGGCGCTGGACGCCGGAGGAGGAGGCGGCCCTGGATTCCATCCGCGCGCGCGCGGACCGCCTGGGCGCGGACACGACGGGACTCGAGAGGACGGTGGCGGCCCTCGAGAGCCTCGGATTCGTCGAGGACGTCTGGACCGTGAAGGAGCTGCTGGAGACCCCGCCCGCGGACTCGTTCGCGGTCCTGATGAGCCGCAGCGTGTATCCGGGGCGCGTGCACGAGGATTTCGGGAGGGAGGGCGTCGAGGTGCTCTTCGACGCCGGCTGGCTCGAGGGCCTGCGCGGCACCGAGCACGGCACGCCGCGCTGGTACGACCGGCACGTGCCGATCGTCTTCCTGGGTCCGGGGATCGCCGCCGGACGGGATTCCACGCGCGCGTCCACCACCGACTTCGCACCCACGCTCGCCGCGCTGCTCGGCCTCCCCGTCCCGGAGGGCGTGGACGGCGCCCCTCTCGCGGGCGCGCTGCCACGGAACCGTTGACAGCCCCGCTCCGGAGTCTCGACATTCCGCGCGTGGAACGTTCCAACGGCGGTGGCCGGTGAGCCCGGAGGGACCCTCCTCGACGCCCGCCGACGCGGTCCTCCGCCTCGACGGCGTCCGCAAGAGCTTCCCCGGCGTGGTCGCGCTCGACGACGTGGACCTCGAGGTCCGCCGCGGCGAGGTGCACGTGCTGCTCGGGGAGAACGGCGCGGGCAAGTCCACCGTCGTCCGGATCCTGGCCGGCGCGCACCGGATGGACTCCGGCCGCCTCCTGCTGGACGGGGTCGAGGCGGCGATCTCCGGCCCGCGGCACGCCCGCGAGCTCGGGATCGGCGTCATCTACCAGGAGCTGGCCCTGGTCCCGGGGCTCGACGCCTCGGAGAACGTGTTCCTCGGGCGCGAGCCGCGGCGTCTCGGCGTCGTGGACCGCGGGGCCATGGCCGCGCGGGCGCGGACGCTCCTCGAGGAGCTGGGCGCCCTGTTCGACGTCCGGACGCCCGTTCGCGACCTCACGCTGGCGGAGCGGCAGCTGGTGGAGATCGCGCGCGCGCTGTCGCTCGACGCGCGCATCCTCGTGATGGACGAGCCCACGTCCGCGCTCACGGAGCGGGAGACGCGGACCCTCTTCGCGGTGATCCGCCGCCTCACGGCCCGCGGCGTCGCGGTGGTCTACATCTCGCACCGCCTCGACGAGATCTTCGAGATCGGCGACCGCGTCACGGTGCTGCGCGACGGCCGCCGGGTGGCGACCCGCGACGTGCGCGGCGCCGACCGCCGCGCCCTCGTGCGGCTGATGGCCGACCGCGAGGTCGAGGAGGGCGTGCCGCGGACCTCACGGACCCGCGGCGACGAGCTCCTGCGCGTCGAGGGGCTCGGCCGGCGCGGCCGCATCGAGGACGTGAGCTTCACCCTGCACGCCGGCGAGGTGGTGGGCGTGGCCGGCCTGCTCGGGTCCGGGCGCACGGACGTCGCGCGCGCGGTGTTCGGAGCCGATCCCGCGGACGCCGGCCGCCTGCTCGTCCGCGGCCGTCCCCTCCGCATCCGGTCGCCGCGCCAGGCCATCCGCGCCGGCATCGGCTACGTCACCGAGGACCGCAAGGGGCAGGGTCTCGTGCTCGGTCTCACGGTGCGCGAGAACCTGACCCTGCCGGTCCTGCCGGCCGTGTCGCGCTTCGGCGTGGTGAACGCCGGCGACGAGGCCGACCGCGCCGAGGAGCTCGCGCGCTCCCTGCGCATCAAGACGCCTTCCATCGAGCAGCAGGTCCTGAACCTGAGCGGCGGCAACCAGCAGAAGGTCGTGCTCGGGAAGTGGCTGGCCTGCCGGGTGGACGTGCTCATCCTGGACGAGCCCACCCGCGGCATCGACGTGGGCGCCAAGCAGGAGGTCTACGGCCTCGTGGAGCGGCTCGTCGGCGAAGGCGTCGGCATCCTGCTGATCTCCTCGGAGCTCCCCGAGATCGTCGGGCTCTCCGACCGCGTGCTGGTGATGCGCGGCGGCCGCGTCGCGGGCGAGTTCACGCGCGCCGAGGCCACGCAGGAGCGGATCCTGGCGTGCGCCGTCGGCGAGTAGCGTGAGCACGGTGCTCGAGGCCTCCGCCGCGCCGCCGGCCGGGCGGCGCCGGGCGCGGCGCCTGCACGCGAGGGAGTTCGGCACGCTCGCCGGGCTCCTCGTCCTCTGCCTCGCCCTCTGGATCGCCACGCCGCACTTCCTCACCGTCTCGAACCTCCTGAACGTCGTCCAGCAGAGCGCGATCATCGGGATCGTCGCCGTGGGGATGACGTTCGTGATCCTGAGCGGCGGGATCGACCTGTCGGTCGGGTCGCTCGTCGCGCTTTCCGGCATCGCGCTCGGGACCGCCGTGCAGGCGGGCGCGCCGGTGCCGGCCGCGGCGGCGGTCGGGCTCGGGGTCGGGCTCGCGAGCGGCCTCGTGAACGGCGCGCTCGTCACGCTCGGCCGCATCCCGCCGTTCATCGCGACGCTCGGGATGATGAGCGTCGCCCGCGGCCTCGCGCTGATGCTGTCCGACGGCCGGCCCATCTCCGGCTACCCCGAGTCGTTCCGGTTCCTCGCCACGGGGCACCTGCTCGGCGTGCCGGTGCCGGTGATCCTCATGCTCGCGATCTACGCGCTGGCGCACCTCGTCCTCACGCGCACCCTGCTCGGCCGCTACACCTACGCGATCGGGGGGAACGAGGACGCCGCCGCGCTCTCCGGCGTCCCGGTGCGCGCCTACAAGGCGGCCGTCTACGGCATCAGCGGGCTCCTCAGCGCCGTGACCTCCCTCGTGCTCGTCGCCCGGTTGAACTCCGCCCAGCCGATCGCGGGAATCATGTACGAGCTGGACGCGATCGCCGCGGTCGTGATCGGCGGGACGAGCCTCCTCGGCGGCTCCGGCTCCGTGGCGGGCACGCTCGTCGGGGCGCTGATCATGGCCACCCTCCGGAACGGCCTGAACCTGCTCGGCGTCTCCTCCTACGTGCAGCAGGTGGCCATCGGGGTCGTGATCGTCGCCGCGGTGCTGGTGGACGTGGGCCTCCGCCGCCGCGCCGCGCGCGGGACGGTCGTCTGATGCGGCGGCTCCGCGGCGCTTCCCTCGGGGTCTTCGCTCTCGCCGCCGCGCTCTGCGCCTGCAACCGCGGCGGTCCCGGCGACCGCCCGACCGTGGCGCTCGTCCTCAAGACGCTCAACAACGACTTCTTCATCGAGATGACCGAGGGCGCGCAGGCGGCCGCGGACAGCCTCGGCGTGGAGCTCCTCGTGCAGGCGCCGGAGCGCGAGATCGACGTCGAGAAGCAGATGCAGATCATCGAGAACCTGATCCAGCGCCGGGTGGACGCCCTCCTCCTCACGCCGAGCGGCTCGCGCGAGGTCGTGCCGGCCGTCGTCGAGGCGAACGCGGCGGGGATCCCGGTCGTGGTCCTGGACACGCGCGTGGACGAGGAGGCGCTGCGCCGCGCCGACGGGTCCGTCGCGACGTTCATCGGGTCCGACAACGTGGAGGGCGGTCGCATCGCGGGGCAGTTCGTCGCCGACCGGCTCGGCGGCCGGGGGCCGGTCGCGATCATCGAGGGCATCCCGGGGCACGAGACGGGCGACTCGCGCCTCCGCGGCTTCCGCGAGGCGATCGCCGAGCACCCGGGGATCACGATCGTGAGCTCGCAGACCGCCAACTGGGAGCGCGACCAGGCCTTCAACGTCACGCAGAACACGCTCCAGTCGCACCCCGAGGTGCGGGCGATCTTCGCCGCGAACGACCCGATGGCGCTGGGGGCGGTGGAGGCGATCGCCGCCGCCGGCCGGACGGGAGACCTGGTGCTGGTGGGGTTCGACGCGCAGCCCGACGCGCGGACGGCGATCCGCGGGGGCCGGATGGACGCCACGGTCGCGCAGAACCCGCGCGAGATGGGTCGCCTCGCCGTGGTCAGCGCGCACACGCTCCTGAACGGCGGGTCGGTGCCGCCGGAGCAGCCGGTCGAGATCGAGCTCGTCACGCGGGAGAACGCGCAGCCCGGCGGCGAGGCCGAAGCGGCCGAGCCCGAGTCGGCCGCGATCGAGCCGGCGGAGCGCGCAGCGGCGGAACCGGCGCAGTCCGAACCAGGCGATGCGAAGGGGGTGGGCGCCGCAGCGGAATCCGCGGCTCCCGGAGGCGGCGCGCCGTGACCGTTTCGTCGTTGGCGCGCGGCGGATCCGTGGCCGGCCGGAGGGAACGTGTCGCCGCGGCAGGGGCCGTGTTCGCGGCCCGCCGGAGGGAACGTGTCGCGCCGCGGGCCGGGTCCCGCCGCGGCCGCGGCCGTCGACGTGGTGAGCAGCGGGAGGCAGACGCAGGGTGGACGTCCAACGCGGGCGCCGGGGACGTGCCCGTCAGAGAGGAGCGACCATGAGGGCGAACACGTTCGTACGGCTCGTCATCGCGGCGGCGCTCGGGCTTGCAGCGGGCCCGGTCTCCCCGGCGTCACTCGGGGCGCAGGAGCGGGAGCACGGCCGCGTCGCGGGCCGCGTCGTCGAGGCGGAGACCGGGACGGCGCTGGCCGGCGCGCAGGTCCTCGTCCGCGGCACCGCGATCGGAACCGTGGCGGACGAGGAGGGGAACTACGTGCTCGCGAGCGTGCCGACCGGCTCCCGCGAGATCGAGGCCTCGTTCCTCGGACGCGAGACGGCGACCCGGACGGTGACGGTCACCGACGAGGGGACCGCGACGGCGAACTTCGAGCTCCCGGCGGTCGCCCTCGCGATGGACGAGATCGTCGTGGGCGTCATCGCGAGCGGGCAGGCCGAGGCCCTCACGCGCCAGAAGAACGCGCCGAACATCACCAGCATCGTGGCGTCGGACCAGATGGGCCGCTTCCCCGACGCGTCGGCGCCGGAGGCGGTCCAGCGCCTTCCCGGGATCTCCGTCGCGCGCGATCAGGGCGAGGGGCGCTACATCCAGATCCGCGGCGCGTCGCCGGCCAACACGCAGGTCACGATCAACGGCGAGCAGGTGCCCTCGCCGGAGGCCGACATCCGCCAGATCGCGCTCGACGCCGTGCCGGTGGACGTGCTCGAGTCGATCGAGGTCTCGAAGGCGATCACGCCCGACATGGACGCCGAGGCCATCGGCGGGTCGGTGAACCTGGTCACGCGCAAGGCGCCGGAGGAGCGCTTCATCTCGGTCGAGGCGGCGAGCGGCTTCGCGCCCATCCGCGACGAGCTCTCCGGCAGCGGCTCGGCCGCGTACGGGGACCGGTCGGAGGACGGCCGCTTCGGCTTCCTCCTCTCGGGCTCCTACTCGCGGCGGAACTTCGGATCGGACGATCTCGAGCCGGCGTTCGACCTGGGCGACCCGGGGCCGGGGGACGACGAGCTCGAGGAGCTCTCGATCCGCGAGTACTCGATGTACCGCGCGCGGCTCGGCGCCACCGCGAACTTCGACTACCGCCTCGGGGAGGGGTCGGAGCTCTACGCGACGGGCCTCTACTCCCAGCTCCAGGACGACGAGCAGCGGCTGCAGCTGGTCCACGTCGTCGAGGACGGCGAGCTCGAGTTCCTGCACCGGAACCGCTACGAGACGCAGCGGATCCTCAACGTGACCGCGGGCGGGCAGCACCTGGTCGGGAACGGCATCACGCTCGCGTATCGGGGGACCGTCTCCCGCTCCGAAGAGGACAGCCCGTTCGACGACGAGATCTCGTTCGTCCGCGAGGACGTGGAGTTCGACCCCGACATCAGCGACCCCGACGACATCCAGGCCAATCCCGCGGACGGCGTCGGGGGCGAGTACGTGTTCAACGGCTTCGAGCCGTCCGACAACTTCACGAAGAACCGCGACCTGGTCGGCGCGCTCGACGTCAGCGTGCCCTACCACTTCGGATCGGAGGGGGCCGGCACGCTCAAGTTCGGCGTGAAGTACCGGGACAAGGACAAGGACCAGGACCTCACCGAGGAGGAGTTCGAGCTGGTCGATGACGCCGAGGACATCGTCCTGGGAGAGGACCTCGGGGTCCCCTACGAGCTCGGCGACTACAACCCGGGCGACTACGAGCTCCCGCCGATCGTCACGAGCGAGGACGAGGTCGAACGCTTCCTCAACCAGTTCGGGAGCGTCCTCGAGGGCGAGGACGTCCTGGAGGCCGCCACCAACGACTACGAGATCGGCGAGCGCACGGCGGCCGGCTACGTGATGAGCGAGATCAACTTCACGCCGCGATTCATGTTCCTGCCCGGCGTGCGGTACGAGCACACGAAGCTCGAGACCGTGGGCTTCGAGCTCGATCCGGAAGAGGAGACGCTGACGCCGGTGGACGCGGAGAACGACTACGGGCGGCTCTTCCCGATGGCGCACGTCCGCTACGAGCTGGGCCCGCTCACGAACCTGCGGGCGGCGGTCACGACGACGATCGCGCGGCCGAACTTCATCGACCTGGTTCCGTTCGTGCTGATCGACGACGAGGACATCACGATCGGGAACCCCGACCTGGATCCCACGACCTCGATCAACTACGACCTGCTGCTCGAGCACTACGACGAGCGGATCGGCGTGATGTCGGCCGGCGTGTTCTTCAAGTCGCTCGAGGACCCGATCTTCCCGTTCACCGAGGAGAACGAGCTGGGCGGGAACACCGTGCAGCCGCGGAACATCGACTCCGGCGAGATCCGGGGGGTGGAGCTGGCGCTGCAGCAGCAGCTGCTGTGGCTGCCGCCGCCGCTCGACGGGCTGGGCATCTACGGCAACTACACGTACACGGACTCCGACGCGACGCTCCCCGGCGGCCGCGACACGCGGCTCGCGGGCCAGTCGGAGCACGTCTTCAACTCCGCGCTGAGCTACGAGCGCGGCGGCTTCTCGACGCAGCTGAGCCTGAACTACAACTCGGACTTCATCCTGGAGTTCGGCGGCGACACGGGCGAAGCCGAGGAGCGGGAGCAGGACCTGATCGTGGACGACCACCTGCAGCTCGACCTCTCGGCGAGCTATCAGGTCACGCCCGAGGCGCAGGTCTTCCTCGAGCTCGTGAACCTCACGAACGAGCCGTTCGTGACCTACCAGGGACGGGAGGACCGTCCCATCCAGGAGGAGTTCTATGAGGCGTGGGGGGAGCTTGGGGTCCGCTACCGCCCGTAGCGCGCGCGTCCTCGCGCACACTCTGGCCGCCGCCTGCCTCGCGCTCACGGCGGCGTGCGGGGGCGGCGGGGACGCCCCCGCCGACGCCGGCGGCCGATCGGACGCGGCCGCCGCGGTGGATACGGCTGCCGCCGGGGCGGGGGCTGCCGGCGGGGCCGCGACGGGTGAGGTGGCTCTGCTGGACGAAGCGTTCCTCACCGCCCGCGACACGCTGGACGACGTGGACTCCCCCACCGTCTGGCACGGCCCGGAGGGCCAGCACTGGATCCTGACCTCGGCCAAGGCCACGGACGTCGTCCTCGTGAACGACGCCGCGACCGGCGAGCCGCTGGGACGGATCGGCGGCACCGGAAGCGGGCCGGGACGGCTCGACCGGCCGAACGGGGTGGCCGTGGTGGACGACGTGCTGCTCGTCGTCGAGCGCGACAACGCGCGCCTCCAGGCGTTCGCCCTCCCGAGTCGGGAGCCGATCGGCACCTTCGGCGAGGACCAGCTGCGGCGGCCCTACGGCATCGCCGCGTACGAGGACGACGACGGCTCGTTCGTCGTGTACGTCACCGACAACTACGAGCTGGTCGAGGACCAGATCCCGCCCGACAGCGCGCTCGGCGAGCGCGTGGAGCAGTTCCGGGTGCGGCGCGAGGGCGACCGTGTCGTCGCGGAGCACGTGCGCACGTTCGGCGACACCTCGGGCGAGGGGGTGCTTCGCAAGGTCGAGACGATCGGCGTGGACGCGGAGCGCGACCGCGTGGTGATCGCCGAGGAGCTCGAGCCCGACTCCCACTGGAAGGTGTACGGGCTGGACGGCCGCTTCTCCGGGGAGGTCTTCGGCCGGGGCTTCTTCCCGCAGGAAGCCGAGGGCCTCGCCCTCTACGACTGTCCGGACGGGAGCGGGTACTGGATCGCGACCGATCAGGGGATGGAGCGGAACACGTTCCACGTCTTCGACCGCCGGAGCCTGGAGCACCTGGGCTCGTTCAGCGGCCGCGTGACCCGCAACACCGACGGCGTGGCGCTCACCCAGCGCGGCTTCGGGCCGTTCCCGGCCGGCGCGTTCTACGCGATCCACAACGACGGGAACATCGCCGCCTTCTCGTGGGGGGAGATCGCCGGGGCGCTGGGGCTGCGATCGGACTGCACGCTCGCCGACGCGGCGCCGGGGCAGGCCGGCAACGACGGGCGTGCGTCGGCCGGAGCGGCTCCCCGGGAGGCCGGACCCGCGGCGGACTAGCGCCGGACGAGCGTCTCGCGACACCCTGAGGGCCCGGTCCCGCGATCGGGCCCTCGTCGTTTCCCCGCCCCTGGAGGAGTGACTCGATGACGTCCAGCCTGCCGCTGCCCGCGTTCGTCCTCGCCCCCGCGTTCGTGCTCGCCCGGGGGCTCGTGCTCGCCGGCGCCCTCGGCGCGCAGGGAGCACGGGACTCGCTGCCCCGCGCCGAGGACGTGACCACGCTCGACGGCATCGTCGCCGCGTACTACGAGGTCGTCTCGGGCCCGGCGGGCGAGCGCCCGGACCGCGCGCGGGACGAGTCGCTCCACGTGCCCGGGGCCCGCGTGGGCTTCGTGGTCCGCGAGCCCGGCGCCGCGCCGCGGCTCGAGATGATGAGCCTGGGGGAGTTCCACGACCGGATGGGCGGCGTGCGCGACGAGCCGTTCCACGAGTGGGAGATCGGTCGCGTGACGCAGCGCTTCGGCGGGATCGCGCACGTCTGGAGCACGTACGCGTGGAGCCGCGAGCCCGGCGGCGCTCCGGTCGAGCGCGGGATCAACAGCATCCAGCTGCACCACGACGGCGAGCGCTGGTGGGTCGTGGGCTGGATCTTCGACACGGAGCGGCCCGACAACCCCATCCCGGCGGAGTTCCGTCCGCCGGGGGAGCGCTGACCCGGGTGCCGCGGCCCCGGGCTCTCGTCCTGCTGGCGCTGGGTCTCCCGACCGTGGGCCTCGCCGCCGCCGCCGGTGGGCGGCTCGGCCGCGCTCCCGAATACGACGTCCTGATCCGCGGCGGCACCCTCTACGACGGGGGCGGGGGCCCGCCGGTGGTGGGGGACGTCGGGATCCGCGGCGACCGGATCGCGCGGATCGGCGACCTCGGCGGCGCGAGCGGCGATCTCGAGATCGACGCGGCCGGGCTCGCGGTGGCCCCCGGATTCGTGAACATGCTCAGCTGGGCCAACGAGTCGCTGATCGTTGACGGGCGGGGGCAGAGCGACATCCGGCAGGGCGTCACGCTGGAGGTGATGGGCGAGGGCGAGTCGATGGGCCCGCTCAACGACCGGATGAAGGCGGAGAACGTCGCCCTGCAGGGCGACATCAGGTACGACATCGAATGGACGACGCTCGACGAGTATCTCCGCTGGCTCGAGGCGCGGGGGATCTCGCCGAACGTCGCGTCGTTCGTCGGCGCCACGACCGTGCGCCGCCACGAGATCGGCTACGAGGACCGGCCTCCCACGCCCGAGGAGCTGGAGCGGATGAAGGCGCTCGTGCGCGCCGCGATGGAGGACGGCGCGCTCGGCCTGGGCTCGTCGCTCATCTACGCTCCCGCCTTCTACGCGAGCACCGAAGAGCTGATCGAGCTGTCCCGCGTCGTCGCCGAGCACGGCGGAATGTACGTCTCGCACCTGCGCAGCGAGGGCAACCGGCTGCTGGAGTCCGCCGACGAGCTGATCCGGATCGCGCGCGAGGCCGGTGTCCCCGCGGAGATCTACCACGTCAAGGCTGCCGGCGAGGCGAACTGGCCCAAGATGGACGCCCTGATCGCGAAGGTGGACTCGGCCCGCGCGGCCGGGCTCCGCATCACCGCGGACATGTACACCTACACCGCCGCCGCGACGGGCCTGGACGCGGCGATGCCGCCGTGGGTGCAGGAG
>DATBJZ010000102.1:0-20397 GCA_036556125.1 Gemmatimonadota bacterium | reverse complement strand
GGGATCGGGCAGATCGCGCGACACGAGCGGCGTGCGCTGAGCGTCCAGCACCATCGCATGCACGTCAGGCACTCACCCCAACCGAACTGGCGCCAACCGCGCAGGTCGACCCGGCATCAGCCGCTCTTCGAGTGGGCGCTGTGACTCGACACGCGCGAGAACGACGAAGGGCCCACCCGCACCGGCGGTGGGCCCTTCGGATGGCGGAGCGGAATGCCGACCGTCGCCTCAGAACCCCGGGGCGGTCGTCGTGCCCTGCTCGCGCGGCGCGCCGAGCTTGGTGATCCAGATGCCCGAGTTGATGTCGTTGAAGAACACGTGGCCGCGGTGCGGCTGCGCGCCCCACGCCAGCGGGAGGTTGGGCCGGTAGCCCTCCGGGTCGCCGGTGAACAGGCGCGAGATCTCCCGCCCCTGCGCGTAGAGATCGCCGCGCAGCTCGCCGGAGACGTCCAGCACGCGGCCGCCGCCAGTGTAGTAGCCCATCGTCAGCACGTCGTCCTCGACCCAGACGTTGTGCGCCCCGCCCTCGGGAACCTCGTACTCCGCGACCTTCACCGGGTGTTCGACGTCGGAGACGTCCACCACGTGGAGGATGCCGCGCGGCGGGATTCGGTCGCGGGACTCGATGTCGAAGTTCGCCGGGAACACCTCGTCTCCGACGAACACGTAGTCCTCGTATCGGAACACCGTGTGCGTCCCGGCCAGCCAGTCCGGCCCGTAGAGCTCGTTGTGGTTGAAGCGCAGCTGGCTCACGAACTGCGGCTTCTCGGGACTCCCGCCCTTGATGCCGTTCCCCACGTCGAGGATGACGAGACCGTCCCGCCAGTACGCGAGGTAGGCGAGCCCGTCCACGATCTGGAGGTCGTGCAGGTAGCGCCCGCCGGACAGGAACTGCCCCTCGATCTCGATCGTGTGCGCCTGCGGGTTCTCGACCTGCCAGCGCGCGACCTCCCGCGGCTTCTTCACGTTCGAGAAGTCGATCACGCGCATCGATCCTGTCGCGTCGTCGGTCAGATACACGTAGTGGCCGTCGATGAAGGCGCTGTGGACGCCACCCGTGACCGTCTCCGTGTATTCGGAGACGACCTTCGGATGACCCGGGTCGGAGGCGTCGAAGAACACGATCCCGTTCTTCCGGCTCGAGGCGCCTTCGCGCGTGAAGACGCCGATCCTGCCGTCGGGCGTCGTGCTGACGTCGTTGATCGTCCGGGCGTCCACCAGGATCGAGTCGGTCTTCACCGGGTTCGCCGGGTCCGAGACGTCGTAGGCGTAGACCCTGTCGGCGATCGTCCCCACGTACATCCAGTCGCCGACGATCCACTGCTCCGCCACCTGGAACTGCTTCGCGGGCGCCCTGCCGACCACGTCGAGGGCCCGCCCGATCGCGCGGGGCTTCACGACCAGCGAGGTGACGGCGACGTGGTCGCCGCTGGTCGCGGTCACGGCGTAGGTGCCGGGCCGCTCGGCGACGAACGCCCCGTCCGCGGCGACGAACGCGCCCTCGCCGCTCACCGACCAGCGGACGAACGGATCGGCGATCGCCGTGCCGCCCTCGCCCTTCGCCAGGGGCTTCAGCCGCACCACGTCCCCGCTGCGAGCCGCGGCCGACGGCGACTCGATGGCGAGGGTCCGGACGGGGTTCTCCACGACGTCCACGGTGACGGTGCCGCGCGCGCCGTCGGACTCGGCGACGATCGTGGCCTTGCCGGTCGCGAGGCCGGTGACCAGCCCGCCGGCGTCCACCGACGCGACGTCCGGCGTCTCCGAGGTCCAGGAGAGCGACACGTCCTCCCGCGGGGTGCCGCTCGCCGCGCGGGCGACGGCGTCCAGCTGCGCGGCGCCGCCCACCACGAGCGGGGCCGAGGGCCGCGCGATCTCCACCTTCGCCACTTTCGCGGGCCGCACGCGCACCTGCGCGAACCCGGGCGTGCCGTTCACGAGGGCCGTGACGACGACGTTGCCCGGCTGGTAGAACGTCACCTTGCCGTCCTGGTCGGCCGCGGCGGCGTCGAACGGCGATGCGATCCAGAGCACGTCCGGAGCGTCCCCGGCGCCCTCCGCGGCCCCGGACGCTCCGCCGGCGGACGGGACCTCCTCGGTCTGGCCGCTCAACGGCGTCACCGGTCCACCGTGGACGGCCGCCTCGAACGTCACCTCCTGCCCCACGTCCACCTCGAGCGTGGCAGGCGTGACCTCCACGACCGGCGCCCCGCCGGGCGCCGCGGTGCCTTGAGCGGACGACGTGACGGCGGTCGCGCCGGTGAACGCCGCGGCAACCGCGAGGGCCGCCAGGAGCTTCGACATCCTCGTGCCTCCGAGTGCTGGATGAGCCCGTGATCGAGCCGTCGACGCGGCTCCGTCGTGGAGCGCTGGACGGCGTACCCGCCGCAGGAGCGATGGGCCAGGACGGCCTCGCCAAGGGAGGTCTGCGCGGAACCTAGGGTCGTCGGCCGCCTCCGCCAAGCCGGGCGGCGGACGGGCGACGACGTCTCTGGACCGTGCCGTGGGTCGCGAACTCCGTCCAGGGCCCCCGCGACTTGCGCAGCAGGATCTCGGCGTGCCCGCGCACGACGTGATCCTCGAGCCCGTCCCACCGCCTCGTAGCCGAGGCGTTCGTACAGCCGCCGGGCGCCGTCGTTGAACGACGAGACGCACAGGAAGACGTTCGGGCTCTCCCGAAAGATCCGCTCCTCGGCCCAGCGCACGAGCTGCGTGCCCAGACCGCGTCCGCGCCGTTCCGGGGCCACGCACACGCTCTGAACGTAGCCTCGCAGAGGACCGCGAAGATCGAGGATCACGAACCCCGCGATGGCCTCGTCCTGGACGAGAACGTGGACCTCGCGGCCGGGGTCCTCGAGGATGCCGAGCGCCGCCGCCTCGCTGCGACCCAGGGTGATCCACGGCTCCGACTGCACCATCAGCCGGGCACAGGCTCGGGCCTCGTCCGCGCCGGCGAGTGCACGGATCACCGGGCGGGAACGGTTCGCCGGATCGGCCATGGCCGAAGATCGTCCCGGCGACCGACGATCGGGAGGACCCTCCCGCTGGACGGGCGAACCGCGGGCGGGTCGACGTCCGGAGGGGCGGGCCTGCAGCCCCCGATCACGACTCTGGCCGTGGGCTCGAGAAGGCATGCATCGTCCTGGACACCCGCAGCGGGGAGGCTTCGTGAACGGGCGGACGGTTGGTTCCCTCATCGCCGCGACGTTCCCGGTCCTGCTGGCGCTCGAGGCGGCGGCCGCGCAGGTGCCCGGCCGCTGTGAGCAGCCGGCAGATGACGGGAACACGCCGGTCGGTTGCTATCTGCTCGCCTCCGTTCCTCTCGGCGAGCTTCCGGATGAGCCCGTCTACTGGCACCTGTACTCCTTCCGCTCGGCGAAGGAAGCGGAGGAGATGCTGGTCCGGGGCGGGACCGCCACCGGCGCGTTCGACCGTGGCTGGCTGTTCGCGATCGCCGGCTCCGCCTGGCGCCCGGCCGGCGGCATTCGGGTCGCGGTGCTCGGCCCGATCCTCGTCGTTCCGGGGCGGCGCTACACGGCCCGGTACATCACGTCGCACCTGTCGCCGGGGATGCAGACGCGGGTTCACCGGCACCCCGGCGGCCCGGAGCTCTTCTACGTGCTCGAAGGCGGCCAGTGCATCGAGACGCCGGAGGGCAGGATCGTGGTGGAGCAGGGAGAATCGCCCACGATCCCGGCGCGGACGCCGATGCAGCTCACGGCGTACGGCAGTCGCGTCCAGCGCTCGCTGGGCCTCATCCTGCACGAATCCGACAAGCCCTGGGTGGACCGGTCTCCCGTGGCGTGGAACCCGCTCGGGCTCTGTGCCGCCGACCCCGCGCAGAGCGCGATCGGGACGGAGTAGGGCGGACGCTTGTCCCGTCGCGGCCGTCCGGCCGCGTTAGAATGGTGGTGCCGACCACACGTTCGCGGGCGACGGGACGCGGGTCCCGTGCGCCGTCGTCGCGATCGAACGGGCGGCCCGCGACTCGTTCAACCTCGCGCCATCCGGAAGGAGACCGGGAATGCTCGAGACGGTGGATCTCTCGCTGGAGCTCGACAAGCAGACCTACAAGAGCGCCCTTCCCGGACTCCAGGACCGGCTGCGGGGGGCGCAGAACCTCGCGCTCCAGCACGGGATCCCGGTGATCGTCGTCTTCGAGGGGTGGGACGCGGCCGGGAAGGGCGAGAACATCGCGCTCCTCACCGAGAAGCTGGACCCGCGCCACTTCCGGGTGCACGCGATCGGCGCGCCGAAGCCGGAGGAGGCCGGCCGGCCCTTCCTCTGGCGCTTCTGGCGGCGGCTCCCGCCGCGGGGAGACATCGCGCTCTTCGACCGGAGCTGGTACGGCAGGGTGCTCGTCGAGCGGGTCGACGGCCTGACGGCGGAGGAGGAATGGACCCGGGGCTACGACGAGATCGGCCAGTTCGAGCGCCAGCTCACCGACGACGGCGCGCTCATCGTGAAGCTCTGGCTCCAGATCAGCCGCAAGGAGCAGAAGAAGCGCCTTAAGAAGCTCGACGAGGATCCCACGTTGACCTGGAAGGTGACCCACGAGGACTGGGTGCGTCACCGCAAGCAGTACGACGACTACGCCGAGGCCATCGAAGAGATGCTGGCGAAGACGAGCACGACCGCGGCGCCCTGGACCATCGTCGAAGCGGAGGACGACCGCTACGCGGCGGTCAAGATCCACGAGACGATCATCCGCGCCATCGAGGACGCGGCGCGGGCGCGGGGCGGCGATGGCGGGCACGGCGATCCGGGGCCCGGCGGCGACGGCGCGCACGGCAATCCGGGGCCCGGCGGCGACGGCGCGGCGGTCGCCGACGCCGCCCCCGACAGGACGGCGACCACCGAACCCATCGCCAGGAAGTCCGCGCTGCTCGAGCGGCTGGACATGAGCGTGACGCTCCCGCGCGAGGAGTACGACGAGATCCTCCGTCCGCTCCAGGCCGAGCTCCGGGACCTGCAGGGCCGTGCGCACGACCAGGAGGTCCCGGTGCTCATCGTGTACGAGGGGTGGGACGCGAGCGGCAAGGGCGGGAACATCAAGCGCCTGACCCGCTTTCTCGATCCGCGCGGCTACTCCGTGACGGCGTACGCCGCGCCGACCTCCGAGGAGAAGCGCCACCACTACCTGTGGCGGTTCTGGCGCGACATCCCGGCCGGCGGCGAGCTGGCGATCTTCGACCGCAGCTGGTACGGCCGCGTCCTCGTCGAGCGCGTCGAGGGCTTCTGCACCGAGCGCGAGTGGCGCCGCGCATACCAGGAGATCAACGAGTTCGAGGGACAGCTCGCGGCGGCGGGGATGGTGCTGATCAAGTTCTGGCTGCACATCACGCAGGAGGAGCAGCTGCGCCGCTTCCAGTCGCGCGCCGGAGACAAGTTCCGGCACTGGAAGCTCACCGACGAGGACTGGCGGAACCGCGAGAAGTTTTCGCTCTACCAGGACGCCGTCCTGGACATGCTGGAGCGGACGAGCACGGCGTGGGCGCCGTGGACCGTCGTCGAGGCCAACGACAAGCCGTTCGCCCGCGTCAAGGCGCTGCGCACCACGATCGCGGCCATCGAGGCCGCCGTCGGCGGGAACGGCAAGAAGAGCGGCGGGAAGAAGAAGAAAAAGAAGAGAAAGAAGTGACCTTCCAGCGGAAGCTCTCCCTCGGCTTCCTGGCGATGACGATCCCGGTCGTGCTCGTGGGCGCCGAGGCGCTGCGGAGCAACCGGGAGCAGCGCCGCGCCCTCGAGGCTCTCGGCGAGAGCTTCGCCCGCTCGCGCACGTTCGCCGAGCTCGAGACGGCGATGTTCAACCAGGCCGAGGTGGTCTGGCAGTTCCTGACCGGCCTCTCCCCGCGGTCGCGGCAGGACTTCGAGATGATGGAGGAGGTGATCGACTACTGGCAGGCGCGGTGGCAGGCGGACCTCGGTCCGGAGGACCGCGATCTGGCCCGGAGGATCGACGCCATCCACGAGCAGATCCGCGGCGTCAGCGAGCAGGTGTTCACACTCGCCGAGCAGGGAAGGCGCGAGGAGGCCTTCCGGCTCGCCGACCAGGAGCTGAAGGGGCGGATCCTGCCCGAGCTGACACGGACCAACCGCGAGATCTACGGCGCCACGCGTGAGCGAAGCGTCCGGCGCGCGTACCAGGGCCTGGAGACGATCCTCGCGGGCGAGCGCCGCGTGCTCTTCGGCGTGCTGGCGCTCTCGCTCGTGGCCGGCGTGGCCGCGTCGGTGGTGATCGCCCGCGGGCTCGCCAAGCCCGTACAGCGGCTCCGCGCGGGGATGGACGCCGCGGGCCGGGGTCGCCTCGACGAGCCGCTGGAGGTGCAGTCCCGCGACGAGATCGGCGACCTCGCTCGCGCGTTCGGCGAGATGCGCCGGAGCCTGCGACGGTCCCACGCCGAGCTGGCGGACGCGAACGCCGAGCTCGCCGCGAAGGTGACCGAGCTCGAGCGGACGCAGGCGCAGCTGATCCGCGCCGAGCGGCTGGCCTCGATCGGCGAGATGTCGGCGGCCGTGGCGCACGGGCTGCGAAACCCGCTCGCGAGCCTCCGCGCCGCGGCGCAGCTCGCCATCCATCAGATGCGCGACCGCCCGGCCGCACGGGAGCAGCTGGAGCCGATTCTGGCCGAGGTGGACCGCCTCGACCGGCGCATCGAGAGCCTGCTCGGCTACTCGCGCCCCGCCGGCGGCCACCCCGTCGAGCACTCACCCGCGCGGCTCGTCGAGGAGGTGCTACCCGCCTTCGCCGCGCGCGCCGCGGAGCGCGGGGTGCGGATCTCGACCGACGTGCCCGACGACCTTGCCGCGGTGTTCGTGGACCCCTACCAGATCGAGCAGGCCCTCCTCGAGGTGGTCTCGAACGCCTTCGACGCGATGACCGCCGGCGGGCGTCTGACGATCCGCGGTGCGCTCGCGGGCGACCGCGTCGTCCTCGAGGTGACGGACACCGGCCCGGGGATCGCGGCCGGAACGCTCCCCTCCGTGTTCGATCCCTTCTTCACGACGCGCGCGGACGGCACCGGACTCGGCCTGGCGATCGCCCGGCGGTACGTGGACGGAAACGGCGGCCGGGTGTCGCTCACCAGCGCGCCCGGAGCCGGGACGACGGTGACGATGGAGCTCCCGGCGGCGGCGCGGGTCCGCAGACGCGCCGGCGCCGACGGCCGCGACGCGAACGGCGTCGGTGAGGCGCGGCGGCGGGACGCAGAGGCGAAGCCGGTGGGACCCGCGGGCGCCGCGTGACCCCCGTCGACTCACCCGGTCCGCGCCGGCGGACGGCCGAAGGCGGCTTCACGGTCCTGATCGTCGACGACGAGCGGACGCTGGCGCGGTCGATCCGGCTGTTCCTCGAGGAGGCGGGCTACGGCGCGGAGGTGGCCGAGGACGGCGCGCGCGCGATGCAGCTCCTCGAATCCCTGCAGCCCGACCTGGTCTTCCTGGACGTGGCGCTCCCCGACGTGTCGGGCATCGACCTCCTGCGCCGGATCCGCGAGCGGGACCCTTCGCTGCCGGTGGTGGTGATGACCGCCTACGGCTCCATCGAGGGCGCGGTCGAGGCCGTCCAGCTGGGCGCCTTCCATTACCTCAAGAAGCCCGTGGACCTGGACCAGCTGAAGCTTCTCGCGGATCGCGCGCGGGAGAGCGCGGTCCTGCGCGAGGAGCTCTCGTACTACCGCGGACGTGCGGCGCGCGGGAGCGCGGCGCCCGTGCTCGTGGGCGACTCGCCCGGCTTTCGGGCGATGGTCGACCGGGCGCGCGAGCTCGCGGCGCTCGATGACACTCCGCCGATCCTGCTGACGGGCGAGACCGGCACTGGCAAAGGGATTCTGGCTCGCAACATCCACGCCGCGAGCGCGCGCGCGGGGCGTCCCTTCGTGGAGATCGACTGCACGGCGCTTCCAGCCTCGCTGATGGAGGCCGAGCTGTTCGGACACGAGCGGGGGGCGTTCACCGATGCGCGCGAAGCCCGAATGGGGCTGTTCGAAGCCGCCGACGGCGGGTTCGTCTTCCTGGACGAGGTCGGGGACCTGGAGAGCGGCCTCCAGGGCAAGCTCCTGCGCGCGATCGAGGAGCGGACCGTCCGCCGCGTCGGCGGCGTCCGCGATCGTCGCATCGACGTGCGCATCCTCGCGGCCACGAACAGGGAGCTGACGCGCGACGTCGAGGCGCAGCGCTTCCGGAAGGACCTCTACTATCGCCTCGCCGTGCTCGTGCTCCACCTGCCGCCGTTGCGCGAGCGGGGCCGCGACGTCCTGCTGCTCGCCGAGCACTTCGCCCGCCGATTCAGCGCCAAGTACGGGCGGCCGTTTCGGGGATTCGCCGAGGGAGTCGAGCGCAGGCTGCAGGACTACACGTGGCCGGGCAACGTGCGCGAGCTGTCGCACGTCGTCGAGCGCGGCGTTCTCTGGACCCAGGGCGGGCTCGTGGACGTGGAAGCGCTGAGCACTCCGAAGCCCGTTTCGCAGGCGGCGGGCGGACGAGGCGCGCCGACGACGGTTCTCGAGTCTGACCGCGCGGCCCAGGTCCCGGACGCGCGCGGCAACGCGGCGGGAACCGACGGGTCGCAGGCCGCCGCTTCGAACGGCGCCATCGCGCCTCTTCCGCCGCCGGGCGTGGACCTCGCCTCCTGGGAGCGGTCGGTGCTCGAGCAGGCCCTCCGCGAGGCGGGCGGCAACCAGACGCGCGCCGCGCGGCGTCTGGGGATCACCCGCGACACCCTCCGCTACCGCATCAAGAAGTTCGGCCTCGGCGACTGACCGATCGTCTCGGGGCATTTGCCCCTCGCTGCGCGTCAGAACCCCCCACGCCCGCACGGGACCGGCCCATCCACCTGCCCCCGGGGCCGCTCCAAACCCTTGTCCTGCATCCTTCTACCCAGCTCCTGCGAAGTCTCGCCGCAGCGGGCACGGCGGATGCATCGGGGGTGAGGTGTGCGCGGAGCGAACGCTCCGCGGCGTGTACGATCGAACCCCTTTCTCCTCTGGAGGAATCCTCGATGGCCTGGACCGCACCCGATTTCGAGGCGATCCCGCTGAGCTGCGAGGTCACCACCTACGCCTACACGGCGTAGGGGGCCTCGCTCGGAGGGAGGCTTCGCCACGGCGGAGCCTCCCTTTGTCGTTTCCGACGCCGTCACGGCGTCGCATCCGTTCAGGGCGGCTTCCCCACCGCAGGTCGCATCTCAAGCCTCGGGGCCGCGGTGAGGATCCGAGTCCTCGGCTCGGCCGCGGGAGGCGGCGTGCCGCAATGGAACTGCGGCTGCGAGAACTGCGCGGCGGCGCGGGACGGCGGCGGCGTCGAGCCGCGCACGCAGTCCTCCGTCGCGGTGACCGCGGACGGGGAGCGCTGGCTGCTGCTCAACGCGTCGCCCGATCTGCGTGGGCAGCTCGCGGCCTGCCGCGACCTCCAGCCCCGCGGGATTCGAGCCGCGCCGGTGGCCGCCGTTCTGCTCACCGACGCCGAGGTGGACCACACCGCCGGGCTGCTGCTCCTGCGCGAGGGCGGCGAGCTCTCGCTCCACTGCACGGCGTTCGTCCGCCGCGCGCTGGAGGGGAGCGGCGTCGCGGGAACGCTGGCCGCGTACCTGACCGTGCGCTGGACCGAGATCGTGCCGGGCCGGCCGCTCCATCCGACGGGCGTGGACGGAAGCGGCCTGGGGCTCGAGGTGGAGCCGTTCGCGGTCGCGGGCGACGCGCCGCTGTACGTGCTGAACGGTGACCGTCCGCGCGAGCCTGGCGTCCATCCCGAGAACGCCGGAGCGGGCGCAGGGGCGGTGCCCGGACCCGAGGACGCGGCCGACGGCGGGGTGGTGATCGGCGTCCGGGTCCGGGGGACCGGCTCCGACGCGGCGCTGGTCTACGTGCCCGGTGCAGGCGCCGTGGACCCGGCCCTCCCCGGCCGCGTCGGCCCGCGCGACGTCCTCCTGTGGGACGGCACGTTCTGGGAGGACGACGAGCTCGTCCGGCTCGGGATCTCGCGGCGGCGCGCTCGGGAGATGGGCCACCTCCCGCTCGCGGGTCCGGGCGGCGCGCTGCAGGCTCTCGCGGGCCTCCGGCCGGCGCGGAAGGCGCTCGTGCACGTCAACAACACGAACCCGGTCCTGCGCCGCGGCTCGCCCGAGCGCGCCGCGGCGGAAGGGGCCGGGTGGGAGATCGCGCGCGATGGATCCGAGTACGTCGTCTGAGCCGCTCCCGGCCGACGTCTTCGTCGAGCGGCTGCGTGCGCGCGGCACGTCGTACCACGACCGGCATCCGTTCCACCTCCGGATGCACGCGGGCGAGCTCTCGCGCGAGCAGATCGCCGGCTGGGTCGCCAACCGGTACGCCTACCAGCGCTCCATTCCCCTGAAGGACGCGGCGATCCTCTCCAACTGTGCCGAGCGCGAGGTGCGCCGGCGCTGGATCAAGAGGATCCACGACCACGACGGATGGGACGGCAACCCCGGCGGCATCGAGCGCTGGCTCGTGCTGGCGGAAGGCGTCGGCCTCTCGCGCGAGGAGGTGCTGGACGAGCGCCACGTGCTCCCGGGCGTGCGCTTCGCGGCCGACGCGTACGTGACCTTCTGCCGCACGCGCCCCTGGGTCGAGGCGGTCGCCTCCTCCCTGACGGAGCTCTTCGCCCCCGACCTGCACCGGACGCGCGTGGCCGCGCTGGAGGCCGGCTACCCGTGGATCGACCGGGCGGCCCTGGCCTACTTCCGCACGCGGATGGCCGAGGCGCCGCAGGACGTGGCGTACGGTCTCGAGATCGTCACGACCCGATGCCGCACGCGCGAGGCGCAGGAGCGCGCCCTCGCCGCGCTCGACTTCAAGCTCGACGTCCTGTGGACCCTGCTCGACGCGATCCACGATCACTACGTGCTGCGGGCGGGCGAGGGCGGCGGCGGATCGCGGCAGCGCGCCCGCGCCGGCCGCGAGCCCGTGCTGCGGGTTTCCTGACGTGAGTCCGGAAGAGAACGTCACGGCGCGTCCGGCGGACAGCGGCCGGACCGGGGTCGATCCGCATCGGGCCCCGGCGAACGAGACTCCTCCGGACCGGGCTCCGGCGAACGGGCTCCATCCGGACACCCCGGCGGACGACGCGGGGTGGCGCCGCGATTCGAGGCCCCGGCTTCCGTCCAGGGTGCGCGTGCGCTGGAACGAGCCCCGCGGGCAGGCGCTCCTCCTCTATCCGGAAGGCGCGCTCGCGCTGAACCCCACGGCCCACGCGGTGCTCGAGCTGTGCGACGGCCGGCGAACCGTGGCGCAGATCGTGGCCGAGCTGGCCGGGAGGTTCGACGCGACGTCCGGAGACGCGCCCGGGCGGCCGGAGCGGCCTTCGGACGAGCCCGCCGAGCAGGGCGCGCCCGCGCGACGGCAACGGATGGAGACCGAGGTGATCACGTTCCTGGAGCGGCTCCGCCGGCGCGGCTGGGTCGCGGACGTGTCGGCGCTGTGACCGCGACGCTCCCCGATGCCGGACCGCGTCCGGCGCCCGGCGACCGCCGGGGCGTGGAGTCGCCGCTCTCGCTGCTCGCGGAGCTGACGTACCGCTGCGTGCTCCAGTGTCCCTACTGCTCGAACCCGCTGCGCTACGCCGCGTCGCCCTACCGCGACGAGCTCGCCACGGCGGACTGGGTGCGGGTGCTGGACGAGGCCGGACGTCTCGGCGTCGTGCAGGTCGCCCTCTCGGGAGGCGAGCCCACGCTGCGGCGCGACCTGCTCGAGATCGTCGCGGCGGCGCGCGACGCGGGACTGTACTCGACGCTCGTGACCGCGGGCACGCTCCTGCCGGAGGACCGGCTCGCGGCCCTCCAGGGGGCGGGTCTGGATCACGTCCAGATCTCGATCCAGGGGGCGGATCGCGCGGTGTCCGACCTGATCGCCGGCGCCGAGTCGTTCGACGAGAAGGTCGCCGCCTGCCGCCGCGTCCGCGCGCTCGACCTCCCGCTCACGCTGAACGTGGTGCTGCACCGGCTCAACCTGCACCAGGTGGGCGACTTCCTCGCGCTCGCGGAGGAGGTCGGCGCCGACCGCATCGAGCTGGCCAACACGCAGTACCACGGCTGGGCGCTCGTGAACCGCAAGCTGCTCCTGCCGTCGCGAGAGCAGCTCGAGGCCGCCGCGGCGGTCGTGGAGCGCGAGCGGCGGCGCCTCGGCAACCGGCTCGAGATCATCTGGGTCCTTCCCGATTACTTCGAGGACCTGCCCAAGCCCTGCCTCGCCGGCTGGGCGCGTCGGTTTCTCACGGTCACCCCCAACGGCGACGTGCTCCCCTGTCAGGCCGCGGGTGACATCGGGCTGGCGTTCGCGAACGTGCGGGAGCGCGACCTGGAGTGGATCTGGTACGAGTCCGAGGCGTTCAACGCGTTCCGTGGAACCGACTGGATGCCGGAGCCGTGCCGGTCCTGTCCGCTCGGCCGGCAGGAGGTGGACTTCGGCGGCTGCCGCTGCCAGGCCTTCGCGCTGACCGGCGACGCCCGGCGCACGGATCCGGTCTGCCGGTTCTCCCCCGATCGCCACCTGGTCGACGAGGCCCTGCGGGAGGCGCAGCCGAACGGCGGCCCCGACCGTCTCCGCTACCGCAACCCGCGCGAGATGCGCGACCTCCTGCGCGTCCTGTCCTGACGGTCGCGACCGCGCCCTCCGGCCTGCGCTCCGCACCCTCCCTCCCGGACGATGTTCCGGCGATCCAGGCCCGCGGCCTGGGCCGCGACTTCGGCGCGGTCACCGCGCTCCGCTCGCTCGACCTGGACGTCGGCCGCGGCGAGTTCTTCGGATTCCTCGGTCCGAACGGCGCCGGCAAGACGACGACGATCCACCTGCTGGCCACGCTGATCCGCCCCACGCGCGGCAGCGCTCGCGTGGAGGGCCGCGACGCGCTCCGCGAACCCCTCGAGGTCCGGCGGCGGATCGGGCTCGTGTTCCAGGAGTCCACGCTCGACCGCAACCTGACCGTGGAGCAGAACCTGGCGTTCGCGGCGCGCCTGTACGATCTGCCGGGAGGCGCGGCCCGGCGGCGCATCGACGAGCTGCTGGACGTCTTCGACCTGCGCGACCGGCGTGCCGATCTGGTGCGCCACCTCTCCGGCGGAATGCGGCGCGCCGTGGACGTCGCGCGCGGCGTGCTCCACGCCCCGGCCCTCCTGTTCCTCGACGAGCCGACGCTCGGGCTGGATCCGGCCGCCCGCCGCCGGACCTGGAAGCTCCTGCACCGCCTCCGGGGGGACCGCAGGATGACCTTCTTCCTCACGACGCATTACCTCGAGGAGGCGGAGTCCTGCGACCGGGTCGCCGTGCTCCACCGGGGGGAGCTGCTGGCGTGCGGGACGCCCGCGGAGGTGCGCGGGGCCGCGCTGTCCCTGGAGGACGCGTTCCTGTCGCTGACGGTGGACCATCTGCCGGTCGAAGCGTCGGGGCCGGCGACGGACGAGGAGCCGGCGTGAGTCGATCCGATGAACCGACGGTGGACGCGGCGCCGGCGTGAGGCCGTTCTGGGGCATCGTGCTGCGCGAGCTGCAGCGGCTCCGCCACCAGAAGGCGCGGATCCTCTCCGGGCTCGCGCGGCCGCTCCTCTGGCTGTTCCTGCTGGGGAGCGGGGTGGGCGCCATCGCCGCCGGCGCCGACGCGGCCGCCTACCGGCGCTTCCTGCTCCCGGGCATCCTCGGGATGGTGCTCCTCTTCGGCGCGATGTTCGGCGCGCTCTCGACGGTGCACGACCGCGAGTTCGGGGTCATCCGCCTGCTCCTGATCGCGCCGGTTCGGCGGACGACGCTCGTGCTCGCGAAGATCGCGAGCTCCTGCTCGGTCGCGCTCGTGCAGGCCGGCGTCCTGCTGACCCTGCTGCCGGTCCTCGGGATCTCCCCCGAGCCCGCCCGGCTGGCCCTGCTCCTCGGCGCGATGGCGCTGACCGGCCTCGCGATCTCGGCGCTCGGGATGCTGCTGGCCACGCGCGTGGACTCGCTCGAGAACTTCTCGGGGATCGTGAACTTCGTGCTGCTGCCGATGCTCTTCCTGAGCGGGGCGCTCTACCCGGTCCGGGCCCTGCCCGGCGCGCTCCGGATCGGAGCCGCGCTGAACCCGCTCACCTACGGGGTGGACCTGATGAAGCACGCGGCGTTCTCGGGTCCGTCCTTCGCCCGCGCGGGCGGCGGGCTCGATCCGCGCTTCAGGCCGGAGCTCCACCCCGCGCTGGACGCGGCCGTTCTCGCCGCCACGTTCGGCGCGGCTCTGGCGCTCACGACGCTCCTGTTCGACCGTGAGGCCAGGCTCACGCGCCGCGTGGCGGGGCGGGAGGCCGTGGGCTAGACGTAGGAGGGGGCGCGGCGGCGGCTTCGCGCCCCGTTTCCGGTCCTCACCCGTGCTTCAGGGGGGCGCGTGGCAGGCAACGCCGTCGTGGGCTGGATCCTGATCGCGCTCGGGATCCTGTTCGTCCTGGGCGGCCTGGCGAGCGCCGTCGCCCGGGAACTGCGGCGCGGCGTCCCCGGACGACTGGCGGGGCTGCCTTCCGAGCCGGCGGGATTCCTCGCGGCGCTCTCGGCGCTGATCGACACGCTCGCCAAGGCCCCGATCTGGCTCGCGCTCACGGCGGTGGGCTTCCTGCTGATCGTGTTCGGCGCGACGCTGGCGTTCCCGTAGCCCGTCACACCTCCGCCAGCTCCCCCTCCCGCTCCATCTCGGTGCTGAGCTCGTAGCCCTCCGACCGCGCGACGTAGGCGGCGCACGCGATGTCGCCCGTGACGTTCACCGTCGTGCGGCACATGTCGAGGATGCGGTCCACGCCGAGGATCACCCCGATCCCCTCCCCGGGCACCCCGACCGACTGCAGGACGAGCACGATCAGCGGCAGGGACCCGCCCGGGACGCCCGCCGTCCCGATCCCCGCCAGGATCGACATCAGCACCACCTGCACCTGCTGGCCGAGCGAGAGATCCACGCCGAAGAACTGCGCCAGGAAGAGCACGGTCACGCCCTCGAAGAGCGCCGTGCCGTTCTGGTTGCCGGTGGAGCCGAGGGTGAGGACGAAGCTCGAGATCTGCCGCGGCACGCCCAGGCGCTCCTCCGTCACCCGCAGCGAGGTCGGCAGCGTCGCGTTGCTCGAGCTGGTGGAGAAGGCGACCACCATCACCTCGCGGATCTTCCGGAAGAAGACGACCGGGTTCATCCGCGCGAGCAGCCGCACCAGGATGCCGTACACGCCGAACTGGTGCAGGAGCAGCCCCCCGATCACGACGCCCACGTACTTCGCGAGCACCCCCACGATGTCGAACCCGAGCCGGGCCGCGATCGTGAAGAGCAGCGCCGCCACGCCGTAGGGCGCGAGGCGCATCGCGAACCCGATGATCTTCATCACGACCGCGTAGAGGCCCTCGAGCGCGGCGATCAGCCCCGCCGTCTTCTCGCGCTCGATCGTCGCCAGCGCCACGCCGAAGATCAGCGCGAAGAACATCACGGCCAGCAGGCCGCCGCCCTGGTAGGTCGCGTCGAACGCCCGCACGGCGTCCTCGAGCGGGTTGCGCGGGATGATGTCGAGCAGCGTGTCCACGACGCTCTTGGCGCCCGCCGCCTGCTCCACCCGCAGCCGCGCGTCGTCCGAGACGAGCGTGCCGATCAGGTCGTCGCGGGCCGCCGGATCGATCCCCTCTCCCGGACGCACCAGGTTCACGAGCAGGACGCCGATCGTGACGGACACGAACGTCACTCCGAACGCGAACGCGAACGTCTTGGCGCCGATCCGCCCGAGGCGGCGCAGGTCGCCCAGCTCCGCGACCCCGAGGGAGAGCGCCGCGAAGATGAGCGGGATCACGATCATGAAGATGAGACGCAGGAAGACCTGCCCGACGGGGTAGGCCACGTACGCGATCAGCGTCTCGAGCCACGGCGCGTCGCCGGCCAGGCGGTTGGCGAGCAGGCCGAGGGTGAGCCCGACCGCGAGCCCGATGAGGATGCGGGTGGGAAGCGGCAGGCGGGCCCAGGGGCCGCGGGGGCGCTCGGTCATCGGAGCGGCGAGCCGGCGGGGTCGGCAGTCATCGGGCCGGCAAGCTAGCTGGCCCGGGGCGGATGCGCGAAGATCCCGTCCCATGAGCGACGACGGAACCGCCCCGAGAGGGCCCCGGCACGCCGTCGTCGTCCTGGCCGCGTTCTCGCTCTTCTACGCGCTCTTCTTCTCGCCCGCCCTGCTCGCGGGGCGGCTGCTCGCGCCCTTCGACGGCCAGCTTCTGTACTGGCCCTACTTCGTCTCGCCGGTCACGCTCTGGACGGACCTCCTGCTGGGCGGCTTCCCCGTCGCCGCCGACCCCCAGGCGGCGTCGTGGTATCCGGTCGCTCGCCTCTTCGCGCTCCTGCCCGGCAGCTGGAACGCGTACGTGATCTCCGCCTACGTCCTCGCGAGCGCCTTCACCTACGGGTACGTGCACGCGCTCACGCGCACGCCCGTCGCGGCCGCCGGGGCCGGCCTCGCGTTCGGCCTGTGCGGGTTCATGATCGGGCACCTGCCCCACGCGAGCATGCTCCATTCCACCGCGTGGATCCCGCTCGCGATGTGGTCCGTGCACGAGCTGCGCCGGGGCGCCGGCGCCGCCTGGATCGTGATCGGAGCGGCGGCGGTCGCGATGAGCGCGCTCGCCGGGCATCCCCAGCTCTTCGTCTACGCGCTCGTGCTCACGTCGGCGTACGCGCTGGTCCTCGGTCTCGCCCGCCGCCGGCCGGGCGCCGCGGCCGGGACCCCGGCGGCGTTCCTCGCCTTCGCGGTTTCGCCGGCCCGGGCGGGCGGCCGCTACCTCGCGCGCGCGGGCGCGGTCTTGGTCCTCGGTGTCGCGCTCGCGGCCGTCCAGCTCATTCCCACGCACGAGCTGTCCTCGATGAGCGACCGCTGGCGCATGGGCTTCGGGATGTTCAGCACCGCGTCGCTGCCGCCGCGTCAGACGCTCACGCTGCTGTTCCCGTACGCGTTCGGCGGCGACCCCTGGTCCCCGTACGGCACCGACTACTTCGGGGAACCCAACCTGAACGAGTTCTCGGGCTACGTCGGGCTGCTTCCGCTGCTTCTCGTGGCGCCCGCGCTCGTCGCGCGGCGCCGGAGCCCGGTGGTCTGGTTCTGGGCCGCCGTCGCCCTGCTCGCGCTCTGGCTCGCCTGGGGCGCGGCCACCCCGCTGTGGCGGCTGATCCACCACGTGCCGGTCTACAACAAGTTCCGCGCTCCCGCCCGGCACGTGATGCACGTCGCCCTCGCGGTGAGCGTCCTCTCGGGCCTCGGCATCGCCGCGATCCTGCGGAGCGCGTGCCTCGTCACCGCCGGACGCGCGAGCCGGAGAGCAGCAGATCTCCGGCGGCTGAACCGGGTTCTCGTCGGGGCGGCGGCCCTGACGGGGACGGGGCTCATCGGCCTCGCGGTCCTCGTCGGCCGATCCGCGATCGGGGAGCGGCTGCGCGCGGGCAGCGGCGGGGGTACCGTGCTCACGCACCCGGCGCTCGCCATTCCACTTCTCGTCTTTGCGTGCTCCGCTACCGCCCTGCTGGTCTGGTCGCGGAAGCCCGCCAGTCGGGCGCGCCAGGCCGCGCTGCTCGCCGTCCTCGTCTGCGACCTCGGCAGCTTCGGCTGGTTCATGAGCTGGAGGTATCGCTCGCCGACGACGGAGTACCTGGCGCCGGGGCCGCACGTGCAGGCGTACCGGGAACGGCTCGCGCGGAGCGGTCAGCGGCTGCTCAGCGAACGCGCGGCGGCGGGCCCCCCGGTGGAATTCCAGTCGAACCTCACGCGGGTGTGGGGCGTCCGATCCGCGGTCGGAACGAACGCGCTGATCCCTCTCAGGCTCGGCGAGTTCTATCCCATCGACGCGTCGGGCCGGGTCGGCGGGCGCTGGGCCGACGAGGCGAACCGGTCGCTGGACCTGATGGCGGTGCGGTACGTCGTACGCCCGGCACCCGAGCAGCGAGCCGCCGCCGACTCGTTCCCGCTCCCACCGCCCCACTGGGTGGAAGTCGAACGGATCGAGGACGCCGCGATCGTCTACGAGAACCGCCGGGCGATGCCCCAAGCCTGGATGGTCTCGGAGGTGGTTCGCGCCAGGCCCGAGCTCGTCCTGGACGCGATCCACACCTCGCGGCTGCCCGGCGGCCGTCCCTACGATCCGCGGGCGACGGCGCTCGTCGAGCCGCCCTTCCCCCGCGCGCGGCAGGAATTCGACCGATCGGCAACGGTGGGGGTCGTCGGGCGGCGTGAGACGGAGGTCCGCCTGCGGACGACCGCGGCAGGCGAGGCCTTCCTGGTCCTGAGCGACGTCCACTACCCCGGCTGGGCGGCGTCCGTGGACGGGCGAGCCACGCCGGTGTTTCGCGTGAACTACGTCCAGCGCGGCATCCGCGTCCCCGCGGGCACGCACGACGTGCGCTTCGCCTTCCGGCCGCGGAGCTTCTACGCGGGCGCGGGGGTCTCCGGCGCGGCCGGGCTCGTGCTGCTCGGGCTCCTGGGCGGCCGTCTCCGGAGCTCCGGCCGGCGCCGGAGGGCGGCCGGTCTACATCCGACGCCCGATCCGCCCTAGGCCAAAAGGCACGGTGCCGGCTCCGTCCACCCCCGGGATATTTCCCCCCTTCGACCTTCTCTCCCCGCCGGAGGTCCCGGAGTGGTCCGCGCTCGCCCGTTCCTCCTGAACGCAAGGACCCTCCGGAGCGCCGGGGCCAGGCGCGCGCCCGTCCTCGCAAGGCGGCTCGCAGCCGCCGCGGTCGTTCTCTCGAGTCCCCTCCTCGACGTGCCCGCCGTTCGCGCCGTCGCGCAGGGGCCGGGCACGATCTCCGGTCGCATCGTCGAGGCGGGGACGCGGACTCCGGTGCCGGGCGCCCAGGTCACCGTCGCAGGGATGACGGTCGGCGCGATCGCCGACGACGACGGCCGCTACGTGCTGAGCGGCGTCCCCGCGGGGGCCGTCGTGGTGCGCGTCGAGACGGCCGGCTACGCGCCCGCCGAGAAGCGCGTCCCGGTCCGGCTCGACGGCCCCACCCGCGCGGACTTCGCGCTCGAGACGCAGGTCTTCCAGCTCGACGAGATCGTGGTGACCGGCACCGCCGGCTCCGCGCGCCAGCGCGAGGTCGCCCACAGCGTGGACCAGGTGCTGCTCGAGGACGTGGACGAGCCGGTGGTCGGAGTGGAGAACCTGCTGGCCGGCCGCGTTCCCGGCCTCACGGTCCTCCAGAGCAGCGGGATGGCCGGCGCGGGCTCGCAGATCCGGCTGCGCGGGAACGTAAGCCTGGCGCTCAGCAACCAGCCGCTCGTCTACCTCGACGGGATCCGGATCCGCAGCGAGGGCTATCCGCGCAACGTGCCTGCGGCCGGGGACGCGCGACGGGGGCCCAACGACGTCCCGAGCCCGCTCAACGACCTGAACGTCGAGGACATCGAGCGCGTCGAGGTGGTGAAGGGTCCCGCCGCGACGACGCTCTACGGCGCCGAGGCGGCGTCCGGGGTCATCCAGATCTTCACGAAGCGCGGGCACCGCGGCGATCCAGTCTGGACCGCGCGCGTGGACCAGGGGCTGGACGAGATGCAGCCCTACGGCACGGACGCGGATCCCTACGTCGGGCTGGATCCCTGGCTCCGCAGCGCGTGGAGGCAGCGGTATTCCCTCTCCTCCTCCGGCGGCGGGGACGTCCGGCTCTACGCCTCGGCGGCGTTCGACGACAACGAGGGCGTGCTGCCCAACGACCACGAGAAGAGGTTCGCCCTGCGCCTCAACGCGGACGCGGCGCCGCTCCCCGGGCTCGACCTCGCGTGGAGCAGCTCGCTCACGCTCCACGACCTGAACAGCACGCCGGCCGGCAACAACGCGCACGGCCTCACGCAGAACGCCTTCCGCGGCGATGAGAACCAGCTGGGCGACGGCAGCAAGGAGGCCATCGACCGGATCCTGGAGTACGACATCCGCACCGGCATCGACCGCTTCCTCGGCGGCCTCACCGCCGCGTGGACTCCCTCGGACCGGCTCACGAACCGCCTGACGGTGGGCTACGACCGGGCCGCCCTCGACCTCTGGCAGCTCCGGCCCTTCGGCTTCGTTCTCGCGCCGGACGGCATCCTCGCCGACGAGGACTGGACGGGCTCGATCCTCACGCTGGACTACGTCGGCAGCTGGGTCGTTCCCGTGCGGCCGGACCTGCGGACGACGCTCTCGTGGGGGGCCCAGAACGTCGTCTCCGAGGAGAACCGGCACGCCGGCTACGCGGAGGGATTCGCGGAGGGCGTCGAGCCGACGCTCGACTCCGGCGCCCTGCGGCTGGACTTCCGGGGCCGCACGAGAGTGGCGAACGGCGGCGTGTTCGCGCAGGCGCTCTTCGACTGGCGCAACCGCTGGTTCCTGACGGCCGGCCTGAGGCTGGACGGGAGCAGCGCGTTCGGCGAGGACCTGGGACTCGAACCGTACCCGCG
>DATBJZ010000101.1:0-4120 GCA_036556125.1 Gemmatimonadota bacterium | reverse complement strand
TCGAGGTCGGACGAGAAATAGGCGTGGCCGCCCTGACGGTAGCTCGTGGAGAAGTGCCCCTTGAACAGGTGCCCGATCTCGTGGCCGAGGACGACCGCGAGCTCGCCCTCGTCCGCCAGGAACTCGACCATCCCCATCGAGACCGTGATCTGGTCGCGGTCGGTCCACGCGAACACGTTCTTGTGGTCGCCGGCCACGAGCACCTCGACGCCCCGCGGCCGGCGCCGTTCCCCGATCTCGATCCCGTGCTCGGCGCCGTCGCGGAGGAGCCGCACGCGGACCGGGAACTCGAGATCGGCCTTCAGCGTCTTCTCGTAGTAGTCGCTCGACTGGTCGATCTCGCGGCCGGCGACCTTCAGCACCTGATCGCCCACCTGCACGTCCAGGGCCGCGGCGGGACCGGTCGGGTCCACGGAATACACGAACGGGTGCTCCGGGTCGGCCAGACCCACCGCCTCGGCCAGGAGGCGGTTCTCCCCGGCGTCGTGGTCGGCCACCCGCAGCCCCAGGTACGGACGCGGCTTCGGCCCTGCGCCCTCGGGCAGCGCCTTCGCCAGGGCCGCCGTCACGCGGTCGACGCGCCCCTGGTCCGCGATCAGCCGGCGCCGGAGCCGCAGGTCGGCGTCGCGCCGGCCGTGGCGCCCCTCGGCGGACGACGCCGGAGGCGCGGGCGACGCGACGGGGCGCTCCGGCCCGGACGCGGCCGGGGGTTCCGCGGCACCGGCTGCGTCCGCGGGCCGCGCTCCCTGGGCCCATGCGGCTGCCGGCAGGAGGAGGGCGAGAGCCGCGAGCCTTCTCATCGCTGGTCCCGTGGAGAAGGTTTCAGGCGAACGTTCGTCCACAGCGGCGCGTGGAGGAAGGATGAGCGACGGGCTGCCCCAGCAGGCCTTCGACCTCGCGGACGAGGAGGCGGACGCCCGCTTCGCGGCGCTCCAGGGGAAGCTCGTTCCCCTCTGGGCCTCGCTCGAGCGGTTCAACCAGGACGAGCAGACGATCGTCGTCGTTCCGTCGCTGTCGGTGGACAAGGTCGTCACCGGAGCGCAGATGCAGGCGTACGAGGAGCGCTTCCTGTTCCTCCTGCTCCTCCTGCGCCAGCCGCGGGCCCGCCTGGTCTACGTGACGTCCCAGACCATCCACCCCTCGGTCATCGACTACTACCTCGACCTGCTGCCGGGCGTGATCCCGAGCCACGCGCGCCGGCGGCTCTTCCTCGTGAGCCCGATGGACGGCTCGCCCCGGCCGCTGAGCCACAAGCTCCTGGAACGCCCGCGGATCCTCGAGCGCATCCGCTCGCTGGTCGCCGATCCGGAACGGGCGCACCTCGTGTTCTTCAGCGCGACGCGACTCGAGCGCGACCTCGCGCTCCTGCTCGGAATCCCGATGTACGGCTGCGATCCCCGGCACCTCCACTTCGGCACCAAGAGCGGCTGCCGGCGGCTCTTCCGCGAGGCCGACGTGCCGCACGCGGCGGGGCGCGAGGACCTGACGTCGCCCGCCGACGTCGCCGAGGCGATCGTCGCGATGCGCCGCGAGCGGCCCGCGCTCGCGCAGGTGCTCCTCAAGCTCAACGAAGGCGTGTCCGGCGACGGCAACGCACTCGTGGACCTCACCGGGCTGCCCGCCCCCGGCTCCCCGTCCGAGATGGACGCCGTGCGGAGCCGCGTGGCCGCCTGCCGGCTGGAGCTCGCGGGTGCGTCGCACGAGAGCTACTTCGAGAAGCTGGGCCGGTCGGGAGGCGTCGTCGAGGAACGGATCCGCGGCGAGGACTTCCGGAGCCCGAGCGTCCAGCTGCGCGTGACGCCGCTCGGCGCCCTCGAGGTGCTGTCCACGCACGACCAGGTGCTCGGGGGACCGAGCGGCCAGGTCTACCTCGGGTGCCGCTTCCCGGCCGACCCCGCCTACGCGGCGGCGATCACGTCCCAGGCGCGGAAGGTCGGGGAGCGGCTCGCGCGCGAGGGGGTGCTCGGCCGCTTCGCGATCGACTTCGTCGCGGTGCGGCAGGACGGCGGCTGGCGGCCCTACGCGATCGAGCTGAACCTGCGCAAGGGCGGCACCACCCATCCGTTCCTCACGCTCCAGTTCCTCACCGACGGCCGCTACGATCCCGACGCGGGGCGGTTCACCGCGCCGAACGGCCGCAGCAAGCACCTGGTGGCGAGCGATCACGTGCACTCGCCGCTCTTCCGGGCCTTCACGCCGGAGGACGTCTTCGACGTCGCCGTGCGGCGCGGGCTGCACTTCCACGCCACCCACGAGACCGGCGTCGTGTTCCACATGCTGAGCGCGCTCGGGGAGTCCGGCCACCTCGGCCTCGTCGCCGTGGAGGACACCGCGGCCGGGGCGGAGGACCTGTACGGGCGCGCGGTGGCGGTGCTGGAGGAGGAAGCCGCCGCGGCGGTGGCGCCGCTCGTCGTCGCCGCGGACGCCGCGGGCCGGCGGCCGGAGACGGCCGGCTGACCGCATTCGCTCCGGAGGCGTCCGCGGCCTGACGCGGAACCGGCCGGCGGCGGCGCGCGGCCGGAAGCGGGTTGCACGCGCGACAAGGACTTATGGGGTCGCCGTCGCCGCGGTACGGCGTCTGCCCTGGGGCGGCCGGCAGACACCTCGAACCCTCCGCCGCCCGTGACCGCAGCCGCCCCTTCGTTTCCGTTCCGCCGCAGCGTCCTGGTCTTCCTGATCGCTCTCGCGTCCGTGGTGGTGCTGGGCTGCGACGCGAGCCCGCTCGCGCCCGAGGCGGGGAAGGTCAAGCTCAGCGGCGCGCCGAAGACCCCCCAGGTCCGGCCCTAGGCCCCGCGCCGGGTGCGCAGCGGCGGAGGCGCGGGGACCGCCGGCGCCGGAGCCGCTCCGTGCCCGTCGAGGATCTCCCGGACGCGCTCGAGCTTCTCGTAGAAGACCACGAGGACGGCGCCGCGCGGCATCTCGCGCAGCGCCGCGTCCACGAATCAGGTGGAGGCGGGGGAGCCGCTTCCCGCCGTCCCCGCCCTGAACCGGCCGGAAAAACGTTCCCGCGGATCCGCGGACCGGGTTTCGGGCTTACTCGATGTCGGACGCAGCCGCGGAGGCGGCGTCGGGCAGCTCCTCGAGTCGCAGCCGGGGAGCGCGGACGATCGGGCCGAGCCGCTCCGCGACCCGGCGGGCGGCCTGCATCCTCTCGCGCGACGGCGGATGGGTGTAGAGGAGCTCGTTCGTGAACGCAGGCGCGAGCTCGCGGCCGAACCGCGCCCAGACCTCGACGCCGGCCAGCGGGTCGTATCCCGCGCCGTGCGCCAGCTCGAGGCCCCAGCGGTCGGCTTCCCGCTCCAGGTCACGCGAGAACGCGCGCGTGTGGCCGGCGCCCTGATAGCTGGCGGAGAGGTGTCCGAGGACGACGTGCGCGATCTCGTGCCCCAGCACGACGGCGAGCTCCGCGTCGCTGCGGAGGAAGGTCATCAGGCCGCCGCTCAACGCGACGCCCCGGCGGTCGGCGAAGGCGCTCACCCCGCGCATCCGCTGGAGCACGACGACCTCGAGCTGCGGTGCGCGGTAGCGCCGCGGAAGGACGAGCGTGTGGGCGTGCGCGTCGCGGAGGACCTGGACCCTGACGTGCGGCTCCGCGGGCCGCTCGGCGAGGAGCGCGGGCAGCGCCTCGGCGCGGTCGAGGACCGCCCCGTCCACCGCCAGAACCTGGTCCCCCAGCCTCAGGCCGGCCGAGACGGCGGCACCCGTGGGGTCGAGCGACCACACGAACGGATGGAAGGCGCCGCGCGCGCCGACCGCGGCCGCGAGGACCGCGTTCGTCTCCAGCCGGGGGTCGGCGACACGGAACCCCGCGTAGGTCGTCGAGTCCGGGCGGACCTCCCGGGGGAGCGCACGCAGGAGGCGGCCCATCACCCTGTCGGCGCGCACCTGCCGTCCGATCTCGACCATCCGCGCGTGCATCTCCGCGCGCTCGCGGAGCCGCTCCTCGAGGTCGGGATCGAGCGCCGGCCCGCCGCGTGCGGCCGCCGGGGCGCAGGCCCCGAGGGTCACGCCGAGCGCGCAGGCGGCAGGGGCCAGCAGCCGGCGCGTCCGGCGCGTTGTGGGCGACGTGGGGCGGGAGGGGCGGAGCGAGTGCGGAGCGGTCACGGCGTGCGTCGGTTGC
>DATBJZ010000100.1:0-5882 GCA_036556125.1 Gemmatimonadota bacterium | reverse complement strand
CGCGGAACCGTCTCCGGCAGATCGCGCTCCCGCTCCTCCCCCGGGCGGAGGCGGTCCTTCTCGTGCGGCTCGCGGCTCTCCGCCGCCGGCTCCTCGAAGGGGCGGCCTCAAGGGCGGAATCCGCTCTCCTCCGGACTCAGGCCGGCGCGGCGCGGCTCTCCGCCGCCCGGCTCGCGGCGCTCGCACCGGCGCTCCGGCGCGAGCTGCTCCGCCGGGCCTTCCGCGCGGTCACGCCGTCCGGCACCGTCCTGGGCGAGCGCTCGCTCGATCAGGTGGAGCGCCTGCTGGCCTCGCGCAGCGAGGGCGAGACGACCCTGCGCGGCGCCCGCGCGTTCGTCGCACGGGGGCTGGTCGTTCTCGAGGCGGCGCCGGTGAAGGCACGGTCCTGAGGGAGGACCGGGATCTGCGCCGGCAGGGAGGGGAGCCGGCCGAGACCGCGGCCGGCCTCGCGACCGGGCACCTGCACGTCCTCCTCTCCGAGGACGCGATCCGCCGGCGGGTGGCCGAGCTGGGCGCCCGGATCACCGAGGACTACCGCGGCCGCGACCTCGTCCTGGTCTGCCTGCTCAAGGGCGCGGTCGTCTTCCACGCCGACCTCTGCCGCGCGGTGGGACTGCCCCTGCGGGTGGAGTTCCTTCGGGCGGCGAGCTACGGGGCGGGGACGGCCACCTCGGGCCGAGTCCGGATCGACGAGGTGGACGGGATCGAGCTCGCGGGGAGCGACGTGGTCGTGGTCGAGGACATCGTGGACAGCGGCCTCACCCTCGCGGCGATCCTGGACTGGCTCCGGGATCGCGGAGCGCGGTCGGTCGAGGTCTGCGCGCTGCTCTGGAAGGAGCGCGGCGTGGACCACCCGTTCCGGGTCCGCTATATTGGCTTCCGCATCGAGGATCGCTTCGTGGTGGGGTATGGCCTGGACCACGCGGAGCTCTACCGCAACCTGCCCTACGTCGGCATCCTCGAGCCCTGAGCTCCCCTCGCCCGGCGCCGCGGGCGGCCGGGTGCCCGGGCCCCCCGCGGCGCACGCGACCGCGATCCCGGAGGACGACGCGGTGTAGGAGGCGCAGAGCCTCCTTTTTTTTCACCCGGCGCTGGAGCCGCGCGCTCCACGCCGACAGCCCGATCCTGATGGCCCAGGCGACGAAAGGGCCGCCCCGGCGGCCGCGCCCGACACGCCCCACCCGCCCGACCCGCCCTCCGCATCTCCGCGGCCCCCGCGTCTCGGGGATCACGAAGAGCGTCGCGCTGTGGCTGCTCATCATCCTGCTGCCGCTGTTCCTGTGGCGGCTGCTGGTGCCGCAGGAGCGCGACGTGGCGAAGGTCCCGTACTCCGAGTTCCTGCAGGAGCTCCGGGACGGCAACGTGGCCGCGACCACGATCACGGAGCGGAGGGTCGAGGGGCGGCTGCGCCGTCCCAGCACGACGATGGTCGAGGGCTCGGGCGGCCGCCGCGTCGAGCAGAGCTACAGCCGCTTCCGCACCGTCATCCCGTTCGACGATCCCGAGCTGATCCGCGATCTCGAGGAGCACGGCGTCGCGATCGAGACCCGGGAGCCGTCGGTGGACTGGTTCAGCGGGTTCCTCAACCTGCTGCCGTGGCTGTTCATCATCGGCTTCTGGATCTTCTTCATGCGCCAGCTGCAGGGCGGCGGATCCAAGGCGTTCTCGTTCGGGAAGTCCAAGGCCAAGCTCCTCTCCGCCGACCGCCCCAAGATCACCTTCGAGGACGTCGCCGGCGCCGACGAGGCCAAGGTCGAGCTCCAGGAGATCATCGAGTTCCTGAAGGATCCGAAGAAGTTCCAGCGGCTGGGCGGCCGGATCCCGAAGGGCGCGCTGCTGCTCGGCCCGCCCGGGACCGGGAAGACGCTGCTCGCGCGCGCCGTCGCCGGCGAGGCGGGCGTGCCGTTCTTCTCGATGAGCGGCTCGGATTTCGTCGAGATGTTCGTGGGGGTGGGCGCGGCGCGCGTGCGCGACCTCTTCGAGCAGGGGAAGGCCAACGCCCCGTGCATCATCTTCGTGGACGAGATCGACGCCGTCGGGCGCCACCGCGGCGCCGGACTCGGGGGCGGTCACGACGAGCGCGAGCAGACGCTCAACCAGCTGCTCGTCGAGATGGACGGGTTCGAGTCCAACGAGGGCGTCATCCTGATCGCGGCCACGAACCGGCCGGACGTGCTCGACCCCGCGCTCCTGCGGCCGGGACGCTTCGACCGGCAGATCGTGGTGGACCGCCCGGACGTGAAGGGCCGGGAAGGGATCTTCCGGGTCCACACGCGCGACATCCCGCTGGACGAGAACGTCGACCTGCGCACGCTCGCCAAGGGGACGCCGGGGCTGGCCGGCGCCGACATCGAGAACATCGTGAACGAGGCCGCCCTGTGGGCCGCCCGCATGAACAAGACGCGGGTGGACATGGACGACTTCGAGCACGCGAAGGACAAGGTGATGATCGGGACGGAGCGGAAGAGCCTCGTGATCTCCGACCCCGAAAAGCGCTCGATCGCGTATCACGAGGCGGGCCACGCGCTGGTGCGCGCGCTCACGCCGGGAGCGGACCCCGTCCACAAGGTCACGATCATCCCGCGCGGCCGGGCCCTCGGCGTCACCCACTTCCTGCCCGTGGACGAGCGGCACATCTACACGCGCGAGTGGTGCGAGAACAACCTGACCGCCCTGCTCGGCGGACGCGCGGCCGAGATGCTCGTGCTGGGCGAGACGACGACGGGCGCCGGCGACGACCTCAAGCGCACCACCGAGCTCGCGCGCCGGATGGTGACGCGGTGGGGGATGAGCGAGCGCCTGGGGCCCATCACCTACGGCGACGAGGAGGAGCAGATCTTCCTGGGACGCGAGATCGCGCAGCACCGCGACTACTCCGAGGACACGGCGCGCGCGATCGACGACGAGGTGAAGAAGATCGTGCAGGCCGCCTTCGAGAAGGCGCAGCGGCTGCTGGCGGAGAACGCCGACCGTCTGCACGCCCTGGCGGAGGCCCTGCTCGAGCGCGAGATCCTCGACGCCGACGAGGTGGCCCAGATCCTGAGCGGCCAGCCGCTGGCGCCGGCGGCGGCGCGCGCGAAGGCGGGCGCGGGCGTCTCGGCCAACGGCGATTCCGCCGAGCCCCGCGAGCCCGGGGAGGGCGACGGCCGTCCGGCGGGGGCGACCGCGGACGGGGAACGCGCGCGGGGCCGCGAGGGCGCCGCCGGGGAGCGGCGCGCGGACGATCCACCCGTCGAGGGACCGGTTCCGCTGCCCGAGGAAGACCGCGGCGTCCCCGTCGGGCGCAGCGTGCCCGCCGACGAAGCCGCGCGGGGACGCCGCGGCGGCGACGCCACCCCCGCCGGGGAGCGCCCCTGAGGCTGCGCCGGCTCCGGGTCGAGCGCCCGGCCGACCTCTCCCCGTTCCTCGCCCGCTACGCCCTCGGCCGGGCGAACCACGCGGCGGACGCGCTCCATCTCCATCTGCTGCTGCGCCGGCCCGATCCGGCGGAAGCCGCCTGCCTCTCCGTCGCCGCCGGCGCGGCGGGAGTCCGGCTGCTGGCATCGCCGGATTCGGCCGCGGACGCGGCGCGCGCGGTGCTGCTCTCGGGCGGCGCCGACGGCCTCCTCGAGGCCGCGCGCCGCGCGGAGGGGGCGCCGGCGCCGGGGCCGGCGCTCGCGGACGCCGTCCGGCGCGCGCTGGACCCGCTCGACCCTGACGCGTGGACGCTGCGCACGCGGGGCGTGCCGCTGCGCCGTCCGCTGGTGATGGGCATCGTCAACGTGACGCCCGACTCCTTCTCCGACGGCGGGCTGTGGCCCTCGACGGACGCCGCGGCGGCGCACGGCCGGGAGCTCGCGGCGGCCGGGGCCGACCTCCTGGACGTGGGCGGGGAGTCCACGCGGCCGGGGTCGCGACCGGTTCCCCCCGACGAGGAGCGCCGCCGCGTGCTGCCCGTCGTCGCGGCGCTGGCGCCCCTGGGCGTGCCGATCTCGGTGGACACGACGCGGGCCGCCCTCGCACGCGAGGCCCTGGCCGCGGGCGCCGAGGTGGTGAACGACGTGAGCGCGCTGCGGTTCGACCCGGGCATGGCCGCCGCGGTCGCGGAGACCGGGGCGGGACTCGTCCTCATGCACATGCGGGGCACGCCGGCCACGATGCAGGACGATCCGCGCTACGTGGACGTCGCCGGGGAGGTGCTGGAGTTCCTCGGCGAGGCCCTCGCCGTGGCCGTCGCCGCCGGGGTGGACCGCGACCGGGTCGCCGTCGATCCCGGCATCGGCTTCGGGAAGCGGAGCTGGCACAACCTGGAGCTGCTGTACCGGGTCCGGGAGCTCCGCGTCCTCGGAGCGCCCGTCCTGGTCGGCCCGTCGCGAAAGGGCTTTCTCGACCCCGGGGCTCGCTTCGCGCCCGCCGAACGCGTGCCGGAAACGCTTGCGGCGTGCTGTCTTGCGGCGCTCGGGGGGGCGCGTATCTTGCGGGTGCACGACGTCGGCGACTGCCGCCGCGCGCTGGAGATCGTGCACCGCGTCGGGGAGTTCGCGGCCGGGGAGGCGCCGGCCCCGACGGTCTGAACCGCGGCGCGGCCGGTGCCGGAGGAGCGATGTTCGCCGATCTCGAGCGGATGACCTTCCTGCGGCCGTCCCCCCTGGACCTCCTGGACATCGCCGCCGTCGCCTTCCTGGTCTACCAGATCCTCCTGCTGATCCGCGGCACCCGGGCCGTCCAGATGCTGATGGGCTTCCTGCTGCTGATGATGGGCGCGAGCGTCGCGCAGCTGCTGAGCCTCTCCGCCCTGAACCGGATGCTGACGGCCCTGCAGGCCGTCTGGCTGGTCGCGATCGTGGTGGTCTTCCAGCCCGAGCTGCGGACGGCGCTCGCGCGGCTGGGCCGGAACCGCTACCTCCGCTTCTTCGTGAAGCCCGGGCGGATGCCGGGCCTCGAGGAGGTCGTGGTCGCCGCGCGCGAGCTGGCCAAGGAGCGCGTCGGCGCGCTCGTGGCGCTGCAGCGCGAGAACAGCCTCGAGGAGTACGTCGAGACCGGCACCCGGATCGGCGCCCGCGTCACGGCCGACCTGCTGCGCACGATCTTCACGCCGTACTCGCCGCTCCACGACGGGGCCGTGATCCTCGAGGGGACGCGCGTCGTGGCGGCCTCGACGATCCTCCCGCTGCCCCGCGAGTTCGCGGAGGACCGCAGCCTCGGGACCCGGCATCGCGCCGCGGTCGGGCTCTCGCAGGAGACGGACGCGGTCGTGGTGGTCGTCTCCGAGGAGACCGGCACGATCTCCCTGGCCGTGGGGGGGAAGCTCGAGAGCGGCTTCACGTCGGACACGCTCCGCGAGCGGCTCCAGGTGCTGATGAGCGCACCGGGCGCGGAGGCGCCGATCGCCGAGGCCGAACCCGTCCTCGAGAGGGTGCCGCGTGGCTGAGACGCAGGCGCTCCGGCGCAGCCGCCCGGCGCCGCCGGCCCCGCCGCCGTCCGACGCCGCGCGCACGCGCCGGCTCGTGGGGGCGGCGACCTTCGCCGTGGTGCTCCTGGCGTACGTCGTCACGCTCGCGCCGACGGTGACCTTCTGGGACGCCGGCGAGTTCATCGCGGCCGCCTCCAGTCTCGGCATCCCCCACCCGCCGGGAACGCCGCTCTTCGTCCTGCTCGGCCGCGTGGCGAGCGTGCTGCCGGTCGGTCTGCCGGTGGCCGTCAAGACGAACCTGCTCTCCGCGACCGCGAGCGCGGTCGGTGCGCTGTTCTGGTTCCTGGTCGTCGCGCGGGTGCTGGAGACCTGGCTGGAGCGGCGCGACCCGGGCCTGCCGCCCGTGCTGGCCCAGCTCGGCGCGGCCGCGGCGGCGCTCGTCTCGGCCTTCGGCCTCACGGTGTGGCAGAACTCCACCGAGACCGAGGTC
>DATBJZ010000099.1:0-13413 GCA_036556125.1 Gemmatimonadota bacterium | reverse complement strand
AAGGCGCTCTTCGACCAGGGGGTGTTCACGAACCCCGTCGTGTCCCCCGCCGTGCCCGAGAAGTCCGCCCGGATCCGCACCTCCTACATCGCCACCCACACCGACGAGCAGCTGGATTTCGTGCTCGAGGTGTTCGGCCGGGTCGGGCGGCGCATGGGCATCGTCTAGGCCGCCGCTCTCCCCCGCGACCGTGGTCCGCGTCCGGCCCGTCCGCTCGAGGCGCGACCGGCGTGCGTTCATCGAGCTCCCCTACCGCCTCTATCGGCACGAGCCGCTCTGGGTGCCCCCGCTCCGGCGCGACGTGGCCGAGATGCTGGATCCGGCCCGCCATCCCTTCCACCGCCATTCCGAGGTCGAGCTGTTCCTGGCCGAGTCGCGCGGGCGGGTCGTCGGCCGCGTCGCCGCGATCCACAACCGCCGGCACGTCGAGTTCCACGCCGAGCGCGCGGGGTTCTTCGGGTTCTTCGAGATCGAGCGCGAGCCGGAGATCGCGTCGGCGCTGATCGAGGCGGCCTCGGGATGGGTGCGCGGGCGCGGGCTCGAGATCCTGCGCGGCCCCGCGAGCTTCTCCACGAACGAGGAGGCGGGGCTGCTCGTCGACGGCTTCGGCAGCCCGCCGGCCCTGATGATGCCGTGGAACCCGCCGTGGTACGCCGATCTGCTCGAGGGGGCGGGCTTCCGCAAGGCGAAGGACCTGCTGGCGTTCTACCGCGGCCACGCCGCCGTCCCGGAGCGCCTGTCGCGCGCGGCGAACGCGCTGGCGCGGCGGCACAACGTCCGCATCCGGCCGATGAACAAGGGGCGCTTCTGGGACGAGGTCGCCGCGATCCGGCGGATCTACAACACGGCGTGGGAACGGAACTGGGGCTTCGTTCCGATGACGGACGAGGAGTTCACCTTCCTCGCGAAGAAGATGAAGCCCGTGGTGGATCCCGACCTGGTCGCCTTCGCCGAGGTGGACGGGGAGCTGGCGGGGTTCGCCCTGGGGATCCCGGACCTGAACCGCGCGCTGCGGCACGCGAACGGACGGCTGTTCCCGATCGGCTGGCTCAGGATCCTCCTGCACGCGCGGGGCATCGACACCTTCCGCGTGCTCACGCTCGGCGTGCTGGAACCGTACCGGCGCACCGGCGCGGCGGAGATGATGTACCTGTACCTGCTCCGCACCGGGCCGAAGAAGGGGATCACGAAGGGCGAGTTCTCGTGGATCCTCGAGGACAACGCCGTCATGCGGACCGGTCTCGAGAAGCTCGACGCGCACGTGTACAAGATCTACCGGCTGTACGATCTGCCGCTCGGCGCCGGGCCCGGGACGTCCGCGGCGGCCGCAACGGAGGAGGAGCGCGCGCCCGGCGGAGCGGGCGCCGGCCACGGCCCGGCCGCGGCGGCCGGCGCTTGAGCCCGAGCGGAGCCCCCGGCGCCGAGTCCTCCCCGGCCCGGGCCGGCGGTCCGGCGCCCGGGGAACCCCACGACGACCGTCCGGCCGGGGTGGCGCTGGTGACCGGCGCCTCCGGGTTCGTGGGGAGCCACCTCGTGGACGCCCTCGTGGAGGAAGGCTGGCGCGTGCGCGCCCTGCTCCGCGATCGGAGCAGCGTGCGCTGGCTGCCGCGCAACCGGATCGAGATTGCGCGCGCGGCTCTCGACGCCGGCCCGGGGCTCCGCGACGCCCTGGCCGGCGTGCGGGTCGTCTTCCACCTGGCCGGGCTCACGTCCGCGCCGTCCCCCGCCGCCTACCGGCGGGCGAACGTCACCTGCACCGAGCACCTCCTCGACGCGGTGCGCGACGTCTCACCCGGAGCGCTCGTCGTCCACTGCTCCAGCCTCGCGGCGGCCGGTCCGTCGGGCGTCGGGCGTCCGCTGCGCGAGGACGATCCGCCGCGGCCCGTCGGCCCCTACGGCGTCTCCAAGCTCCACGCGGAGCGCGCCGTGCAGGCCTCGGGCCTGGACCACGTGATCGTGCGTCCGCCCGCGGTCTACGGCCCGCGGGACGCCGACATCCTCGCGGTCTTCCGGCTGGCGCGGCGCGGGCTCGCGATCCGGACCGGCCCCGCCGACCAGCGGCTCTCGCTCGTGCACGTGCGCGATCTCGCGCACGGCCTCGTCGACGCGGCGGAGCGCGGCGCGAACCGCGGGGTCTTCTACGTGTCGGACGGAGAGGTCCACGCCTGGAGCCGCGTCGTCGCGGCGATCGGCGACGCGGTCGGACGCCGCGTCCGCGAGGTGGCGGTGCCGCCCGGCGTCGCGCTGGCGCTCGCGCGCACCGCCCGGGCGCTCGCCCGCACGGTCGGAGCGCGTCCTCTGCTCACCCCGGAGCGCGTTCGGGACCTGACGCAGGCGGGGTGGGCGTGCGACGACGGCCGCGCGCGGCGCGAGCTGGGCTACCGCTCGCGCCTCCCGCTCGAGGAAGGCCTCCGCGACACGGCGGCGTGGTACGTGGCGAACGGCTGGCTGTGAGCCGGCGCCGGCCGCGCCCCCACGAGGTCGTCGCCGCGGCCTACCTGTCGGTCACCGGCCTCCTCGCGGCGGCGCTCGGAGATCCGATCGGACCGTGGGTTCCGCTGCTCCTCGTGCACGCCGCGCTCGTGGCGCTCCTGCTCGGCGGCTTCCCGCGGGTTCCCGAGCACGGCGCCGCCGACGTGCTCCGCGACTGGCTCCCGTTCCTGGCCCTCCCGCTCGCCTACTCCGAGGTCGGGCGGCTGAACGCCCTGACCGGCGGCGGCTTTCACGACGCGGCGATCCTGCGGCTCGAGGCGGCGGCCTTCGGGACGCAGCCCAGCCTCACGCTCCGCGAGATGATCCCCTGGAAGCCGCTCTCGGAATACCTGCACCTGGGCTACTTCTCGTACTACGCGCTGGGTCCGGCGTACGCGCTGCCGCTGTATCTCCGCGGGCGCCGCGCCGCGTATCGCCAGTCGCTGACGGTGCTGTTCCTCGTGTTCGCCGTCTGCTACCTGGTGTTCGTGCTCTGGCCCGTCGCCGGACCGTGGTACGTCTTCAGGCGGCCCGACCCGGACGCGATGGGCTGGATCTTCCCCCACGTCGAGCACGCCGTGCTGGACGCCGCGGCCAGCGTGGGGGCCGCGTTCCCCAGCTCGCACGTGGCGGCCGCGGTCGCGGGCTGGCTCCTCGCCTTCCGCTTCGACCGCTCCGTGTTCCGCGTGTTCGCCTTCTTCGTCCCGGCGCTCGCGGTGGGCACGGTGTACGGCGGGTTCCACTACGCGCTGGACGCCGCGGCGGGCGTCGCGGTCGGCGCGGCCGGCTACGCGGCGGGGATGCGCCTCCACGCGGCGCTCGGCGGCGAAGCGGAGCCGCGGCCGGCGCGCACGTACCACGTTCCCCGCGCCGTCGTCCGGAGCGGAACGTAGAGCGTGTCCAGGACCCGCCGCAGCTCCGGCGCGCGCACGGCCACCATCCGACGGAACTCGTGCTCGACGAACACGTACGGCGGACGCTTCGCGGCCACCTCGGCGGCGATCTGCCGCCACTGCTCCGGCAGGAGCCGCCACGGCACCCAGCCGTGGATCGAGACCGCCAGCGAGCGTCGGGCCAGGTGGATCTGCGTCGGGTCGCCGATCACGACGATCGGACCGGGCACGGCGTCCGCCTCCCCGAGGAACGCCACCTCCCTGCGCAGCCCGGCGTAGTCGGGGTCGACCGCGTCCCGGTAGCCGGCGAGCGCCTCGGGCGACAGCGCCCAACCGTTCGACGCCAGCAGGGCGACGCGCCGGCCGGCGCTCGTCAGGGCGGGCGCCGAGGCCAGCACGAGGATCGCCGCGAAGGCGACCGTCGCGCGCCGCCGCGCGCGGGCGCCCGGCAGAGCGTCGAGACGGCCGAGGACGACGTCCGCGCCCATCGCGCCGAGCACGCCGCACGGCACCCCCAGGAGCTGGACCTGATACGTCCACCACGAGCCGGACTGCGCGAGGAAGACGAGTGCTCCGGCGGCCAGCCACGCGATCATCTGGATCCCGAGGACGTCGCGGCGCCGGCGTGCCTCGCGGCCGCCCGCCACGGCGAGGGCCGCGACCGGTCCGTAGAAGACGCCGAACCAGAGGGCGGCCTGCCCGATCCGCCCCAGGTCTCCCGCCGTCGTCATCGCGGCCACGCGCCCGGGAACGACGAACGTGGTCCACGCGGCCTCGTCGAGGGCGCCCGCGCGGTCGAGGGCGACCACGACCGTCGCGAGGGGAACGAGGAAGCCCGCTGCGAGGACGCCGGCCGCACGCAGCGGCCGCGGCCGACCCGCGAGCGCGGGCATCCACGTCGCGAGCACGATCGGCAGGAAGAAGAGCTTGAGGAGGACGGCCGCCGCCCCGGCGACGCCGGCGGCGGCGAGCCGGGCAGGCCCGGGCGGGAGGCTCTCTGCGCTGCGGGCGCTCACGCCGGAGGACCGCGCCCGCGGCTCCGCGGCGCTCGCCGAGGCGAACCCCGCCCGCGTCAGCCGCGGGGCGGCGAGCCACGCCGAGAGGAAGAGCGGAAGGCCGGCGAGCGCCTCGACCTGGGTGAGGTGCCACGGCTTGGCCGCGGCGTAGTACAGACCGACGCCCCACAGCGGTGCGAGGGCGAGCGCGGCGCGGCTCCGAAGGCGGCCCCGCGTCGCGGCCGCGATCGCCGCGCCGAGCGCGGTCATCCAGACCAGGTCGAGGGCATGGACCGCGGCCGCGTCCGGTCCGAGCGCCGCCCGCGCCGCGGCGTAGAAGACGAAGATCCCCGGCTGCTTGACGTCCCAGAAGTCGCGGTAGAGGACCGCCCCCTCGAGGAGCCGCGCCCCGCCGACCGCGAAGTGCGCCGTGTCGCCGCTGAAGGGCGCGGGAAGCTGGAGGACGCCGAGGAGCAGCACGGCGCCGACCGCCGCCGCCTGCGACCGGGCGGCGCTCAGCCGCCCCCCGCGAGGAGGGCGGGCAGCGGGCGTACGGCGAACCACGCGAGCGCCGCGGCCGCGGCCAGCGCGCCGGCGCTCACGGCCAGGCGCCGTCCCGCGCGCCCGTCGCGGCTGGCTTCGAGCGCGAGCACGCACGCGGCCGCGGCCTCGAGCGCGCTCTCGACCAGCCCGACCTCGTATCCGAGGAGCATCAGCGTCAGCGCGAACGTCCAGACCGCCCGGCGCCGACTCGTGCGGCGCGCCTCCCACGCGAACGACAGCAGGAAGGCCGCCGCGATCCACTTGGCCAGGAACTCGATCACGGGCCGGTGGACGCGCTCCCCCGGGCGGTTAGCTTCGGCCGATGCCCGCCTCCGATCCGCCGCCGCCGGTGACGGCGCCCTCGCCGGCCTTCCTCTTCTCCGACGCGCACCTGGGATCCGACCGCCAGGCGGAGGCCGAGCGCCGCGCCCGGCTGCTGCGCTTCCTCGATCACGTGCGGGGGTCCGGGCGCTCGCTGGTCTGCCTCGGCGATCTGTTCGACTTCTGGTTCGAGTACGACAGCGCGATCCCGGCGCGGCACTTCGAGGTGTTGAGGCGGCTCCAGGACCTCTCCCGGGCGGGCGTCCGTCTCTTCTTCATCGGCGGCAACCACGATTTCTGGGTCCGGCGCGGCGGGCGCCCCGGATTCCTCGAGCGCGAGATCGGCGTCCGCGTGCTCGGCGACGGAACCGTGCTCGAGACCGCGGGGCTGCGCCTGCTCCTCGTGCACGGCGACGGGATCGGCCCGCGCGACCTGGGCTACCGCGCGCTCAAGGTCGTGCTGCGGAACCGCGTCGCGATCGAGTCGTTCCGCTGGATCCACCCCGACCTGGCCGTGCGGATCGGCGCGCTCACCTCGAGGCTGAGCCGCCGCCGCGAGGGCGGAGCGCCGAGCCCGCGGACGCGGCTCGCGCTGCGCGCGTTCGCCCGCCAGACCCTGCGCGCACGCCCGGACCTCGACGCGGTCGTCGCCGGCCACCTGCATCTCCCGGACGAGGAGACGTTCGAGCGGGGGCGCTACCTGAACCTGGGCGACTGGATCGTGCACGCGAGCTACGCCGTCGCACGCGACGGCGCGCTCACGCTCGAACGCTTCGAGCCGGGGCCGGGCGCGACCTGAGCGGCGCGTCTCCCCGGCGGCCCCTCAGTCCGGACCGGCGGTCGCGAGCTCGACCTCGCGGAGCGACTCGCCGAGGAACACCCGCCCCACGCGCAGGAAGCGCGCCGGCAGGTCGCTCACGAGGTAGCGCCGCCCCCCCTCCCCAGCACCCCGGCGTTCCAGCCCGCGCTCGCGCAGCAGGCCGGCCACCTCGCGGGCGGTCTCCTCGGCCGAGTCGATGAGCGCCACGCGGGGGCCGAGCACCTCGGCTGCCAGCGGCTTGAAGACCGGATAGTGGGTGCAGCCCAGGATCAGGGCGTCCACCCCCTCGGCGACGAACGGCTCGAGGTACTCGCGCACGATCAGCCGCGTGGCGGGGTGGTCGAGCAGCCCCTCTTCGGCGAGCGGCACCAGCAGCGGGCACGGCCGCGAGAAGACCTGCACGTCCGCGCGGAGCTCGCGGAGCCGCCGCGGGTAGGCCTCGCTCGCGACCGTCCCCTCGGTCCCGATCACGCCCACCCGGCCGGTTCGCGAGGCGCGGAGCGCCGCGCGCGCGCCCGGCCCGACGACGCCCACCACGGGGAGCGGCACGGACGCGCGCAGCTCGTCGAGGGCGTGCGCGGTGGCCGTGTTGCACGCGACCACGATCAGCTTGGCGCCGGTCCCGCGGAGGAGCTCGACGTTCTCACGGGCGTACCGCCGGACGGTCTCCGGGGACTTCGGCCCGTACGGGAGCCGCGCCGTGTCCCCGAAGTACACCAGGTGCTCGCGCGGGAGCGCACGCATGAGGGCGTCGAGCACCGTGAGGCCGCCGATGCCGGAGTCGAACACGCCGATGGGGGCCTGCGGGGACGCGGCGGAGCCCGCCGGCGGCGTCACCGTGGCCCGCCCGGCCCGCCGCCGATCGGCAGCGTGACGTCCAGCCGCACGCCGCCCCCGCGCACGGGCGAGGCGGAGATCTCCGCCTCGTGGTACGGATCGAGGTGCGCCGAGACGAACGCGTCGATCGCGCCGAAGAGCACCGCGAAGACCGAGTAGGTGAAGAAATCCTCGCGGCGCCGCTGCTTGGCCTCGAGCGTCGCCTCGAGCGCGGCGCCCTGCGGGGTCGTGCCGAACCGCTCGTAGAGCGCCAGCGTGTCCTCCCGCGAGTAGGCGCTGTCGGGATGGAGGGCCTGGTCCTCCGCCACGAAGCCCAGGCGTGCCAGCTGCATCTCCTCCTTGAACTCGTTCACGTCGCGCTGCTTCAGGAAGCCGAGCGTCGCGAAGCCGACCTCCGCGCCGGCGTACAGGAACCCCCGCAGGCGGTGCCCGGTGTAGAACTGTCCCCAGCCCGGCAGCGCGAAGGCGCGGAGCACGGCGCCCCTGGGCGAGAGCCGCGGCTCCTCGTCGGCGGGGAGGTCGGCCAGCACGCGGCCGACCTCCTCCAGCCGCTCGCGCGCGGAACGGATCTCGCCCCGGACCTGTTCCAGCGTGTCGGCCGCCGCGGAATCGGCCGCCGCGCGCGCCGCGGAGTCGGGGATCGCGGCGACGGAGTCCCCGCGGCTCCCGGCGGAGTCGGCGAGAACGGCGGACGAATCGGCGCGCGCGGCGGCGTCGGCAGGCGCGGCGGCGCCGGTGTCCGCCTCCGCCCCGACGGAATCCACGACCGCGGCGGGCGTGTCGGCCGGGGCGATCGCGGCCGAGTCGATGGGGGCCGGCGCCGCGAAGTCCGCAGCGATCGAGTCCGGCCGCTGGATCCGCAGCGAGTCGGCGGGCCCCTCCGCGGGCACGCCGTCCGCAGCCCCGGCGGAATCGGGCCGCGCGGCGGGCAGGGAGTCCCCGGCGCCCGGCTCCTGGGCCGCGAGCGGCCCGGCGGACGCCAGCGCGACGATCAGCGCCGCGGCACGAACGCCGCGTGCGAAACAGCCTCCACGCGGCCGGTGAAGGCCCGCGGGACGGCCGCGAACGTGGAGCACCCGGGCGGCGGGAGCGGCACGCGTCATCGGTGCCTTCCGTGATCGGCCCCCGCGGACGGCGTGCGCGCGAGCCGGGCGGGTCGAAGGTGGCGGGAACGTGTGGGAATCGAACCCACCTGGGACGCCGCGAGGGCGCCCCATGCTGGTTTTGAAGACCAGAGGGGCCACCAGACCCCATCCATTCCCGCGGACCCGCCAATCTACCGCCGCGACCGCGCGGCCATCAAAACGCGGCCGCGAACGGCGGCGGGTGGCCCGCCGCACGCGGCGGGGCGATCTTCGGAGCGTGACGGACCTCGCCCTCGATCCGGAGCCCGCACGCGGGGCCGCGCTCGACGCCGGGCGCTTCGACGTCGTCGTCGCCGGCAACGGCCCGGCCGGCGGTCAGGCCGCGCGGGAGCTCGCCGCGGCGGGACTCTCGGTCGCGCTCGTCACCCGCGAGACGACGATCGGGCTTCCGGTCACCTCCACGGCGGGCACGATCGCCGAGACGCTGTCGGAGTTCGGGCTGCCCCGCGACGTCGTGCAGCGCGACATCTGCGGGCTGCGGCTCGTCGGCCCCTCGCGGCGCCTGGAGATCTGGTACGACGAGCCTTCCGCGCACGTCCTCGACTTCCGCCGGCTGAAGGAGTTCCTGTTCGAGGACGCCCTCGCAGCCGGCGCGACGGCCTTCACCGGCACGACCGTTCTGGCCCCGATCCTGGAGCACGGCCGCGCGGCCGGCGTGCGCGCCCGCTCCCGCGAGCACGGCGGCACGCTCGAGCTGCGGGGGCGGGTCGTCGTGGACGCCACCGGTCCCGCGGGGGTGCTGGCCGCCGGACTCGGCCTGCGGAGCCGCCGGCCGGGCCTGCTGGGATCGGGGCTCGAGGTCGTGCTCGAAGGGCAGCGGCTGGACGCGGAGGGACGCTGGTTCGACATCTTCCTGGGCCGGCGGGTCGTCCCGGGGGGATACGCCTGGATCTCGCCGATCGGGCCCGCCGCGGCGAAGGTGGGAGCCTGCTGGATCCTGGCCTACGCCGAACGGGAGCGGTCGCTGGAGGAGCACCTCCGGCGCTTCATCGAAACCGAGCCCCAGCTCGTTCCCGGCCCGCCCCTCGAGACGCACGGCGGGTTCGCGTACGTGAACGGCGGCGTCCGGCGCCACGCGCAGGACGGCTTCCTCGCGATCGGCGACGCCGCCAACCAGGTCAACCCGCTGTTCGGCGAGGGAATCCGCCACTGCCTGTGGTCGGGCCGACTGGCGGCCCGGACGATCCTGGACGCGATGGCGCGGAACGACCTGTCGGTCCGCTCCCTCGGCGCCTACGACGCGCGCTGGCGCACGTACCGGGACTGGCAGTGGCCGCTCGCGCAGACGTTCCATCGCGCGCTCTACCGCGCGACCGACGCGCAGCTCGACTACAACCTCGCCACCTTCAACCGGGCCGACCGGGACGCGGTCGTGCGCGTGCTGAAGAACCGCAGCCGGGCGACGGACCGGCTCCGCCTCGCGTGGCCCGCGGCCAAGACGCTGGTCCGATCGTTGTTCTAGGAGGGCGGCGGTCGCGGCCGCGGGCACGCGCCGGCCGGCCGCGGCGCGGCGCGAGGGAACGGCCCGATCCGCGCCACGCGACCCTCGCGCCGGCCCGTTCGCCGGTCAGGCGTTGTGGGCGTTCACCAGCTCGGCGACGCGATCGGGGTCGTTGATCGAGCGGAAGGTGATCTCCATTCCGGACTGCCCCGCCGTGGACAGCGACACGCTGCCCAGGCCGAGCAGCCGATCGGCGACGGAGCGCTGGACGACGACGTTCCGCACGTCGTCGAGCTGGATCTCGCTCGTGTTCCGCGCCAGGAAGCCCTCGCGCGCGACGGCCCGGCGGGTCGTGAGCTCGTACCGGTACCGCAGGCACGCCACGGCGGCCGCGGCGATCAGGATCAGACCCAGCCCGAGAAGCACCGCGCCGGCGATGCTCCCGCCGGGAATCGGCGCCAGTGCGACCACGCCGGCGAGACCCGTCAGGGCCAGCACCGCGCCGCCCACGACCAGCCCGGGTCTCGAGAGGAGCGCCGGCCGCCCCGACCACAGCGGCTCCTCGACCACGTCACGCGCCGGTCGCGCGGCGGCGGCCGCCGCCGCGGGGTCGAGCTCGCGCCCGCACCAGCGACAGACGACCGCCGCGTCCTGGATCTCCTCGGCACAGAACGGGCAGCGTTTCACGCGCGAAGTGTAGGCGCCGCGGCGTCGGCCCCGCCAGAAGATCGGAGCGGCGGCGGCCGGTGAGCGTCCCCGGGCGGAGCGGCGTCGCGGGCGGAGCGCCGTCGTGGAGCGGAGCGGCGTCCGGGAGCGGAGCGGCGTCGGGAGCCTCGACGGCGTGCAGGAGCCCCGCACGCGGTTGCCGGCCCGCGCCGCCCGCACGAGCTTGCCGCGTGCCGCGACCCGCCCTGCACCTCACGCGCGTGACCGCCGTGGCGCTGGCGCTCTTCCTCGAGCCCGCGTGCGAGCGGAGACCGGCGGGCCCGAGCCTCGCCGACCATTACGAGCTCGAGCGCACGATCCACGTGGCGCCGATCGAGCCCTTCGCGCGCGCGCCCGCTTCGCTGCTCGTGCTGCCCGACGGCCGCTTCCTGCTCCCGGAGACCGAAGGGGTCTGGATCCACGTCACGGGCGCCGACGGCGAGGGGATCACGCGCGTCGGAGGCCCGAGCGCGGCCGCTCTGGACCTGCCCGCGGCTCCCATCGGCCGCTTCCGGTCCCTCTCCGCGCTCGCGCTCCTGCCGGACGGCCGCGTGCTGGCGGGCGACCGAACGGCCGGCGTGGTGACGGTCTTCGGCCCCGATCTGACGCCGCGCGGGCGGTTCACGCTGCCCGAGACGCGGAGCGTCTGGGACCTGGAGGCTTTGCCGGGCGGACGCGTCGCCGCGGCCGTCGCGCCCCGGCACCCGACGGCCGGGGGGCAGGTCGTGCTGTTCACGCTCCGCGGCGACTCGGCGGAGTCGCTGCGGCTGCGGCTGCCTCCGGACCCCGTGTTCCGCGCGAACCGGTGGAGCCCGGTGGCGTCCACCCGGATCGAGTCGCTTGGCGACGGGCGGCTGCTGGCCTGGTGGACGACGCTGCCCTGGGTGCGCTCGATCGATGCGCAGGGCGACTCGCTGCCGCGCCTCGGGCGGTTCAGCGCGCGCTACCGGTCCCCGTCGTCAGGCCCGCGCGAAGGCGCGCCGCTGGAGCGGCTCAGCCGGTGGTACGCCTCGTTCACGCCGCTCGTCGCCGTCGAGTCGGCGGAGCCCACCGTGGCGTTCCAGTTCCTCGAGGTGGCGCGCGGCCGTGCCGGCCGCGCTGCCGGGCGAGATCGTGCTGCCCCACCAGGCGGCCGACGAGGCGCCGACGCGGACGCGGCCGCCCGCGAAGAAGACGGGCCAGCCGGAGACGAGCCGGCCGCGGGACCCCGATCGTCGTTCCTCAACCTGTACCGTGCGACGGGGCAACCGATCGCCGCGGACCTGCCCCTGCCGGCGGGGGCGCGCCTGCTCGCCAGCAACGATCTCGAGCGGCTGTACCTCGCGACCTCGGTCCGGCCCCGCCAGCTGGACGTCGAGGTGTGGAGGCCGCGCGCCCGCCGCTGAGCCCCCTCGGACGCCGCTAGGCCTCCGCGCCCGCGGTCTCCGGCGCACGGTCACGTCCGTTGGCGTGGCGCACGTGCAGGCGGCCGTTCACCGGCAACGCGTTCAGGATCACGTTCAGGCTGCCGTCTCGGTTCGTGAACGCGACGCCGCACTCCACCCATCGCTCGCGGTCGCGGCCGGTCTCGACGATCGTGTAGACGGTCTGGTGCTGCGGCCGCGCGGCCGCGGTGTCTTCGGTCACGAACGCTCCTCGTGCGCGGCGGACGGCGACACGTCCATTTGCAGGACCCGGGCCGGGCGCGCGTGTGGTCTTGCGCCCGGGGCGGCGCGGCTGAGGCAGTGCAGCAACGCGATCGCACGCGAGCAGCGCCGAGTGCCGGCGCGCACAGGCGGCCGGTCCGGCGCGGGACGCTCCGGGCGGCCGAGCCCGCCGGAAGCGAGCCCGAAGCCGCGCACGGGGAGCGGCGGGCGCGTGGCGTGCGCGGCTGACGGAGAGCGTGCGGTGAGGGGGAGCGGGCCCCGAGGGGGCCGGGCGTGTCCCGCGCCGGCCACGCACGACACAGCTGAAAAGAAACGAGGCGCCCGGAAGCGCCTCGTTCCTCGTCCCGTCGAAATCACGCGCCGCGCCCGATCGCGCGGCCCGGTCAGCTCTCCAGGACCGACCCCAGGACCTTGACGCCCGCGCCGCGCGCGGCGTCCATCGCGGCGATCACGTCCTGGTAGATCACCTCGCCGTCGGCCTTCACGAACAGAACCTTGTCGGGCCGCCCCGCGTAGATCTCGCGCAGACGTCCTTCGAGGTTCTCGCGGGCCACCGGGCGCGTGTTGATCCGGTAGTTCCCGTGCGCGTCGATCTCGAGAACGATCTGGTTGCTGACCGGCTCCTCGGACTCCTGGTCCTGCGGGAGCTGCACGTCGATCCCCTTCTGGAGCAGGGGCTGCGACAGCATGAAGATCACGAGCAGCACGAGGAGCACGTCGATCATCGGGGTCATGTTGATGTCGGACATGTCCCTCTGGCCGGTGCTGCCCATCGAGATTCCCACGTCGATCTCCTTTCGTCGTGCTTTCGCCGCGGGCGCCCGCGGCGGACGATCCCGCGCGAGGGCGCTACAGGCCGCGGATGTCGGCCGGCGCCTCCGTGCCCGTCCCGGGGCCCAGACCCGGACCCTCGTCCTCCGACTGGGTCCCCGGACGCTGTTCCGTGATGGCGCCGATGACGCGCGCCCCCGCGTCGCGGGCGATGTCCATCACGTCCAGCACCTCCTGGTACTTCAGGTTCCGGTCGGCCTTGACGTAGAGGACCTTGTCCTGCGGGCGCGCGTTGAACTCGGCGGTCAGCAGGTTCAGGGCGTCCTCACGCCGGATCGCGCGCTTGTTCAGGAAGTAGTTGCCCTCGCGGTCGATCCCCAGGACGACGCGCGTGTCCTCCTCGGGCCGGGACTTCAGGTGCACGCCCTGGGGCAGCTGCGCCTGGAAGCCCGCCGTGATCAGCGGGGTCACCACCATGAAGATGATGAGCAGCACCAGCATGACGTCCACCATCGGCGTCACGTTGATGTCGGCCATCACGTTGGTGTCCTTGACGTCGTGCTCCACGGCCGTTCTCCTCGCGTGTCGTCCTGCGGCTGCCGTCCTCCCCGCTGCCGCCGCGCCCCTGTCGGAGGGCAGGCTCTGCGGGCCGGCGTGGCGCCGGAGCGCGCGGCGGCTCTCCCGGCGGCTGCTACCGGCCGGCCGCCGCCGCCGCGGCCGCCGTCGTGCCCGGGCGCCGTTCCTTGAAGAGGTTCGCCTCGTAGCGCAGCAGGAAGTCCATGAACTCCTTGGTCGCGTACGTGATCTCCATCGAGACGTAATCG
>DATBJZ010000098.1:0-23305 GCA_036556125.1 Gemmatimonadota bacterium | reverse complement strand
GCGCGCCCGCGGCCATCCGGGCGGAGCTCGCGGTCGCGCTCCGCGACCTCGGGCTCGACGCGTCGGATCCCGTGCGTGCCGCCGCCGAGCTCGAGCGCCGGGTGGCCGCCGAACGGGACGAGGACGAGCGCGCCGCCCGCGGGCACGCGGCGGCCGAGACCCTCCGGCGGCTCCTGGACGGCGACAGCGTGGAGGGACTGGAGCGCCGCCTGGCGGCGGCGCGCGACGAGCTGCGTGCGCGCGTGGGGCCCGGCGGGGCGATCCCCTCCGCCGGCGACCCCGGCGACCGGGAGGGGCTGCGGCAGCGGGTGCGGGAGCGCGCCGGGGCGGCACGGACCGCGGCGCTCGATGCCGCCGCCCTGCGGGAGCGCGTGCGGGAGCGCGAGGAGCAGCTGGCGGCGGTGGACGCCGCCGAGCTGGAGGAGCGGCTCGAGGATCTCGGCCGCAGGATCGCGGGAATCGAACGCGCCGGCCGCGCGATCCGGATCGCGCGGGACGCGCTCGAGGACGCAGCCCGCGAGACGCACCGCCGCTTCGCCCCGCACCTGCGCGATGCCCTCGTGCGGCACCTGCCGACGATCACGAACGGACGCTACCGCGACGCGCTCGTGGCCGAGGACCTGACGCTGCAGGTCCGAGCGCCGGAGAGCGGGGAGTACGTGTCCGTCGAGGACCTGAGCCGCGGGACGCGCGATCAGATCTACCTGCTGGAGCGCCTCGAGATCGCCCGGCTGCTGGATCCCACGACCGGGGAGGCGCCGCTCTTCCTCGACGATCCCTTCGCCCGATCCGACGCGACGCGCGTCCGGCTCGGCCTGCGGGTCCTGCGGGAGTTCGCCGTCCAGCGGCAGGTCGTGCTCTTCTCCGAGGACCCCGAGCTGGCCCGCGCCGCGCGGCGCATCGCCGACGGCTGCGTCGTGATCGAGCTGCCGCCGCCGGGCGCGGAAGGTCCGGCCGTCCCCGTCCCTCCTCCACCGCCCGCTCCACGCTCCGCGGCCGCGCCGCGCCCGGAGCGTTCGGCGGTCCGCGACCAGGCGGACCTCTGGGCAACGGCGGGCGCGGAATCCACGGAGACGACGCTCGGACGTCCCACGTGATCGCCCCGCCCGCGTCCCCCGCCGCCGCCCGGGTCGTCAACTTCGCCGATCTGCAGTGGACCGACCGGACGGAGGGCCCGGCGATCTACCGGAACCCGCGGGCCCCGCTCGGACGCATGCTGGGCGCACGGAAGCTCGGCTGCCACAACGAGATCCTCCCGCCGGGCTCGGCGATCGCGCCGTATCACGCGCACCACGTCAACGAGGAGCTGTTCCTGGTGCTCGGCGGGGAGCCCTCGGTCCGGCTCGACGGCCGCGAGCACCGGCTGCGCGCCGGGATGGCGGTCGGCGTGCCGCCCGGCCCCCGGAGCGCGCACCAGATCCTGAACCGGTCGGATCGTCCGGCGCACGTGCTCGCGATCTCGACGAACGTCGAGCGCGACGTCGTGGACTACCCGGATTCCGGGAAGCGCCTGCTGACCGTCGGCGGTCTGCCCGCCGGGGGAATCGAGGCCGAAGAGTCCCCGGCGGAGGTCGGCGCCGACGCCCCCGGGCGCCGCGAGCCGCGCCGGGAGCGCGTGATGCTGAGGGACGGCGCCGTGGCGTCGTACTGGGACGGCGAGGGCGAGCTCCCGGCCGCGCCGGACCGCGCCGACCCGGCGGGGCGGGACCCGCGGATCGTCCCCCTCGAGGACGTGCCCTGGGAGCCGTTCCTCGGCGGGCCCTTCGGGGGCGAGCGGCGCCGGCTTTCGCGTGCGACCGGGGCGCGCCTGCTCGGCTACTCCGTGGTCCGGCTGCGGCCCGGCGCGCGCGCGTGGCCCTTCCACTTCCACCACGTCAACGAGGAGTTCTTCTACGTCCGCGGCGGGACGGGGGAGCTGCGCGGCCGGGACGGCGTGCGGCAGCTCCGCCCCGGCGACGCCTTCGTGTGCCCTCCGGGTTCCGGCGGCGCGCACCAGGTGCGGAACGTGGGCGAGGCGCCGCTCGAGCTCTTCGCGCTCTCGACGATGGAGGCGGTCGAGGTCACCGAGTACCCCGACTCGAGAAAGGTCTACGTGATGGTCGGCGCCGCGCCCGGCGGCCGCGCCGGGGAGCGCGAGCTGGACGCGATCTTCAGGCTCGACGGGGCCGTGGAGTACCTGGACGGCGAGGCCTGACCCGGGCCAGCACCTGGACGACGCGTTCCCGCGGCGTCCCCGTCGCCTCCACCACGTCCACTCCGAGCTCCCAGCGATCCGCCAGCAGGATGTCCCGCAGCTCCTCGTCCACCCGCCGTCTCCAGGCCGCCTCGTCGCGGTCGGCGACCTCCACGCGATCCGGTCGTTCCACCGGAACGAACGCGACGACGTCGAGCCGGCCCACCGCCTCGCGGACGCGCGGGATCCACGGTTCGGCGTCGAATGCGCCCGCGTGGGGATGGGTGAGCAGGTAGGCGAGCACGTCGACGGGACACCGGTCGAAGACCCGGTCCCCGGGCTCCAGGAGGACCTCGATCGACCGATCGAGCTGAAGCTCGAACTCCTCGACGGCCGGGACGTCGGCGAAGACGTGGCCCTCCTCCTCGAGGAGGTGATAGGGCTCGGCCACCGGGACGCACTCGGGAAGGGCGTCGCTCAAGCCCTCGACCAGCGTCGTCTTGCCGGTGCGATGCGCTCCCGAGACGGCGATCTTCACGGCTGCGGACGGCTCTCGTGAGGGGTGAACGCGAGGAGCCCCGCGCCGGGCCGGGCGGTTGACCGCCCGGGCGATCCCGGCTATGCTCCCCGCTGGCGGTGTGCCACGCCTTGTCCTTTTAAACCAGCTCCGTGAGGCTGGAAAGGGACGACCGAAGACGGTTCGAGCGTCTCTCGCGACCTTTCCGGCCGCCAGGCCCGGAGAGGTCGTTTCGCTTCGGGGGCCGTGAACCGTCGCCGGGAGGGGCCGATGGCCGAGGGAAGGCGCCTGATGGACGAGCGGGCGGTGAACCGCGCGCTGGTCCGGATCGCGCACGAGGTCGTGGAGGAGCTGGGCGGCACCGACTCGCTCGTGCTGGTGGGGATCCAGCGTCGCGGCGTCCAGCTCGCCGAGACGATCCGGGCCGAGATCCGGAAGTTCGAGGACGTCGAGGTGCCGCTCGGCTCCCTCGACATCACGCTCTACCGCGACGACCTGCAGCAGGTCGCGGAGCAGCCCGTCGTGCAGAGCACGGACCTGCCGTTCGACGTCACGGGGAAGGTTCTGGTGCTCGTGGACGACGTGCTCTACACGGGGCGCACCATCCGCGCGGCGCTGGACGAGATCACTGACTTCGGGCGCCCGCGGCGGATCCTCCTGGCCGTGCTCGTGGACCGCGGCCACCGGGAGATCCCGATCCGCGCCGACTTCGTCGGGAAGAACGTGCCCACCTCGGCGTCGCAGCAGATCAAGGTGAAGGTGCCCGACCTCGACGGCGAGCTCGCGGTCGACCTGGTCGAGCGCGGCGGATGACGACGTTCGCGCACAAGGACCTCCTCGCGCTCGAGGAGCTGACCCGCGCGGAGATCCTCGGGATCCTGGACGCGGCCGAGCCGTTCAAGGAGCTGTCGGAGCGCCGGATCCGGAAGGCGCCCGTGCTGCGCGGACGGACCGTCGTGAACCTGTTCTACGAGCCCTCGACCCGGACCCGCGTGTCCTTCGAGTTCGCCGAGAAGCGGCTCTCGGCGGACACCGTGAGCGTCTCCACCACGACCTCGAGCGTCGCCAAGGGCGAGACGCTCGTGGACACCGCGCGGAACCTCGAGGCCATGCGCATCGACATGGTCGTGCTGCGCCACGCCGCGTCCGGCGCCGCCCGCTTCCTCGCCGACCGGATCGCCTCGCGCGTGATCAACGCCGGCGACGGCGCGCACGAGCACCCGACGCAGGGACTCCTCGACCTGCTCACGATCCGCGAGCGGCTCGGCCGGCTGGAGGGCGTGCGCGTCGTGCTCGTGGGCGACGTTCTCCACAGCCGCGTCGCACGCTCGAACCTGTGGGGCCTGCTGCGCTGCGGGGCCGAGGTCGGCGTGTGCGGCCCGCCCACGTTGCTGCCGCCGGGGATCGAGGAGCTCGGGGCGAGGGTCTATCCGCGGATCGAGGACGCGATCGCCGAAGCCGACGTGCTGAACGTCCTGCGGCTCCAGAAGGAGCGGCAGGCGGCGAACCTCGTGCCGTCGCTGCGCGAATACCGCCGGCTCTTCGGGGTGACGCGCGAACGGCTGGGCGCCGCGCCGCGCGACCTCGTGATCCTGCACCCGGGTCCGATGAACCGGGGCGTCGAGATCGACTCGGACGTCGCCGACGGCGAGCACGCGGTGATCCTGGAGCAGGTGACGAACGGCGTGGCGGTGCGGATGGCGGTGCTGTTCCTGCTGGCCGGTTTCGACGCGAGCCGCGCCCGTGAGGCGCGCGAGGCCGCCGACGACGGCGCGGGACCGGAGGACGCCGAGGGCGCCGCGACGGCGGCGGAGCGCACGTGACGGCCCAACGAGCCGCGGCGCGGCCGCTGCTCCTGCGCGGCGGCCGCGTCCTCGATCCGTCGCGCGGCCTGGACGCGCGGCTCGACGTGCGCCTCGCCGCCGGCCGGATCGCCGAGGTCGGCGCCGATCTTCCGGCCGGCGAAGCCGAGGTCCTGGACTGCGGGGGCCGCGTCGTCGCGCCGGGCTTCGTGGACCTCCACGTGCACCTCCGCGAGCCGGGACGCGAGGACGAGGAGACGGTCGAGAGCGGCACGCGGGCCGCGGCGGCCGGCGGCTTCACCGCCGTCTGCGCGATGCCGAACACGGATCCCGTGGCGGACAGCCGCGGCGCGGTCGAGTCGCTGCTCGCGCTCGCGGCGAGGGCGGGGTTCGCGCGGGTCCATCCCGTCGCGGCGGCCACGCGCGGCTCCCTGGGCGCGGAGATGACGGAGGTCGGCGACCTGGTGGACGCGGGGGCGGTGGCCGTCTCCGACGACGGTCGTCCCGTCGCGGACGCGGGCCTCGTCCGCCGCCTGCTCGAATACCTGCGCCTGTTCGACGTGCCGTTCGTCCAGCACGCCGAGGACCTCTCGCTGTCCGCAGCCGGCGTGATGCACGAGGGCACGGTCTCGACCCGCCTGGGCCTGCGCGGGATCCCGGCCGCGGCCGAGGAGGTCGTCCTCGCTCGCGACCTGCTTCTCGCGGAGCGGACCGGGGGCCGCTACCACGCGGCGCACGTCTCCACGGCGCGCGGCGCCGAGCTGATCGCGGAGGCCCGCCACCGCGGCGCGCGCGCCACCGCCGAGGTGACGCCCCACCACCTGCTCCTGGACCACGAGGCCGTCTCGGCCTACGACACGAACGCCAAGGTGAACCCGCCGCTGCGGACGCCGGAGGACCGCGAGGCGCTGGTCGCGGCGCTCGCCGGCGGGACGATCGACGCCGTCGCGACCGACCACGCGCCGCATCACGCCGACGAGAAGGACCGCCCCTTCCCGGAGGCGCCGTTCGGGATCGTCGGCCTCGAGACGGCGTTCGCGCTCCTGCACACCGAGCTCGTCCTTCGCGGCCGGCTCCGTCTGGAGCAGCTCGTCGAGCGGATGAGCACGGGACCGGCACGGATCTTCCGGCTGCCGGGGGGCACGCTCGCGCCCGGGGGCGCGGCGGACGTGACCGTCCTGGACCTCGACGAGGAATGGACCGTGCAGCCGGAGCGGTTCCTCGGGCTCTCGCGCAACACGCCCTTCGCGGGCCGGCGCGTCCGGGGGCGGGCGTGCCTCACGATCGTGGGCGGGCACGTGGTCTGGGCGCGCGAGCGCGCCGCCGGAACCGGCGAGGGTTCCGGAACGGCGCGGGTCGAGGGTGACCCGGGCGCGGGCGACGGCAGGAGAGAAGGGTCGCCGGCTCGCGCCGCCCGCGACCGCTCACGGGGGAGCGCCGGCGCTCGCAGACGCGCGGCGAGCACGTCCGGTGGAGCGTAACGGCTGGGCGAACGGAGCGGCGCGCGCGGGACACGGTTCCGTGCCCGGCGCCCGCCCGCCCAAGGGTTCGTTCGTCAAGGACCTGGTCGAGGGCGAGGAGGTCGAGGGGGTCTTTCTCGTCCGTCGCAAGTCGGTGCGCCGCACGCGGGAGGGCCGGCCGTTCCTGGCGCTCGCGCTCTACGACCGGAGCGGCGTCGTGGACGGCCACGTATGGGACGACAGCGAGGCCTTCGCCGCCGTCTTCGCCGAGCGTGACTTCGTGCGCGTTCGCGGCTACGTCGACCGCTACCGCGAGCGCCTTCAGCTCCGGGTCGTGACGTGTGCCACGTGCCGCTGGGAGGACCTCGCGGCCGAGGACTTCCTGCCGGCGTCGGCCCGCAGTCCGGACGACATGCTCGAGGAGCTGCGCGGGCGCGTGCGCTCCGTCGCGGATCCGTGGCTGCGCGCGCTCCTCGAGGCCATCCAGGCCGACACCGGCCTGATGAAGGCCATCGTGCTCTCGCCGGCCGCGACGGCCGTGCACCACGACCGCCTGGGCGGGCTCCTCGAGCACACGCTGACGCTGATGGCGCTCTGCGACGCCGTGACCCGGACGTACGCCGACGAGCGGACCGGCGGCCGGGCCGATCTCGATCGCGATCTCCTGCTGACGGGCGCGTTCCTCCACGACCTCGGCAAGGTCCGGGAGCTCCAGCCGGTGCCCGGCTTCCCCTACACCGACGAGGGACAGCTCCTGGGGCACATCGTGCTCGGCTACGAGATCGCGATGCGGAAGGCCGACGCGGTGCCCGGGTTCCCGCCGGAGCTGCGGATGCGGCTGGGCCATCTTGTCCTGAGCCACCAGGGCGAGCTCGAATGGGGCTCCCCCAAGCGGCCGAAGACGCTCGAGGCGCTGGTGCTCCACCACCTCGACAATCTCGACTCCAAGGTCGAGGTCTTCCGCAAGGCGGCCGGGACCGCGTCCGGCGGCTGGACCGACTACGTCCGAACCCTCGGGCGGGCGCTGTACGTGGGCGGCGCCGAAGCCGCGGCCGACGGGCCGGGGGGCGCCGGGGGAGCGCGGGACGGACGGGTCGCCGACGGGCCCTCGCCGGCCTGGCCGGACGAGCAGCCGCCCGAGGCGCCGCGGGAACCCGGGGGCGCCGCGGGCGGCCGCTCCGAACGCCGCGTCGACGTCGAAGGTGCTCCTCCGGATCGTGACGCGGCCGACGGGCGTGGCGACCACGCGATGCCGCCGGCGCCGCACGGCCCGGCTCAGGACCCGCCGGACCTCTTCGGGCAGGGCCGTTAGCCGGCCGCGGCCGGCTTCCCGGCCGCGCGCCTCCGGTCGCCGAGCCGGCTTTTTCGAGCGGACGCCGCTAGTCGGCGGCCGATCCGGCCTTCTCGATCGGGACCCGCGCGAGCACCCTCAGGACCACGAGCGCAAGCGCCGTCGCCCCTGCGGCGAGCACGATCTGCCGCAGCGCGACGGAGATCCCCAGGCCGGCCACGAACAGCGTCGCCGCCGCCGTCGTGAGCCCCTCCACGTGATGGCCGCGCCCTCCGCGGATGATCGTGCCCGCGCCCAGGAAGCTCACGCCCGTCACCACGGCCTCGATGATCCGGATCGGGTCCGTCCGGAGGATGCCGGCGTCCACGTCGCTTCCGAAGTGGTCGACGATGGCGTCGCCGAGCGAGACCAGCAGCGCCGACGCTCCGGCCACCAGCATCAGCGTCCGCAGCCCGGCCGGCTTTCCGGCCGTCTCCCGGTCCAGGCCGATCGCGGCGCCCAGCGCCATCGCGAGCGCCACGACGCCGACGGTCTCGAGCTGCGCTGTCCAGTCCATGTCTCCTCCTGGGTCGACGGCAGCGGGATGGCGGCGCGCGGCGGCCGGCGACGCGCCGGCCGCGCTCAGCCGGCGGGGCGCAGGCCGAGCGTCTCCTGCACCGGCCGCAGGTCCTCGATCAGGTCGGCTACGTGCCGGTCGAAGGGCACCCCCAGCTCCTCGGCGCCGCGGAGGCAGTCCTCGCGCTTCACCCCGGCGGCGAACGCCTTCGCCCGGAACTTCTTGCCCACCGACGCCGGCGTGAGGTCGTCGAGGCTGCGCGAGGGCCGAACGAGCGCGCACGCCACGACCAGTCCGGAGAGCTCGTCCACGGCGTACAGCGCGTGCTCCATCGGCGACTCCCGCGGGACCCCGCTGTAGTCGGCGTGCGACAGCACCGCGCGCAGCAGCTCCTCGGGGTACCCCGCCGCCCGCAGGATCTCGACCCCCACGAACGGGTGCTCCTCGGGCGTGGGGTGGCGCTCGTAGTCGAGGTCGTGCAGCAGCCCGGCGCGGCTCCAGAGCTCCACCTCGCCGCCGAGGCGGCGCGCCTGCCCCGCCATCGCCGCCTCCACGGCGAGCATGTGCTTGCGCAGGTGCTCCGCGGTCGTGTGCTCGTGGAGCAGCGCCAGGGCCTCGTCGCGGGACGGCAGCGCCATCGGGTCCCTCCTCAGGATCCGCAGCCGAAGCTGCGGGCGGCTTCGCGGCAGAGCGCCTCGACGCTGCGCTTCGCGAGGCTCACGACGCGCAGGTGCGGCGGCGGGCGGTCCGTGTAGAGCTTCGACACCTTGTGCGGGAGCTGCGTCGCGCCCCAGACGACGAGCAGCTGCGCCCACTGCAGGTGCGGCTCGGCGTCCTTGCGCGCGTGCGATCCGTCCGGATCCACGAGCCGGACCTCGAGGTCCGCGCCGCCGAGCAGCCTGCCGAGCTCGGCGCGCGTCGCCGGGCTTCCGCCGACCACGACGACGCGGCGCACCCCGTTCATACCCAGGCAGCGCACGAGTGCGGCGGCGGCGCGGCGGTTGTTGGAGCCCGCGCAGACCTCGCACGCGTTCGGGGCCGCCGTCACGGCGGCCCGGCCCGGATCCCGGCCGTTCGAGAGCCGCAGGCACTCCGGGTCGCCGCAGACCCTCAGGAGGCGCTCCGCGATCGCACGGCGGGCGTCGTCCAGCTTGGCGCGCGCGATGCGGCGCTTCCCGGGCCGCGTCAGCCCCGCGGCCTCGAGCGCCCGCCGTCCCTCGCGCTGCGCCTCCGCCGTGGCGAGCCCGTGGGAGCGCAGGAGGTCCAGGATGTCGAGATCGTCGCTCACGGGAGACGCGGCGCCGGCCGGGCGGCCGCCGCCGTCGGCGGAGGGGCCTCCCTGAATATAGGACCCGACCCGCCGCCGCGTGCGCGGTGTCTCGGCGCGGGTCGCCGGTGTATCGTTGATCCCATCGTCCCGCCGCCGCGCGATCGCGCCGGCGCGGGGACGTCCCGGAGGACGTTGCATGCAGACCGCGCTCCTCGGCCTCGCGCTGTCGGGGGCCCTGACGGCGGGCATCAACCTCTACGCCACGGTGCTCACGCTGGGCGTGCTGCACCGCAGCGGCTGGGTGGCCCTTCCCGGCGACCTGGCCGTGCTCGCCGATCCCTGGGTGCTCGCCGCCGCAGGGGTTCTCTTCGTCGTCGAGTTCGTCGCGGACAAGGTGCCGTGGGTGGATTCGCTCTGGGACGCCGTCCACACCTTCGTGCGCGTTCCCGCCGGCGCGCTGCTGGCGTGGGGCGCCGGCGCCGGGCTCGAGCCCGGGCAGCAGGCGGCGCTCGCCCTGCTGGGCGGGACGCTCGCGCTCGCGAGCCACGGAACGAAGCTCACGCTGCGGGCCGGCGTGAACGCCAGCCCCGAGCCGGTGACGAACTGGACCCTGAGCGTCCTCGAGGACGTCCTGGTCGTCGGCGGCCTCGCGCTCGCGGCGGCCAACCCGCTGGCGGCGCTGGCGGTGATCGGCGCGTTCGTCCTCGTGGCCGCGGTGTTCGCCGCGCTCCTGTGGCGGGGGATCCGCCGCGTGTTCGCGCGGACCCGCGTGCGTTCCGCGGCGCCGGGGCCCGCCGCTTGAGCCGGTCCGCGGTCACGCTGACGGTGAAGACCACGCGCCGCGAGGAGATGGTGGACATCACCGACCGTCTGGAGGGGCCGCTGGCCGAGCTCGGGCTGCGGGACGGGCTCCTGCACGTCTGGGTGGCGCACACGACGGCCGGCGTCACCGTGAACGAGGGCGCCGACCCCGCCGTGCGCCGGGACCTGCTGCGGGCGCTGGCGGCGATGGTGCCCGGGGACCTCGCCTGGGAGCACGCCGAGGGCAACTCGCCGGCGCACGTGAAGACGACGCTCGTCGGCAGCTCCGCGCTCGTGCCGGTGGCGGGCGGCCGCCCCGCGCTCGGCCGGTGGCAGGCGGTCTACCTCTGCGAGTTCGACGGTCCGCGGTCGCGCACGGTGAGGCTGGCCGCCGGCGGCGGCCCTTCGGCCTCGAAGTAGGCGGCGAGGACCGCGCGCAGCTCGCCCTGACGCCCGGTGAAGACGTGGTCGGCCCCCCGGATCACGCGCACGGTCTTCGGCCCGGGGAGAGCGTCCGTCCACGCGGCGAGCTCCGCCGGCGGGCCGTGCTCGTCCGCGCCGCCCTGGACGAAGAGCTTGCGGATGCGGCAGCCCTCCAGCGCGGCCGGCTCGAAGAGCCGCGTGGGCGTGCCGACGGCCACGAGCTGGGTGACGCGCGGGTCCGCGCACGCGACCGGCGCCGCGGCCCACGCGCCGAACGAGAAGCCGCCCGCGCACAGCGGCGCCCCGGGGTAGCGGGCCGCGAGCCAGTCGAGCGCGGCGCGCACGTCGCCGCGCTCCGCGACGCCCCCGGACCACGCGCCGGCGCTCCGGCCGACGCCGCGGAAGTTGAACCGCAGGACGGCGGCGCCGAGGTCCGCCAGGACGCGCGCGATCGAGAAGACGACCTTGTTGTGCATCGTGCCGCCGTGGAGCGGGTGCGGGTGGCACACGAGGGCGGCGAAGGCGGCCGGGCCCGCCGCCGGGCGGCGGAGCAGCGCCTCGAGCGGCCCCTCGGGCCCGACGACGTTCGGCGACTCGATGACGGCCACGGATCGGAGGACCGGATGAGTGGGATCGGGGCGCGGCCGCGGCGCGGGCGCGCCGGGGCGCGGGACGAGGCCGGACAGGATACGGGCTGGCGGCTCGCGGACCAAGCGCCGGACCCGACCCTCGCCACCGTGCGCGCCGCCGGGGTCGAGGTCCCCTGGCGCGCCTCCCGGCCGCTCGCCGCCGGCGACGACGCCATCGTGCTCCTCCCAGGCCTGGGCTGGAGGGCCACGGGCTGCGTCGTCGCGGGATCGCTCGGCCCGGACCTGCCGCTCGTGGCGCTCGACTACCCGCGTCGGTGGCCCCGCGAGGGGCTGCCCTCGATCGCCGCGCTGGCGGGCGTGTGTCTGGCGGCCCTCGACGCGCTCGGCCTCGGCCGCGTGCGGCTGGCGGGCGTCTCCACCGGCGGCATGCTGGCGCTGCGGATGGCGCTGGACGCGCCGGGCCGGGTCTCGAGCCTGGCCCTGGTCTCCACGGCGGCATGGGGAGGGGCGGTCGCGGGACCCGCCCGGGTGGAGGCTTCCCTCGCGCTCGCCCGGATGCTGCCGCGGACGGGCTTCGACGCCTTCTACCGGCGGCTCGGCCCGAGCCTCGTCGGCTTGCGGGGACACGTGCCGGACGAGGAGCGCCCGCGGCTGTGGGAGGACCCGATGACGCGCGGGAAGATGCGTGACCTCCTGCGCGGGATCCGGCGCCTCGACCTGCGGCCGCGTCTGCGGGAGATCGAGGCCCCGGCGCTCGTCGTCCACGGGGTCGAGGACCGGATCTTCCCGCTGCCCGAGGCCGAGGCGCTCGCGCGGGGGCTGCCGCGCGCGGCGCTCGCCCCCATCGAGGGGGCGGGACACTTCGCCTTCGTCACGCGTCGCGCCCGCGTCGCCGACGAGCTGCGCCGCTTCTGGAGAGGAGGCACCGAATGACCACGCAGGATCCGCGCACGCCGTCCGGCGACGGCGTCCCCGACGAGGACCGCCCGGCCGACGAGAAGCTCGTGCCCGAGCCGGCGCCGGGGCTGGGCCCGATCGGCCCCGCCGGCGACCCGGCCTACATGGAGGGAACGCTGCGGGGCCGCGGACCGCGCGTGGGGCTGATCGTCGTCGTGCTGGCGTTCGGAGCGGCAGTGGTCGCGGCCGTCGCCCTGCTCCTGCGTTGACCGACGGGTCCGCGGCCGCCCGGGGTCCGGACCGCGCGGAACGCGCGGATCCCGCGCGGCTGCGCGTGTCGGAGATCTACCGCTCGATCCAGGGCGAGTCGTCGTTCGCCGGTCTGCCGTGCACGTTCGTCCGGCTCACCGGCTGCAACCTGCGCTGCACCTGGTGCGACACGACGCACGCGTTCGCCGGCGGCGTGTCCATGGCCGTGCCGGACGTCGCCCGCCGCGCGGGGGAGCTCGGCACCCGCCTCGTGGAGGTCACCGGCGGGGAACCGCTGTGGCAGGCCGGCTGCCTCCCGCTCCTGCGCCTGCTCTGCGACCGCGGGCACACCGTGCTGCTCGAGACCGGCGGCAGCCTGGACGTCGGCGCGGTGGATCCGCGCGTCCGCCGGATCCTGGACGTGAAGCCCCCGGGATCCGGCATGGCCCACCGGAACCGGTGGGCGAACCTGGCGCTCGTCGGCGCACGCGACGAGGTGAAGTTCGTCCTCTCCGACCGCGCCGACTACGAGTGGACGCGGGCGGTGATCCGCGAGCACGGGCTCGAGCGCCGCACCCACGTGCTGCTCTCGGCCGTGTTCGGCGCGCTCGAGCCGCGTGACGTGGTCGCGTGGATGCTCGAGGACGGGCTGGAGGCGCGCTTCCAGCTCCAGCTCCACAAGGTCGTGTGGGAGCCGGACCGCACGGGCGTCTGAGGGTGCGGGAGGGCGCGGCCCGCGCCCGCCCGGGCGGGCCCGGGACGGGAGGGGTGGACCGGGAGCGCCTGCGGCGCGCGGAGGCGGCGACGCTCGACGCCCGCGTGCTGGCGGCCGTGCACCGCGGCTGGGCGCGCCCGCTCGACGAGCGCGAGGTGGACGCCCTCGCCGCCGCCCTCTTCGAGCATCAGGCCCGCCACGCGCCGGCGCTCCGGCGGTGGTGGGCGGGGGCCGGCGTGCGGCGCGGCGTCGTGCGGCGCTGGACCGACGTGCCGCCGGTGCCGGTCGCGCTCTTCCGCCGCGCGCGGGTCGCCGCGTTCCCGCGCTCGGCCGGCGCGACGCCGCGGTTCGTCTCGAGCGGGACGACGGGGGCATCGCGCAGCCGCGTGTACCTCGAGGACCTGGCCCTCTATCGCGCCGCCGCCGTGGCCGGCTTCGCTCGGCACGCGCTCGCGGACCGCGAGCGGATGCGCCTGCTGTTCCTCGCGCCCTCCGCGCGAGCCGCCCCGCAGTCGTCGCTCTCGCGGATGTTCGAGTTCCTCCGCGGCGCGTGCGGAGCGCCGGGGTCGGCGTTCCTCTGGCGCAGCGGGCGTGTGGACGTGCGGGCGCTCGGGGCCGCGCTCGGCCGGGCCCGCGCCGAGCGCGAGCCCGTCTTCCTGCTCGCGCCGGCCTTCGCGCTCGTCCACGCGCTCGACGCGCTGACCGCCCGCGGCGCGGCCGTCCCGCTCCCCGCGGGAAGCCGGCTGTTCGTCACCGGCGGGTTCAAGGGGCGCTCCCGCGAGGTCGAGCCGGACGCGCTCGCCCGGGCGTGCCTCGACGCCCTGGGGATCGGGCCCGGGCGGATCGTGCACGAGTACGGGATGGCGGAGCTCTCGAGCCAGTTCTACGCGGGTCCGGACCGGCTCTACGAGGCGCCGCCGTGGGTGCGCTGGCGCGTGCTCGATCCCTCCACGCTCGCGCCCCTTCCGCCCGGCGCGCCGGGCGTCCTCGCGGTCTGGGACCTGGCGAACCGCTCCGGCTGCCTGGCCCTGCGCACCGAGGACCTCGCCGTCTCGCGCGGCGCGCGCTTCGAGCTCCTGGGCCGCGCGCCGCGCGCGGAGCCGCGCGGGTGCAGCCTCGAGGCGGAGGCGGCGCTCGCGTGAGGGCGTCCGCGGAGGCGGCGGAGATCCGCTCGGTGTGCGAGCTCCGCGCGCTGAAGGGTGCCCTCGGCGAGCGGCTGCGAAGCGGCGCCCCGCCGCTCGCGCGCAGGGTCGAGGTCCTGGCCGAGGTCTCGGCGCGGTGGCGGCGCCGGCGCGATCCCTTCCGGCTGCTGGCGGTCGCTCGGCTCGGCTCCGAGGCGGGGCTCTCGCCGGCCTCGGCCGAGGCCGGGCTGGACGCGACCCTCGTCGCCTGGACGCCACGCGCCTGGCGGACCCTCGCGGAGCGGGAGGTCGCGGGCGGCGGCGCGCCGCCCGGCGTGGTGCCGCACGTCCTGGCCGGTGCGCTGCCGGGCCCGGCCCTGCTGCCCCTGTTCTTCACGCTGCTCGCGGGCGGCGCGCCGATGGCGCGCGCCGGCCGTCGCGCGCCGTCGCTCCCCGCGCTCGGCCTCGCGTCCGTCGCCGCCGTGGACCCGGAGCTGGGGGCGCGCGGCGCCGTCTGCCGCTGGCCGCGGGGGCGCGCGGACCTGCTGGCGGCGCTCTTCGAGGACGCCGCGGTGGGATCGGCGACCGGCGGAGACGCGGCCGTCGCCGCCGTGCGCGCGCACGTCCCGACCGGCGTTCGGCTCCTCGCCCACCCGTCGCGCACGAGCGTCGCGGCCGTGGCCGCCGGCGCCCTGGCGCGCGACCGTGACGTCGGCGGCGCGGCCCGCCGTCTGGCGCGCGACGTCACGCTCCACGACCAGGCCGGCTGCCTCTCGCCCGTGGGCGTTCTCGTCGTGGGCGGCGGCGCGTCCGCGGCGGAGCGGCTCGCGGCCGCGCTGGCGCGGGAGCTGGAACGCACCGAGCGCCGGCGGCCGCGGCTCCGTCCCGATCCGGACGAGGCCGCCGCCCTCCGCGCGTTCCACGACTCGTTCGCGGCCGCGGGGCGGCGCCGGGTGCACGCGGGCGAGGGGTTGGCCTGGGTCGTGGGTCGGCTCGCACCGGGCGAGCGCCCGCCGGCGTCCCCGCTGCTGCGCTCGGTCTGGGTGCTGCCGGTGCCGGACGCCGCGGGGGCGGAGCGCGCGCTCGCGGCGTGGCGCGGCCGTCTCGCCGGATTCGGCGTCCTCGGAACGCCCTCGGAGCGGAGCGCGCTCCGCGCGGTCGGCCGCGCGCTGGGCGCGAGCTGGCTGCCGCGCGCGGGACGGCTGCAGTCCCCGCCCCTGGCGTGGCGCGCCGACGGGATCCGCCCCGTCGCGGACCTCCTGGGGCCGCGGCCGTGAGCCTCTGGGCGCGCGCCCGCGCCGGGTGCGCGGCGCGCGAGGCCGCGCCGCGGGACGTCCCCGCGATCCTCGAGTTCCTCGACCGGCGTCCGGCGGAGAACGTGTTCCTCTCGTACCTGCTGCGGCGCGACGGCGCGGAGACGTTCGGCGGACGCGCCCTGTGGCACCTCGCGGAGCGGGACGGTGAGCCGGTGGGCGCCTGCCTCTCCGCGGCGAACGTGGTGCCCGCCGTCGCGGACGAGGACGCGGCGCGGACGCTCGCCGCGCGGATCGGCCGCATCCGTCCCGGCGCCCAGTCGCTGGTGGGGGAGCGCGCCGCGGTCAACGCGCTGTGGGAGGTCCTGGCCCGCCGCTCGCCGCGGCCCCGCCTCGTGCGGGAGGAGCAGCCCTTCTACGTTCTGGGCCGGGGCGATCTCGCGCGCGCCGCCGCGCCGGCCCGGGTCTCGCTGCGCAGGGCCGGCGCCGCCGACCTCGATCCGCTCGTGGAAGCCTGTGCGGCGATGCTCCGCGAGGAGATCCTCGACGATCCGCACGCGCGGGATCCGGCGGGCTTCCGCGCCGGAGTCTGGAGGATGATCGCGGAGGGCGCGATCTTCGTCGGCGAGGGCCGCGACGGTCTGCTCTTCAAGGCGCACGCGAACGTCCGCACGCCGCTCGCGGTCCAGATCTCCGGCGTGTACACGATGCCCGGGCAGCGCCGCCGCGGTCACGCGCGGGCGTGCCTGCGCGCGCTCGCGGCGCTCCTGCTGGAGGAGAACCCGACGCTCTGCCTCTACGTGAACGGCGAGAACCGCGCGGCCATCCGCACGTACGAGGCGGTGGGCTTCCGCCGCACGGGGACGTTCAAGACCATCTTCTTCGCGGGCGCGGGGACGTGAGCCCGGCCGGCGGGCACGGCGCCGAGGAGATCGCCGCGTCGCGGCGCTGGATCGCGGTCGCGCGCGCCGACCGGGAGCGGGGATTCCACCTCTCGGCCTGCCTGACCGCGCAGAAGGCGGCGGAGGCCGCGCTGCAGGGATGGCTGCGGATGCGCGGGCTCGACGCCGCCGGGTCCGCTCTCCCGGAGCTCCTCGCCTGCGTTCCCGGCGCTCTGCCGGCGCTCGCCGGCGCCGGCGCCCGTCTCGAGCGCTACCGGCTCGACACCGCGTCGGCGTGGCGGTCGTCGCCGGACGCGTCCACCGCCGCTGACGACACGTCGGCGCTCGCCTGCTGCGCGGACGCCGAGGCCGTCCTGGCCCACGTCGACCGGCTGCTCGCGGAGGAGCCGTGAAGGGCAACTCGTTCGGCCGGCTGTTCCGCATCGTGACCTGGGGCGAGAGCCACGGGCCGGCGATCGGCGTCGTGATCGACGGCTGCCCCGCGGGGCTTCCGCTGGACGCCGCGGACGTGCAGCGCGAGCTGGACCGCCGGCGGCCGGGGCAGTCGGAGCTCGCCAGCCCGCGCGCGGAGACCGACCGCGCGAGCCTGCTCTCCGGGGTCTTCGAGGGCCGTACGCTCGGCACGCCGATCTCGATCCTGATCCCGAACGCGGACGCCGACCCGTCCACCTACGAATCCCTGCGCGACCGCCCGAGGCCGGGGCACGCCGACTGGACGTACGCCGCCAAGCACGGGCACCGCGACTGGCGGGGCGGCGGCCGCGCGAGCGCGCGCGAGACGGCCGCCCGGGTCGCCGCCGGCGCGGTCGCGAAGCGGCTGCTCGCGCTCGCGGGCGTGGAGGTGCTGGCCCACGTGAACCGCATCGGCCGCGTCCGCGCCGGGCCGGTCGACCGCGACGCGCTCCGCGAGCGCGTCGAGCGGACGCCGGTGCGCTGCGCGGACCTCGAGGCCGCCGAGGCGATGCGCGCCGCCGTGCTCGAGGCCAGGGACGCCGGGGACTCGGTCGGCGGGAGCGTCGAGGGCTTCGCGTTCGGCGTCCCCGCCGGGCTCGGCGAGCCGGTCTACGACAAGCTCGAGGCGGAGCTCGCCCGCGCGATGCTCTCGATCAACGCCTCGACCGCCTTCGAGATCGGCACCGGGATCGGGGTGGTGGAGATGCGCGGGAGCGAGCTCAACGACCCGTTCGGGATCGGAGCCGACGGCCGGCCGGCGCCGCTCTCGAACCGCGCCGGTGGCATCCAGGGAGGGATCTCGACCGGGCAGCCGCTCCGGTTCGAGGTCGCGTTCCGGCCGCCGTCGTCCATCCCGAAGCCGCAGCGGACCGTGGACCTGGCCACCGGCGAGGAGGTCACGATCGAGGTGCGGGGGCGTCACGATCCCGTGATCCCGCCGCGCGCCGTGCCGGTCGTCGAGGCGATGACGGCGCTCGTGCTGGCCGACGCGATGCTGCTCGCCGGCCGGATCCACCCCGATCGGGTGGACGCGCGGACGGAGGGCGGAGACGCGGTCTCCGCCGCGGCGGCCGGGGACGCGCCGCGGGGCGCGGGGGCCGGGCCGGGGTGAGGCCGCGCGTCGCCTCGCTGCTCCCCGCGGCCACGGAGCTCGTGCGCGCCCTCGGCGCGCGCCCGCAGCTCGTGGGGATCTCGCACGCGTGCGGGCGCGGGCCGGAGCTGGCCGGCATCCCGGTGCTCACCGCGTCGCGCGTGCCGGACGGGGGCGCCGGCGGCGTGGACGCGGACGTCCGGCGGCTTGCGCAAGCCGGCGAGGATCTCTACGCGGTGGACGTCGAGGCGCTCCGCCGCGCCGAGCCCGACGTGATCCTGGCCCAGGAGCTCTGCCGCGTCTGCGCCGTCTCCGCGGCGACCGCCGCGCGCGCGCTCCGCGGGGCGGGCCTCCACGGCTCCGTCGTGGTGCTCCGCGGCGACTCGCTCGAGTCCGTGGGCGCCGACGCGATGCGCGTGGGGGCCGCGATCGGCCGGGCGCGGGAGGGCCGCGCCGTCGCCCGCGCGTTCGCGGCGTCCCTGCGGGCGTCCGCCGCGCGCGCCGCCGGCCGGCCGCGGCCGCGCGTCGCATCGCTCGAGTGGCTGGACCCTCCCTACGCCGCCGGGCACTGGGTGCCCGAGATGATCCGGCTCGCGGGAGGGGAGGAGGTCCTGGGCGCGGCCGACCGGGCCTCCCGGCGCACGACGTGGAGCGAGGTGGAGGCCGCCGCGCCGGACGTCCTCGCGATCCTGCCCTGCGGGTTCGACGTGCCGCGCGCGCGGGCCGACTGGGAGGCGGCGCGCCGCGTGCTGGCCGCCGCGCGGTCCCCGCTCTCCGCCCTGCCGGCCGTGCTCCTCGACGCCGCGCGGCTCGCGAGCCGTCCCGCGCCGGCGCTGGCGCGCGGGGTCGAGGTGCTGGGGGCGCTGCTCCATCCGGGCGCCGGGTTCCCGCCGCCCGGCTCCGACGAAGGGCTGCGGCTGCGGCCCGACACCGCCGCCGGCCGCTGACGCCGGCGGACGCCGTCGCGGGGGCGCCGACCCGGGACGAGCTCGACGCCGTCCTCCGCCGGCACGTCCTCGATCCCTGGTTCCCGCGCTCGCTCGACCTCGAGGCGGGCGGCTTCCTCTGCGACTTCGACCGCGCGTGGCGCGAGGACGGACCGCACGAGAAGCTCCTGGAGTTCCAGGCCCGCCAGACCTGGGTCGCGGCGGACGCGGCGCGCGCTCGGCCCGACGACCCGCGCTTCCTGGGCGCGGCGCGCCACGGCTTCCGTTTCCTGCGCGAGGTGCAGTGGGACGCCGCTGCCGGCGGCTGGTTCAACCGCCTCGACCGTTCGGGGAAGCCCCTCGAAGGGGGCGTCAAGCACGCGCACGGCACGGCCTACGCGATCGCGGGCTGCGCGGCGCTGCACGCCGCCACCGGCGACGCGGCGGCGCTGGAGCTCGCGCGGGAAGGCTTCGAGTGGCTGGAGCGGAGCGCCCGCGACCGCCGACACGGCGGCTGGCTGGGGTTCCTCACGCGCGACGGCACGCCGATCACGGAGCCCACCGCCCGCTGGCCGTCGGCGCTGGATCCGATCCACACGCCGCTCGGCTTCAAGGACGTGAACATCCACTCGGACCTGCTGGAGAGCTTCCTCCTCCTCGGCGCGGAGGCGCCGGACCCGCGCGTCGAGGAGCGGGCGGCCGAGGCCGTCGAGATCCTCTGCGCCCGCTTCCGGGCGACCGACGGCGTGCTCCACCACACCGTCCGCCCCGACTGGACGCCGGTCCCGCACCTGGCCCAGTTCGGGAACCAGCTCCAGACCGCGTTCCGGCTCGCGTGGGCCGGCGAGGCGCTCGGCGGCGGCGAGCGTCTCGCCCCCGTGGCCGCCCGCCTCGTCCGCGAGGCGCTGCGGTACGCGTGGGACACGGATCGCGGAGGGTTCTTCGACGCGGGAACCGGCACCGCGCGTTCGCGGCTGGGCCTGCTGCGGGCGCTCGCGCCCGCGAAGTCGTGGTGGCCGCAGTTCGAGGGACTGAAGGCGATCCTCCGCGTGCTCGAGACCGATCCGGAGGACGTCGCGTGCCGCCGGGGGCTGGCCGGCGTGTGGCGCTACATCCGGCGCCACCTCCTGGACGAGCGCTTCGGCGGCGTCCACGCGATGGGGCTGGACACGCTGCCCGCGTGGCGGCGCCGGCTCGGACCGCGGGCGGCCCCGCGGCGCTTCACGCTCAAGGGAAGCGTCTGGAAGGACGCCTCGCACGACGGTCGGGCCCTGCTCTACGCGCTGGCCGCCGCGCCGGCGCCCGCTCGCACCCGGCCGTCGCGCTGACGATTGCGTTTCGTGACCGATCGGTTAGGTTGCCGACGCCTTCCCGCTCACATCGATCATCGGACCGCACACCCGGGGGGTTCCACGTGGTGGACGAGGAGAGTGCCGCCGTCCTGAAGGAAGAGTTTCGTCGCGCCGTCGCGTTCCGGCTGCGGGAAGCCCGTCGGGAGCGCGCCCTCACCCAGCGCGGGATGGCGGAGATCGGCCGCTCGACCCAGCAGAACATCAGCCGCTACGAGAAGGGCTTCATCCCCGACAGCTGGTTCCTCCTCGCGCGCCTCCAGGCGGAGCAGGCGATCGACCTGAACTGGCTCCTCGGCGCCCGCGCACCGGCCGGTGAGGCGGCGTTCCGGCCCGCGACGCACGAGCGGCGGGCGGGCCCGGCGCGGCCTGCCGCGACGGAGGAGGACCTGGCGCGCCGGCGGGAGGCGCCGGCTGCGGCCGCGTCCCGGCCGTCCGATCTTCCCCGCCGGCGCGAGCGGGAGGAGGACCGGGACGTGCTTCCCGCGCGCCGCTCCCGCTCCGAGCCCGCACGGGTGGGGCTCGCCGCGGCGGGCGTGGCCGGCGGCCGGCTCGATCTCACCGGCGTCCCCTCCGGGCGGGAGGAGCCGGAGCTCTAGGCGGCGGGAAGGCCGCGCCGTCTCCCGGCCTGCCGCGCGGGCCCGGGCCGCCCTTCGTGTCCCCACCCGGCCGCGCCGCGGCCGGCCTCCTGCGTGCCGCGTGACCTTCCCCGTCCCGCAGCGTCGACCCCGGCAGCGTCGAGTTCGGGCGCCGGGCCGCGTCGTCCACGTGACCCACGTCGCCCGCGCGCCTCGATGAGCGACTCCGTCGCGCCGCGCGGCGCCGTCGTCGAGGCCCGGGGCCTGCTCAAGTCCTACGGCGGCAAGCCGGTCGTCGCGGGCATCGACTTCGACGTGCGCCCGGGTGAGTGCGTCGGCTTCCTCGGACCGAACGGCGCCGGCAAGACCACGACGATCCGCATGATCGCGTGCTTCGTCCGCGTGGACGCCGGGCAGCTCCTGGTGTTCGGGCTCGAACCCGCCCGCGGCGCGCGCGCGATCAAGAGCCGGCTCGGGGTGCTGGCGCAGGAGGACGCGCTCGACCCCGACCTGACCGTGCGCCAGAACCTGACCGTGTACGCGCGCTACTTCGACGTGCCCCGCTCGGAGGCACGGGCGCGCGCCGACGAGCTGCTGCGTTTCGTCCAGCTCGAGGACCGCGCGGCCGATCCGATCCGGATCCTTTCCGGCGGCATGCGGCGGCGCCTGGCCCTTGCGCGCGCGCTGGTCTCGCGGCCGGAGCTCCTGATCCTCGACGAGCCCACGACCGGGCTCGACCCCCAGGCGCGGCACCTCGTCGGGCGCAAGCTGCGGGGGCTGCGCCACGGCGGCGTCACGATGCTCCTCACGACGCACTACATGGAGGAGGCCGAGCAGCTCTGCGACCGCGTGCTGGTCCTCGACGCCGGACGCATCCTCGCGGCCGGTCCGCCCGCGCGGCTGGTCGAGGAGCACGTGGGCCGCGAGGTCCTGGAGGTCCGGGACGCCGCGGACCTCCCGGCCGAGGTCCTCGCGCGGCTCACGGCGCTCGCGGACCGCGTCGAGCGCTCGCCGGACGCGGTCCACTTCTTCTTCCGCGACGGCCGCTCCCCGGCGCCGGCGCTGCCGCTGCTCGAGCGGCGGTCGTTCACCCACCGGCGGGCGACGCTCGAGGACGTCTTCCTGTGCCTCACGGGCCGGGAGCTCCGCGAGTGAGCACGCGCGCGCTGCGCGTGTGGCAGCGCAACTTCGACTCCTGGCGGAGGTTCTACGCCGCGTCGCTCACGGGCAACGTGCTGGACCCGGTCCTCTACTTCGTGGCGCTCGGCTACGGGCTGGGCGCGTTCGTGCGGCCCATCGAGGGCGAGCCGTACCTGTCGTTCATCGCGCCGGGGCTGCTGGCGGGCGTCGCGATGAACACGGCCGCCTTCGAGAACACGATCGGCTCGTTCGTCCGGATGGAAGACCAGAAGACCTTCCAGTCGATCCTGATGACGCCGCTGTCGGTGGCCGACCTGGCGGCGGGCGAGGTCCTCTGGGGCGCGTCCAAGGCGCTCCTGGCGTCGGGCGTCTTCCTGGTGATCCTGGCCGTCACGGGGGTGTGGGGCTCGCCGCTCGAGATCCTGAACCTGCCGCTCGCGTTCCTGGTCGGCGTCCTGTTCGGGGCGCTCGCGCTCTGCTGGACGGCGGTCGCGCCGTCCTACGACTTCTTCAACTACTTCTTCACGCTCGTGGTCTCGGTGATGTTCCTCTTCTCGGGGATCTTCTTCCCGGTGGAGTCCCTGCCCGGGTGGGCCGCCGCGGCGGCCCGCGCGCTGCCCCTCACCCACGCCGTGTCGGTCGCGCGCGCGCTGCACCGCGGCGAGGCGGGCCCCGAGCTGCTCCCGAGCGTCCTCGCTCTCGTCGCGGCCGCGGCCCTCCTGTTGTGGGTTGCGACGGCGCTCCTGCGGCGCAGGATTCTGAAGTAGTCCGCCGGCGCGGCCGGCGGCGTCCGACGCCTCCCCAAGGAGCCCCCCATGCGCTCGATGTGGAAGGGCCACATCAGCTTCGGTCTCGTGAACATCCCCGTGAAGCTCTACAGCGCGACCTCGAAGGAGGACCTCTCGTTCCGCTTCCTGCACAAGAAGGACCTGTCGCCGATCGCTTACGAGAAGGTGTGCGCGCAGGAGGGCGAGGAGGTGCCGTGGGACGAGATCGTCCGCGGCTACGAGTACGAGAAGGGCAAGTTCGTCGTCCTGACCGACGAGGACTTCAAGCGCGCCGACGTCGAGGCGACGCGCACGGTGGACATCCTGGACTTCGTGGACGCGGCCGAGGTCGACCCGATGTACTTCGACAAGCCGTACTACCTGCAGCCCGATCGCGGGGGAGAGAAGCCGTACGTGCTCCTGCGCGAGGCGCTCCAGAGGACCGGCAAGGTCGGGATCGCCAAGGTCGTGATCCGCACGCGTCAGCACCTCGCTGCGGTGAAGCCGTCGGGCGACGCGCTCGTGCTGGACCTGATGCGCTTCGACGACGAGATCACCGACCCGGCGGAGCTCGACCTCCCGCAGGACGCCGATCTCGACCGGCGCGAGGTGGAGATGGCCGAGCGGCTGATCGAGAACCTCACGGCGCCGTTCGACGCGTCGAAGTACACCGACGACTACCGCCGGGAGCTGCTGCAGGTGATCCGCGAGAAGGTCGCCGGGCGCGAGCCGGAGCCGGTGGAGGAAGGCCGGCCGTCGCCGCAGGTCATCGACATCATGAGCGCGCTCAAGGCGAGCCTCGAGCAGACGGAGCGCGACGGCCGGGGGAGGCGGGCTCGCGGAGGAGGCCGGCGCCCGGGAGCCGCCGCGAAGCGCGGCGCGCGGTCCTCGGCTGCCGGGAACGGCGGCGGCGGGACGGCGCCGGGCGGCCGCCGCATGGGGTCGACGGCCCGCGGCGCCGCGGGCCGCAAGCGCTCCGCGC
>DATBJZ010000097.1:0-6037 GCA_036556125.1 Gemmatimonadota bacterium | reverse complement strand
CCACGAGGGCCGCGCGCGCGTGGAAGGGCGTGGCGTAGCGCGCACGCGGTCTCCGCGAGGTGAGCGCGCGCAGCACGAGCTCGGCCACGTCCTCCCCGCTGGCCGACATCCGCCGCAGGCGCGCCGAGCGCCTTCCGCCCGCTTCGGCTGCCCGGCCGTAGGGTCCGGCGGCGTCGAGCGCCGGGCCCGACGCCGCCTCCGCCGCCTGCGCGAACTCCGTCTCGACGAAGCCGGGCTCGATCAGGACGACCCGCACCCCGAAGGGCGCCGTCTCCCGCCGCAGGCCGTCGGAGAGCGCCTCGAGGGCGTGCTTCGTCGCGGCGTACACCGCCGACCAGGGCCACACGAGGCGGCCGGCGAGCGAGCTCACGTTCACGATCCGACCGCCGCCCTGCGCCCGGAAACGCGGCAGCACGAGCTGCGCCAGAGCCAGCGGCGCGAAGACGTTCGTCTCGAAGTTTCGGCGGACCGCGTCCAGCGGCACGAGCTCCGCCGGACCGCGCTGCGCGTAGCCCGCGTTGTTCACGAGCGCGTGGATCCCGCCGAACGCGTCCAGAGCGCGCTCGACCACCCGCTCGCGGTCGGCCGCGAGCGTCACGTCCGCCGGCACGGTCACGACGCGACCGCCGGCGGCCGTGATCCGCGCGGCCAGCGCCTCGAGACGGCCGGCACGACGCGCGCACGCGACCACCGACGCGCCCGCGCGGGCGAGCCGCCCCGCGGCCGCCTCCCCGATCCCCGACGAGGCGCCGGTGACGACCACGACGCGGCCGCCGAGGGGCTGCGCCGCCGGCCGTGGAGTCACGCGAAGGCGGGGGGGCGGGAGCCGCCTTCCGCGCGGAGCCCGAACAGGCGCCGGGCGTTCTCCGCCAGGATCGCGCCCAGCCGCCCCCGCTCGATCGGCAGGGCGCGGCACTCGTCGGCCAGCTGGCGGAAGTCGGGCACTCCGGGCCCGGCCCAGTCGCTCCCGTAGAGGACCTTGTCGGCGATCGCCTCGAGACGCGGGAAGTAGCGGCTCAGGAGGTTCCGCGGCGGGATGCCGGAGATGTCGAGATGGACGTGCTCGAAGCGCCGCACGAGGAAGAACGCCTGCTCGGTCCAGAACGGGCGGCCGCCGTGCGCCAGCACGATGCGGAGGTCCGGAAAGTCGATGGCTACGTCCTCGACGAGCAGCGGGTCCGCCAGACGGTTCCGCGCCTGCGGGAAGGTGGACGTCCCGGTGTGGACGGCGACCGGCACGCCGTACTCCGACGCCTTCTCGTACACGGTCGCGAGGGCGCGCAGGCCCTCCAGGTAGGCGTTGGGCGCGTAGAGCTGGTGCGACGGATGGACCTTGATCGCGGCCAGCCCGAGCTCGCCGAGGACGTGGTCCATGTCGGCGGCCGCGTCCGCGGTGAAGCGCGGATGCACCGAGCCGTAGCCGAAGAGCCGGTCCGGGGCCTGCGCGACGTAGCCCGCGATCCATTCGTTGATCTCGCGGGGATAGCCCATCACGTCCGGGCTCACGTACCCGATGAGGCCGACGTGCGAGATGCCGGCCGCGTCCATCATCTCGACCAGCAGCCGCGGCTCGTGGGCGATCTCGCGCAGCCGCGCCAGGCCCTCGCTGCCGCGGCCCTTCTCGAGCAGCGCCTTGGCGCCCGCGGAGAGCACCGCCCACGGCAGGACGTGCACGTGGCAGTCGATCACCTCGGCGCGGCCGGCGGCGGGCTGCGCGTCGCGGGATGGGGAGGGGCGGTCGGCCATGGAATCGCGCCGGGAATGTCGCCTCGCGGCCCCCTTGCGCGCGAGCGCCGGCGCGACGTGCGTCGGGTCCCGCGGGGCGGACCCCCGCGGAACGCGCCTGCCCCGCCGGTTCGAGTCTCGCGCCGGCCTGCGCGCTCCTCCCCCGGCAGGCGGGACGGCCCGCCCTCACGAGGCGAGCTCCGAGGCCTCTGGGCACCGCACTTGCCTCGTGCCGTCGGGTCTGCCTGCGTGACCGCTGCCCAGGCCGACAACGAGCGGGCGCCGGCGCCGTGGAACCCACCCCGGGGGTCACAGGATGTCGTTGACCGATATCGATTTGCGTGATGGCCAGGCCCGACCCGAGCCGCCGCGGGTCTTCGTCCGTCGCCGCCGCAGCCTTGCTCTGGCGGCCCTCGTCCTCCTCTGCGTCCTGCAGGCCCTCTGGGTGGCGATCCACGTCCTCGCGGAGAAGACCGCCTTCACGTGGGATCCGTCGCACCACTCGATGTGGGGCTGGCTGATCTGGTCCGACGTGGCGACGGGCCACTGGCTGTCGTTCCTCTACGACACCTACCGGCAGGTCTACTGGCCGCCCGTCCATTCGTGGCTGCTCGGCGCGGCGATGCTCGTGCTGGGGCCGAGCGTCTTCACGACGGGGCTCGTGAGCCTCGTGACCTATTCGGCCGCGGGCGTCCTGCTGGGGGTGCTCGCCGCGAAGGCGGAGCGCCGTCACGCGCTCACCGCCGGCGCGGTGGCGACGGGCCTCTGGCTGACCGCGGGCAACCTCGTGAACCGCTACGCCACCCAGCCGTTCACCGAGATGCCCGCGGTCGCGGTCACGGCCGGCGCGATGCTCCTCCTCGTCCGGGCGCTGGAACGCGGCACGCCGGCGGCCTGGGCCTGGGCGGGCGTCGCCGCGATGGCGACCTATCTCACGAAGACCGACTACGGGATCATCCTGATCCTGGCCACGTTGTCGGGGTCGGTGCTCTCCGCCCGCGCCCGGGGCGGGCCGACGGACCGGCGCGGGCTTCTGGCCTGGGCGCTGGCGATCGCCGTGCTCGCCGGGATGTGGTTCGCGTTCCCCCCCAAGATCCCGGCCACGATCGGGGCCCTGGTGAATCGCGAGCAGGGGCCGCCGACCCTCAGCGTGCGGGGCCTGGCGTATCACTTCGGCACGCTGGTGGACTGGACGGACGGCTTCCTCGTCTGGGCCCTGTGTCTGGCCGCGTTCGCGGCTTCGGTCCTGGCGCCGCGGACCGACCTCGTCCGCATCGTCTTGGCGTACGTCGCGATCGCGTTCCTCCTTCACACGGTGAGCCAGACCAAGGACGTGAAGCACATCGTCAAGGTCGTCCCCTGGCTGTTCCTCCTGGCCGGAGTGCAGGCGGCGCGCTTGCGGGCGTTGGCGGAGGGAAGCCCTCGCCGCGGGGCCGTGATCGGGCTGCTGACGCTGGCGCTCGTCGCGGGCGGCTTCGCCCGAGCCGCCGACTTCGTGCGCAAGACGCACGCGCCGCCGCCCACGGGGGCGGCGGCGCTGCCGGCGGCGGTCGCCGAGCGCATCCGGCCGGGCCGTTCCCACGTGGTGATCGGCGCCTTCGGTGCCTGCAGCCCGCACGCCGTCAGCTGGGCGCTCGTCGGCGCCGATCCCGGCGCGCGAATCGTCCCCGACCCGATGACCAAGACCGGCTACACGCGGGAGGCGTTCCACGAGCGCATCGCGGAGCTCAGACGCCGGGTCCGCGGACTGGGTCTCCTCGAGCCGGACTGGGACGGCCCGGTCCACCGCGTCGCGTTCCTGATGCCCCGCGGCAGCCGCGAGGAGCGCACCGATCCGCGGGAGATCCTCGAGCGGATGGAGCGCTTCGAGCCCGACAGGATCCTGGTCGTTGCGCTGGAGCCGGGCTCGACGTGGAACACGCCCGACTACCGTGACTTCATCCACGCCGGCGCGGCGTTCGTGCGGCCCCTGAGCGCCCGCGCCGACTTCGGACTCACGGAGGTGCTCGAGATCCCGGAGCATCGCGTCCGCGTCTACGTCTTCGACCGGGCGCCCGGGCGCGCCGGGAGGGACCGGCCGTCCCGTCAGCCCGCGGTTCGTCACGTCGGAACGGCCCTCCGTCACCCGGCTGCCGCCGTTCGCCACGGCCCCGTTCATTCCGTCCCACTTTCTGGTTAGGATTCCGGTCCCCGGGAGGTGCGTCCGCGCGCGCCGGCGTGCGCCCCGGCGGACGTCCCACGCCCCTCCGCCCACCCGTCGGCGAGGTCCGACCCGCGCTCCCCGAGGTTCCGCCGTCACACGATGCTGCGTCCCGCCCCTCTGAAGTGGGGAGTCATCCTCGCCGTCTGGACGCTCTACGCGCTCCTCGACGCGACGCGCGCGTTCGTCGACGCCGGCATCTCCGGAACGGACGTGCGCTGGAACGACCTCCTCCTCACCCTCGCCGGGATCTACACGTGGGCCGTGCTCACGCCCGTCGTGATCCGTGTGTCGCGCCGCCACCCGCTCGGCCGCGACACGTGGGGCCGGCTGCTCGCGGCGCACGGCCTCGCGATCCTGGTCCTCGTCCCGCTCGACATCGGGACGTTTTCGCTCCTGGACCATTTCGTGTTCCACTCCATCGAGTGGGAGGAGCCGCTCGGGCTCGGGGAGAAGACGCTGCGCGTCGCGAGCTGGGCCTTCGGGTTCAGCATCTTCTGGTACGTGGCGGTGGCGGCGTTCAGCCACGCGATGGACTACCGGCTGCTCCTGCGCGACGGCGAGCTGCGCGCGGCGCGCCTCGAAACCCGGCTCGCCCGCGCCCAGCTCGACGTGCTCCGCCTCCAGCTCCAGCCGCACTTCCTGTTCAACACCCTGCACTCGATCTCGGCGCTGGTGAACGAGGACCCCCCGGGCGCCGACCGGATGCTGCACCGCCTGCGCGAGCTCCTCCGCCTCTCGCTGGAGGGCGGGGAGCGGCAGGAGGTCGCGCTGCGCGAGGAGCTGGCGTTCCTGGAGGCGTACCTCGACATCGAGCGGACCCGGTTCGAGGACCGGCTGCAGCTCGAGGTGGAGGTCGATCCCGAGGCGCTGGACGTGCGCGTGCCGAGCCTCCTGCTCCAGCCGCTCGTCGAGAACGCGATCCGCCACGGCCTCGGGTCGCGGGCCGGCACGGGCCGGATCTCCGTGCGCGCGCGCACGGACGCGGGCCAGCTCCGGATCGAGGTCGCGGACGACGGCCGCGGGCTCCCCCCCGGGGGGCTCCCGCGCGAGGGCGTCGGGCTCGGCAACACGCGAGCGCGCCTGGCCCAGCTCTACGGGGGCGCCCACCGCTTCCAGGTGCACGAGCCGCCCGAAGGCGGTCTGACGGTGACGATCGACCTGCCGGCCCGGGCCGCTTCTCCTCCGGAGCCCGCCCTGGCGGGAGCGGCGGCGTGAGCGCCGCGGCGCGGAGCGCTCCGGCGCTCGGCGGGTCCGCCGGCGGCCCCGGCGCCGGGCGCGCGGGCGGCGGCGCCCGCGACGGGGACGCCCCCGGGCGGCCCACGGGCGCCGCGGTCGCCGGGCACGGCCGTCGCGCGACCGTCGCGCTCCTGCTCGGCGTCTGGACGGTGTTCGGCGTGCTGTGGCTCAGCCCGCGGCTGCTGAACCATCTGGTCGCGGACTATCCGCTGCGATGGCTGAACGTCGCGGTCGGCTTCTCGTACGCCTACTTCTGGGCGGCGCTCACCCCGCTCGTGTTCCTCGTCGTGCGCCGCTGGCCGCTCGGCCGGCGCGACCTGCGGCAGAACGTGCCCGTGCACCTCGCGGCGCTCGTCGCGTTCCTGGTCCTGGACCGCGGGTTCATGCTCGCGAGCGACCTGCTCCTGGGCTGGATCCAGTGGCAGCCGCCCGTCCCCGACTCGGCGATCGACCGCTTCCTGCGGCTCGTCGTCGCGGGCACGCCGCTCTTCCTCCTCACCTACGCGGTCGTGGCGGGCGTCGCCCACGCCGTGGCGTACCGGCGCCTCGCGCGCGAGCGGGAGCTCCGCGCCGCCCGGCTCGAGGAGAGGCTCGCGCGGACCGACGTGCAGCGGCTGGCCATGCAGCTCCAGCCGCCCTTCCTGTTCGACACGCTCGGGGCGGTGTCGCGGCTCGTGCGCGAGGATCCGCGCAGGGCGGATCGGCTGCTCACGCGCCTCAGCGACCTGCTCCGCCTGACGCTCGACCACGCGGGGCGGACCGAGGTCTCGCTCGGGGAGGAGATCCAGTTCCTCGAGGCGTACCTGGAGATCGAACGCGCCCGGTTCGGGAACCGGGTGCGCGTGGACCTGGACGTCGCGGCGGACGCGCTGG
>DATBJZ010000096.1:0-17098 GCA_036556125.1 Gemmatimonadota bacterium | reverse complement strand
CCCCCGCCCCCCACTCCTCGGAAACGACGGGCAACGAAGCGAATCGGTAAAGCCGGCCGGGAGAGCGGACCTTCGTCCCGTTCTCCACTCCATTCGAGGCCCGGACGTCGCGAGCGAGCGGCTCGCCCGCGGCGCCATGAGAAGGCGGCCCGGTATCGCACGCGCCCCGGAGGACGACTTCGATCGGGGGCGACCTGAGGGATCCGGAGGGCTGACCTATCCTCGCGTCACGTTCAGCTGGATGCTCGTCCCGCCGTCGGGCTCGTCGGCCTCGAGGCTCACCATCAGCTGGTTGGCGCCCTTCCAGGCGGGGAGCCGGATCGCTCCCGACCTCCCTTCCGAGTCGCCCAGCGTCCACTCCTCTTCGGGGAGACGCTCGCGGTACCATTCCGCGACGTCCTCCGGCGCGTCCGTGCTGGTGAGCTGCGCGGAGCCGGCGCCGCGGTCTGGGTGCCACACCGCCGAGACGGTCTCGGCGCCGGGATAGAAGGGAACGTCGTCCGGGAAGTCCTCCGGCACGTCCTCGCCGGGACCGGTCTGCTGCGAGGCGACCGACGAGAGCCGGGCCGGGGTGTCCTGGTCGGGCACCGGCTCGGGCGCGCCCCCGCCGCAGGCGAGCGAGACGCCCAGCGCGAAGACGACCGGCTCCCACCTCACAGGTCCGCCATCTCCTGCTGCATCGCCTGCGCCAGGTCCTTGTGCCCGTGGACCAGCGCGGCCTGCACGCCCCGCTCGAACGCCTCGCGCGCCTCGTCCAGGTCGCCCCGGCCGGCCCGCGCCTTCCCCAGCATCCGGTACGCCGCACCGACATCGCCCTCGGGAAGGAGCTCGATGTAGCGCTCGAGGTGCTGGATCGCGCCCTCGTAGTCGCCGGCGTTCAGGAGCTCGTTCCCGGCCATCATCCGTGGCATGGGCTCGTCGGGGCTCTCCTCGATCAGGTCGAGGATCGCTTCCAGTCTGCTCTTCATTGCACCGTCACCTGACCGTCCACGAGTGTCAGCTCGAACTCCTCCCCGTCCCCGTCCACGACGAGCCCGTTCTCGAGCCGGAGCGGGCTCGCGATCTGAGGCGCGAAGATCTCGATCGGGAGCGTGACCGTCAGCACGGGCCCGCTCCCCGCCGGGAGCAGCGCGCGTCCGGAGCCGTCGAGCAGGACCAGCCGCGCCCGCCCGGGCTCCACGTTCTGGAACGACACCAGGTCCAGCCCCGAGGCGCGGCCCGTCGCCGCGATCCCGCCGATCTCGCGGATCACCTCGGGATCGCTCACCAGGTCCACCTGGAAGCCGGTCGCCGCCACGTTCGTCTCGAGCTCCAGCGACCGCTGCTCGCGCTGGCCGCGGGCGGTGAGGAAGCTCGGCGCCCGGAGCGTCGCCACGGGGTCCGGGCCGGGCATTCCGCCGCTGCCGCCGTCCCCGCACGCGGCGAGCGCGAGCGCCGCGGTGAGGCTGAACGCCCGCCGGACGGCACGGCGTCTCACCTACTTCTCCAGCTTCCGCGCGCCGGGCTTGCGGACCGGCGGCGGCAGCGTGCGAGGCTGGACCGACGACGCCACGTCGAGCCGACGCAGGCTTCCGCCCGCCGTGGCGGCGGTCACGTCCACGGGCCGTCCGACGCCGTCCCCCACGCTGAACAGTGGCGTCGAGAGCGGCAGCGGCGCATCGGACCAGGCCAGGACGCGGAGCACGTTCGCGCGAAGTCCCCACGTGACGCTGACCCCGGCCCTGCCCGGCACCACGGAGGGCGCCGCCCCCGGCGCCAGCCGGAACGTTGCGGCCACCGCCGAGAGCGCGCCCGGCCCCCGCGGCTGGGAGACTGCGCGCGCGCGCGCCGGGCCGGCGACGAGGGTGAAAGAGCCCCGGGCGTACTCACCGCCGTGACCGCCGCCGCCCCCGTACCCGCCGCCGCCGTAGCCACCACCCCCGTATCCCCCCGGCTCGTCGTACCTGTACTCCGGATCCTCCGCCGCCTTCGAGAGCCCGCCGCCGCCCTCCGCGCCCGGCGCGAGCACGTTCCGGTCGAGCACCCGGTCGAGGACGCCCATCAGGTCGCCTGCGTCCAGATCGCCGTTGCCGTTGGTGTCGGCGGCCTGCCGCTGCGCCTGGCTCAGGTCGAAGCGGCCCACGAGCGCCCCGGCGACGAGGCGCAGGTCGCGGACGTCCACGGCGCCGTCGCCGGTCACGTCCCCCGAGGCGAACGGCTGCGTGGCCGCGGCGAGCGTAGGGCCGTCGATGACGTAGGCCTCGCCGGCGTTCGGAAACGCGTTGTTCCGCCCGGCGGCCGTCATCGCGTTCACGAGCACGTCGTCCACGCCGTCGCCGTTCGCGTCGAGCCGGTTGAGCGAATAGGAGAGGATGTCGCCCGGATCGGTCGCGAGGATGAGACCGAAGGGGAGCGTCGCGACCGGCGGATCGTCGAGCAGGATGACCGCCGGCAGCTGCCCGGCCGGCGAGCGCACGAAGAACAGGCCGCCCGTGCGGACTCCGCCGTTGGGCCCCAGGAACGTGCCGGTTGGGCTGCCGACGAACACGTCGGCGCGGCCGTTCCCGTCGATGTCGATGAACCGGGCCGTGTCGCCGGTGATGCCGCCGGCGGTGGGGCCGAAGATCGTGGTCACGCCCGCCGGCGGGGTCGCCAGGTCGATCCGGACGCCGTGCAGCGCGTCCCCGCCGTAGACCAGGTACGCCTCGCCCACCGTCCCGTGCAGGTTGCCGAAGCCGTCGGCGGTGAGCGCGCCGATCAGCAGGTCGCCCCCGCCGTCGCCGTCCGCGTCGCCGACGTCCACCTCCTCGCCCGCGAAGTCGTTCGGGTCGGCCCCGTGGAAGACGGCCGTGGTGGCCGGCGGCTGGGCCAGGTCCACCGACCCGCCGCGCGCGGGGTCGAAGACGACCGCGACTTCGCCGGCGTTCTGACGCTGCTCATCCGGGCCGTCGGCGCCCCCGCTGCCCGACGAGATCACCGCCTGCGCGGCGCGGTTCAGCGCCGAGCCGATCACGAGGTCGCCGATCGCACCGGAGTCCACGCGCCCCGCGTCCACGGCCGCGCCGGCCTTGTCTCCTGGATCCGCGCCGTACGCGGTGAAGACGCGTCCCGCCGTCATCAGGTCGGCGACCTCCACCCGGCCGTCGGCCAGGTCGGCGCCGCCGAAGACGATCTGCGCCTCGCCCGCGAGCGGCCGGTCGTCGTTCGGGCCGTCCGCGTCGGGCGCGCCGACGAGGATGTCGCCGATGCCGTCGCCGTCCACGTCGTTCACGTCCACCCAGACGCCGAAGTGGTCGGCGGCGTCACGGCCGGCGATGCGAAGCACGCGGTCCGAGCTCTCGACGTTCACCTCGGCGGGCCACGTCGCGGCTCCGAACACGACGTAGACGGCGCCCACGCCCATCCGGCCGGGCACGTCGATCCCCGGGGCGCCGATCACGAGGTCGGCGAAGTCGTCGCCGTTCACGTCGCCCGCCGCGCACTCGACGCCCAGCGTCTCGGCCCCGGCGATGCGCACCACCTGGTCCGGAACGGGCAGCGCTTCGACGAAGCCCGAGATCTCCGGCGGCGACAGGAACAGCGTCGCCTCGGAGGCTGTGAAGGCGCAGAGGAGCGAGTCGTCGCGCCCGTCGCCGTTCACGTCGGCGCCGCCCAGCGGAACGCCGTTGTGCCCGCCGTTCGGCGTGCGGAGGTAGAGCGTACGCTGGCCGGGCTGGTCGATGCGCGCGGTGTCCCAGACCACCACGTCCTGCGCGGCGAGTCCGGATCCGGGGGCGGCGAGGAACTGGAGGACGCCCGTCGCGGCGGCGAGCACGACCGCGATGCGCCGGCTCCCCCGCGAACGCACCGGCGGGAGGCGGACCGGGCCCGTGCTCGTGGACGGGGAAGCCGCGAGAGGTCGCATCGGGGCTGGAGGGAGGCGAACGGGCCGGGCGGAGCCCGCCCGCGCGCGAGCCGAATATGGGCGTCGCGTGCGGGTCGCAACAAGGTCAGGTTGACCGGAACGTGATCGGACGCAACGGCATGCACGGAAGCGGCCCGCGGCGCCGGCCCGGCCGGGGGCTGAGTCGGCCCGGCCGGCCCGCGGGGCGCCGCGGGGCGGCGCGCGCGGGTCCTCGGGGCGCACGTCCGTGCCTCTGGGCCGTGCTCGTCCTCGCCGGCTGCGCGGGGAACGATCCGCGGGAGCGGAGTTCAGCCGGCGGCGACGCCGGGGCACGAGCCGGCGACGACGCGGCCGCGGATCCCCGCGGCGACGTCGGCACGGACGAGTCGAGCGACCGCGCAAGCGACGCCGACGGCGACGTCGCCGGATTCGATCGCGACGGCGACGCGGACGCCGGCTCGTCCTCGCGCGCCACCCGTCTCTACGTCTGGGCCGGCGACCGCGACCGGCGGCAGTCGGACTTCCTGGCCGTCCTCGACGTCACGCAGGACGGCGAGGAGTACGGCCGCGTGATCGCCACGACGCCGGTGGACGCACGCGCGACGATGCCGCACCACACCGAGCACGAGCTCCATCCGTCGCGCACGCTCTTCGCCAACGGCTTCGTGGCGGGCCGGACGTTCGTCTTCGACCTCTCGGAGCCCGACGCGCCGCGCGCGACGGCTTCGCTGGCCGAGGCGGACGGATGGACGTTCCCGCACAGCTACGTGCGCCTTCCGAGCGGGAACGTGCTGGTCACGTTCCAGGGCCGCGGCCCCGACAACGTGGACCCCGGCGGCCTGGTCGAGCTCGCGCCCGACGGGAGCGTCGTGCGCTCGGCCAGCGCGGCGGACCCGAGCGCGCGAGGCGAGCTGATCCGTCCGTACAGCCTCGCGATCCTGCCGGAGCTCGACCGCGTCGTCAGCACGAGCTACGACATGGGCGAGGACATGGGCTTCCGCGGGGGCCGGCGCGGGCGCACGCGCGTCGTCCAGGTGTGGCGGCTCTCGGACCTCTCGGTGATCCGCACGATCGTCCTGCCGCCGTCCGCCGGCGGCCGGAACGAGCAGCCCGGCGAGCCGCGCGTGCTGCCCGACGGACGGACGGTGCTGGTCTCGACCTTCACCTGCGGCCTCTGGCGGATCACCGGCCTCGAGGGCGAGGAGCCGGCGGCCGGGCTCGTGCACTCGTTCGACGGCGGCGGCTGCGCGCTGCCGGTCGTGCAGGGCCGCTTCTGGGTGCAGTCGGTCCCCTCCGCCCACGCCGTCGTGGCGCTGGACGTGTCGGACCCGTCACGCCCCCGCGAGGTGTCGCGGATCGAGCTCGGCGGCCGGAGCTTCCCCCACTGGCTCGCCCTCGACCCGGGCTCGGGCCGGATCGTGGTGACCGACCGCGGCGACGGCGAGCGGCGCGTCCGGATGGTCCGGCTCGACGACCAGACCGGCGCGCTGTCGGTCGAGGAGCCGTTCCGCGATCCGGGTTCCGATCGCCCCGGCGTGAGCTTCGAGCGGCGGGAGTGGCCGCACGGCGCCGCGGGGGCGGCGACTCCCCACGGAGCCGTCTTCGGTCCCTGACGTCTTCCGGCCCGGTCCTCGTCCCCCCGACCGGCGCCGGCCACGAACGAGTGGCAGCCTCACGCGTGTTCATACGGCAGGGAGCCCACGTCCGGCGTGTTGTCCGTGACGAAAGCGTCACGGCGCCCCGGCCCGGACCCGATGTCGATTCGCGAACCCCCGGAACGTCCAATGGATGCGGGGAGTCACGGTTCCCCTGACCCTCCCAGCCGAGCCCCGGCCGCAGTTTCGAACCCCGGACTTCGGCAGGAATGGACGACAGGGACGGCCCGTATCACGAATGGACGTTTCCGGACGCGACTCCTCCACACACGCCTTCAGCGCCGAAACGTTTTCAGAGCGGAGGAAGTGATGGTCACGAGATCCAAGCCGCGCCGCGCGCCGCTCGCCGGCGTGTTCCTGGGCACGGCCGCCGGAGTGGGCCTGCTGGCGTTCACGGTCCCGCCGATCGGGCCCGTCGGCGTGGCGGGCCTCGTTCTGGGAGCGCTCGTGGGCGCGGTCTGGGGCTCGATTCTCGGATCGCTCGACGGCCTGGTCGCGAGCATCCGTCGCGACGTCCAGGAGCCGCGGGCGGTCCAGCCGGGACGAACCCCCTGCTGCGCCGCTCCAGGATCCGCGGACACGTGAGCCGGTAGCCCTTGCACGCAAGGCCGGCGAGGCCGGGCCCTCGTTCGAGCCCCGCCTGCGCCGGATCCGCTACGGCCGCATCGTCGCCGCCGCGCGCGACTGGCGTGGCCTGGACGCCGCCGGCCGACGGGATTGCCGCCGTCCCGGGCGAGGCCGCGCGGCCGGTTTCCCGCCCCCATCCGCGACGCGGAATCCGGAGGGCGTAGGCTCGGTCGTACGTCAGCCGGATGCCGCCCTCTCGAGGAACGTCCCACCATATTCCGCTGCACGGCCGGTCCCGCATGCGAAGCGACCGGCCGGACGTGGGACGCTCGAGGCCCCGCCTCGGCTCCGTCTCCCCGCCGCGCCGTAACGGCGCGAGAAGTGCGACCGACAGGCAGGAGGCTCCGATCCCGATCCCGGTCCTCTCCCGTGCGCGGGACGCCGGTCCCGGCGCGCGCCTGGCCAGGCTCGTTCCCCCGTCGCTGCTCACGGCTCCCCCTCCGGTTCGCCGGCGCACGGCGATCGTCTGGCGCTCGCTGCTCACGCGGACGTGCTTCGTCGGGGTCACGGGGAGCGCCGGGAAGACCACCGCGAAGGAGCTGCTCGCGGCGGTGCTGGAGGTCCGCGGACCGGTCGCACGCTCACGCAGGTCGCTCAACACTCCGGAGGAGGTGGCGCGCACGGTGCTCTCGACCCGAAGGCGGCACCGGACGGCCGTCGTCGAGGTCTCGGCGCACGAGAGCGGCCTGATCGCGGCGTCGCTGCGCATCCTCCGGCCCCGCGTCGCGCTGGTCACGTGCGTCGGCTCGGACCACTACACGCTCTACCGCGGCGCCGACGCGGTGGCCGCCGAGAAGGCCCGGCTCGTCGCCAGCGTGCCCCGAGACGGCGTGGCGCTCCTCAACGCCGACGACGAGCGGGTGCGGGCGATGGCGGGGGCGTGCCGCGGGCGCGTCGTCCTCTTCGGGACTTCCCCCGAGGCCGAGCTCCGCGCCTCGGACGTGCGCGCCGACTGGCCCGGCCGTCTCGCGTTCACCGCCACCTGGGCCGGGGAGAGCGCTCCGGTCCTGACGCGGTTCGTCGGCGACCACTGGCTGCCCTCGGTTCTCGGGGCGATGGCCGGCGGCCTCGCGCTCGGCGTCCCGCTCGCCGAGGCCGCCGCGGCCGTCGCCAGGGTCGAGCCCTCGCCCGGGCGGCTCAGCCCGCTCGAGACGCCGGAGGGGATCACGTTCCTGCGCGACGACTGGAAGTCGCCGATGTGGTCCGTGCCGCGCGCGCTGGACGTCCTGCGGCGCGCCTCCGCGGACCGGAAGGTCGCCGTGATCGGCACGATCTCCGATGCGCCGGGCAGCAAGAGCCGGGCGTACCGCAGGGTGGCCGCGCAGGCCCTGGAGCTCGCCGACGTCGTCGTGTTCGTGGGGCCTCACGCGCACCTGGCGCTCCAGGCGGAGCCCGCGCCGGGCAAGTTCCTCCACGTCGCCGCGACCGTCCGGGAGGCTTCGCAGCTCCTCCGCGGTCTGCTCCGGCCGGGAGACCTCGTGCTGCTCAAGGGATCGAGCAGCGCCGACCATCTGGCGCGGCTCGCGCTGGAATGGACGCGGGAAGTCGGCTGCTGGCGCACACGGTGCGGCCGCGCGCTGCTGCTCTGCGACCACTGCAGGCTGCTCCCGATCCCGCACGGCGAGGACGGCGGCAGCGCCGTGGGAGCCGGGGATCGGACCGGGCGCGACCGCGACCGCTCTGTCGCGACTGGCTGACCCGATCCGAGACGGCGATCGCGAGGGCGATCCGACGCCGGCCGAAGAGTGTCTCGAGCCGCCGCCGATCGACCGCGGCGAAGCGTCAGCCCGGCGGATCCGGACTGACCGGGACGTAGCGCCGCAGCCGTCTGTCCAGCACCCGCACGTAGCACAGCCGCCCGAGCACGCGCGAGGGTCCGGCCGCTCTCCGGAAGGCGCCCAGCGACGGGTCGTTGTCCGGACGCACCGTGTAGCGCACCCGCCGGCGGCCGCTCTGCGCCGCGGCACGAAGCCCGGCCCTGACGAGCGCGGTCCCCAGTCCCCGTCCACGCTCGCTCCCCAGCACGAACAGGTTCCGGAGATAGACGGCGTCGGGCGGCAGCTCGGGGGCGGCCGGATACCGCGATCCACGGAAGCCGGGGTCCACCCACACGTAGCCCACCGGCGTGCCGTCGCGCTCCGCGAGCAGGCAGGTCATCCCGCCGCGCGACCATTCCTCCAGCCGTGCAATCGGGACCTGACCCGGCATCGACGCGAGTCGTGACCAGGGTCCGCTGAACGGGGAGATCCGGAGGCCGCCTCGCCGTTCACCAGTCGGCCCCGCTCCCTGAGCCGCCGCGCGTGCGTCCACGTCGGAGCCGGCATTCGAACCGCCGGCGGCGTCGGATCGGGCCACGCCGGCCGCCTCCGGCTCCGGGGGCGCTTGGCCGTCGACCGGCTCGCGGACGTGCGCGCGTTCGTCGCGCGCGGTCGCGTCGCGGCGCGGCGCCAGGGTCCCGTCGGCCGCCTCCGGCACGTCGACCTCGAGCAGGAGGAGGTCGAGGCGGCGATACACCCGCCGAACGATGCGCGCGCGAAGCACCTGTCGCAGGCCGGCGGGACCGGCTCGCCGCCAGCCCGCGGCGAGCTCCCCCGGGAGGGTGCGCGCGAGCCGCGCGGCGGCCCTGAGGTAACGGTTCACCGGAGCCGCCCGCGGGACGTGCGCCGGGCGGAGGGCGCCTCAGGCAACCGGCGAAGCGGCGCCCTCGGAGGCGTTGCCGGAACCGGCGGGAGCGGAGACGCGCGACGCGCGGCGCGCCCGCAGGTGCGCCAGGATGCGACCCCGGAACACCGGGTCGGCGAGGATGCCGTGGAGGTAGGTCCCCATCGCGGCGTAGTCGCGCGTCGCGATCGCGAGCGGGCAGGCGCCGCCGCCCGCGGCCTGCTCGCTGAAGAGGCTCACGACGTCGGCGTCGCGCAGGACGGACTTGCCGCCGTGCAGCTCGAATCCCGACACGCGCTCGCCCGCCTCCAGGAGCCCGCCGCCGGCGGCCGTCGCGCTCGCGGGGGCGTCGATCCTGTCGCGGGTCATCGTGGTCTCGAGGTCGAAGATCCCGAGTCCGCGCGCGCGCTCGGCCCCGCCCTCGAGCCGTTCGGGGTCCAGGACCTCCGTCCCCATCATCTGGAAACCGCCGCAGATCCCGAAGAGCAGCGATCCGCCCTCCGCGGCGCGGCGAACGGCGAGGTCCATCCCGCGCTCGCGCATCGCGTCGATGTCGGGGATCGTGGCCTCGGACCCGGGCAGGATCACGAGATCCGGGACGCCGAGGTGGGCCGGATCGTCCACGAACGCGAGGTCCACGTCCGCCTCGGCGGCGAGGGCGTCGAACTCCTCCGGGACCGCGCTGTGCGGGAGGCGCACGATGCGGACCGTCAGCGCGGGGCCGCTCGCGGAGCGCGTCGCAGCCGGAGCGGGACCCGGACCGAAGCCGGTAGCGGCTTCCGCGAAGCGCCCGGCCGGCGCGGCATCGGGACCGCGTTCCGCGAGGCCGGAGCCGGGACGGCTGCCCTGCGTCAGGGCTGGAGCTCCTGCTCGAGGAAGGCCAGCGCCGTGCAGCTCGAGGTCCGGTACTTCTTGCGCGACGTGAACATCGGGAAGCCGTGGCCGGTGCCGGCGACCTGGACGATCGTGGACGGCACGCCCACCCCGTCGAGCGCCAGCTTCATGTCGATGGACTGCTGGAGCGGGACGACGTCGTCGAGCGTCCGGTGGTTGAACAGGAACTTGGCATCGAACGCGTCCACCAGCGTGACCGGCGAGGCGAGGGCCGCCTCGGCCGGATCGTCTCCCGGCGGGTTCCCCAGGAACGCCGTCACCTCCGTCTGGAGGTTGGGCAGGTCCTCGGGGTCGCGGAGATCCGTGGGCCCGTAGTACGAGATCACCGCGTCCACCGCGGGCGACTGCAGGAAGAACGGACACGAACCGTCGAGCCCCGCCGCGTTGCCGGCGACGCCGAGCATCGCGGCGAGGTGCCCGCCCGCCGACTCGCCGACAGCCGCCACGCGCGTCGGATCGATCTTGAAGGTCAACGCGTTCTGGCGCAGGTAGCGCACGGCGCAGCGCACGTCCTCGACGGCGGCCGGGAAGCTGTTCGCGCTGCTGGTGGCCAGGCGATAGTCCACGGTCGCGGCCGTGTATCCCAGGCCCGCCAGGAGCCGCGCCTCGTCGCGGAAGCCGGTGCGGCTTCCCGACACCCATCCCCCGCCGTGCAGGATCACGACCAGCGGGTTCGGACCCGCGCCCTTGGGCCACGCCACGTACATCTTCTGCTTCTGCCCGCCCGGGCTGTAGTAGACGCGCGTGGAGACGTTGAGGTCGCCCTCGGCGGGCACCCCCGGGACCGTGCAGCTGGTGACGGGCTGGATGGACTCGGCCGCGAGCGCGGCCGACGCGGGCGCACGCTTGGCCGAGAGGTCCGGCGCGGCGCCGACATCCACCGGCGACTCCGCGTCACGGGAACAGGCGGCGACCGCCAGCGCCGTCAGGAGGGCGGCGGCGGCCGGGAAGCGACGGAGAGCCACGGGATCTCCTGTGGAACGGATTTGCGGGTGGGCGTTGGGCCGGGACGACCGAGGCCCGACCGTCGGCGCCCCTCGGTAGCGAACCGCGGTCGCAACGGTCGGACGCCGCCGGGCGCGCCGGCGGCACGAGGAACCCTGCGGTTCGTCCCTTCGCTTGACAACCGCTGATGGGACGGACCGTAATGGGTCCGCTGGACTACAACTTTCGGAGGATGCGATGCCGCGTTGGGGCTTGATCGCGCTGATCACGGCGGGACTGATCGTGCCCGCCTGCGGAGGCGGCGGCGGCGGCGGCGAGGGCGCGCCGGACGACACCGCGGCCACGGCGATGTCGGACTCGCCGGCGGGCGGGCACGGAGACGAGGAGGAAGAGCAGCCCATTTCCACGCGTGCGCAGGACGCCGACCGCGACGAGGGCGAGCAGCCCCAGCAGGTGATGGACCGGCTCGGCATCGAGGCCGGCGACCACGTGGCCGACATCGTCGCGGGGGGCGGCTACTACACGTACCTGCTCGCCGAGCGCGTCGGTCCCGACGGGATGGTGTACGCGACGGGCGCCGAGGGTGTGTCGCGGCGGATGGCGGAGGGCGACCTCGCCGGACGCTCGAACATCCGCGTCGTCGAAGGCCTGGGGGACGTCCCCGCCGGCACGCTGGACGCGGTCCTGGTCAACCGCGCCTACCACCTCCTGAACGCGCCGAACGGACCGTTCTTCTCCGACCTCCGGCGCGCCCTCGCCCCGGACGGCGTCGTCGGGGTCATCGAGGTGCGTCTCGGCTCCCCCACCGGCCACGACATGGAGACGCACCGGATGGGCGAGGAGACCGTGAAGGGGGAGATGCAGGCGGGCGGATTCCAGCTCGTCGAGTCGTCCGACCTGCTGGCCAACGCCGAGGATCCCCACACGGACTTCATGGAGGGACGGCGGCACCTCGCGGACCGCATGTTCCTGATCTTCCGCAAGGCGGACGAAGGGGCGCAGGGGACCGCCGGCGCCGACTGAGAGCAGCGCAGCGCGGCAGCCGCGGCCGCGTCAGCGCATGGGGTCGTAGCTCATGCCGAGCGTCAGGATCTTCTGCAGCAGGGCTTCGTACCGGACGCCGCAGTGCTCCGCGGAGTCGGCGAAGTCCTCGTTCCGGGCGATCTGCGGGTTCGGGTTGACCTCGAGGACGTAGATCCGTCCGTCCTCCGTGAGGCGGCAGTCCACGCGGGCGTAGCCGCTCAGGTGCAGGAGCCGGTAGATCCGCTTCGCCAGCCGCTCGAACTCGCGCTTCAGCTGCGGCCCGAGGCGCGCCGGGCCTGCGTCGAGGCCGATCTTCTTCTGGTACTCGACGTCCCACTTGACGCGGCTCGTCGCGATGTTCGGGGCCCCCTCGGCCAGCTGCGACATCACGAGCTCCCACGGCGTGTAGGACTGGAGCTTCTCGTTTCCGATCACGCCGACGTAGATCTCGCGGCCCTCGATGTACTCCTCGGCGAGGGCCGCGGTCTCGTTCTGGCGGTGGATGAACCCGACGCGCTCCTGGAGCTTTGCGTCGTCGCGGACGACGGACGCGCGGGCGATGCCGATGGACGCCTCGTCGCTGACCGACTTCACGAACAGCGGAAAGCGCAGCCGGGCGGGCCGGCGCACCTTCCGTCCGATCGGAAAGACGGCGAAGTGCGGCACGTGGATCCGGTGGTACGCGAGAATCTTCTTCGTCAGCGTCTTGTCGCGGGTGAGCGTCAGGCCGCGGGGATTGCAGCCGGTGTACTTCTGCTTCTGGAGCTCCAGGTAGCTGACGACGTGCTGGTCGAACAGGGGGTAGCCGTCGAAGAGCTCGATCAGGTTGAAGACGACGTGCGGCTTGCGCTCGTAGAGGCCCTGGCGGATCGGGTCGAGCTTGTCGCTGATGCCCAGCGTGGACACCTCGTGGCCCATCTCGCGCAGCGTGGAGACGACGTCGTACTCGGTCCGCCAGTCCTCGGCTTCCTTGTTCTCGACGCCCTCGAGCGTGTCGGGCGGAATCAGCGCCTTCTCGGCGAGGACCATCACCCGCAGCTTCTTCCAGCGCCGCTTCGTCACAGCGCGATCCGCTGGCCCGCGTAGACGCCGTTCAGCGTCTGCGCCGTCAGCGTGACGAGGAGCCTGCGCCGCGCGTCGTCCGGATCGTCGGCGAGATGGAGCTTCAGCTCGCGCGAGCGCTTCATCATCTGCACGACCAGCTGATCGATGGCGTAGCGGTGCGCACCCGTACCGTCCGCGACCTCGCGGGTCAGCTCCGCGCGGTGGCGCTCGAGGAAGCGTGCGGCGGTCGGCCGCGGCGGCCGCCCGCGCTCGGGCGTGAACGTCCGCAGCAGATCACGGTCGTAGTCCGGCGGCCACTCGAACGCGTAGTGGCTGCGCCGCTCGCGGTAGAGCTCGGCGAGCGTCATCCGGATGCGGTACCACTCGCGGACCTTCCTGCGTGACGTGTTGCGCGGGGTCGCTCCGGCGAGCTCGCGCATCGTGGCGTCCACGAACTCCAGCTTGCGGAGCGCGGGCCACTTCCGGTACCGGCTCCTCCATCGCGAGCCCGGCGTCAGCCACACGGCGAAGGTCTCCGCGAAGTCCTCGGCGGGATGCGCCTGCGCGTACCAGGCCGGCAGGTGCAGCACGTAGTCGCGGCTGTGGGGCCGCGGCCGGTACCAGTCCGGATACCGGCTGGTGAACGAGCCGAACAGCCGGCGGTATTCCCCGCGGTCGTGCAGGCCGAAGGCGTTGTCGATCGCGTGGCCGGCCTCGTGCCGGAGGATGCGGAGACACTCCCGCTGCGTTCCGCCCTCGACCTCGAGCATCTGACTGCGCTCGAGCCGCGCCAGGCGCGGATGTGCCAGGTAGAACGGCAGGGCGAAGCCGGGGATCCCGTCCGGCGTGAACCACTCCTCGGAGAACCAGACGTGCGGCCGGAAGACGAGGCCGCGGCCAGCGAGCTCGCGGTAGAGCCGGGCCACACGCGCCTCGAGCGGCGTGCCCTCGAGCCGCAGCGGCAGCTGGCAGAGCGGCGTCACGAGCAGCTGCTCGTCGGTCATCCGGGGCAGCGAAGCCAGCGGGATCCGAGGCACGGCGCGGCTCCGTCCCGGGGCTCGGCGATCGCTGCGGGGGGATCGTTCCGGCGGCTACCGTTCGGCCGTCAGCGCCGCCCCGCGACGTAGCCGAGCGCGAACCCCACCGCCGCCGCGATCGCGGCCCGGCGCCAGGTGTCGAACGCGACGAAGCGCGTGCCCTCGGGCGTGATCTCGAGGGCGCCCGCGGGCCCGGCCATCACGCCCCCACCCCCGCCGCCCCCCTCCCCCCGGGCGCCGCCGTTGCCGTCGGGCCGCGCGCCGGATCCGCCGCCGAAGCCGTACGCGACGCGCGCGACGGGAATCACGGTCCGGTCGCCGGCCGCGAGCGGCTCGCCGTACACGGCCCTGACCGTGGCGCTCTCCCGCAGGCGGCCGCTCAGCTCGCGGAAGAACCCGGTCAATCCGTCCCCGCCCTCGGCGCCCGCCGCGTTCCGAGCGTCCGCCCGCCGGAGCGAGCCCCCGGCCGCGCGCTTCCGGGGTCCGCGGCGGCGATCCTCTCCACTGCCCTGGTTCGAGCGACTGGCTTCCATCCGAACCTCCTCTCGTTTGGGCGGCTTCTCAGTCTCCCGCGACGCGTCCTCCGCCGCTCTCGCCGGAAGCGGCGCGGGCCTCGGGAACCCGGCCTGGCACGGGGCCGGAGCCGGAAACCCCGCCGGGCACGGCGCCGGCGCCGGGAACCACGCCGGCCGCCGCGCCTGGGCCGGGAACCTCGCCGGGCTGCACGAGCGTGTCGGCCGGCGCTGGAACGGCGTCGCGGACCGCCGTGCGGACGGCCGCGCTGTACCAGAACGTCCGCGGGGTCACGCGCAGAACGTTGGGCTGGACCGAGAGCTCGACCCGCCGGTTCTCGACCGTCACGGCCTCGCTCACGCTGGCCGGGAGCTCGACGGTGCGGAAGATCGATCGCGGGAGCTTCACGTTGAAGCCCTTCCGCCCGAGCGCGCGCAGCTTCTGGATCACGTCGGGCGGGTCGAGCGCGATCCCGCACTTGAAGATCTTGTCCTGCGACGCGAGGGTCCGCCGCACCTCCTCCCACGACTCCGGCGACAGATCCACGATCAGCCGGAACTTCTCGGCGGGGAACTGCGGCTCCGCCACGATCGTGCGGTCGTTCGCAGAGAGCACGAACGCCCCGTCGATCGTGTAGCTCGCGGGCAGCACGCGGCCCGTGATGCGCTGGGTGGTCTCGAAGTCGCCGCACACCGCGCCCGCCACCCCGGCGGCGTCCCACCGGAAGCGGAGCGTCGCCTCGCCTCGCCCCTCCTCGAGCGTCACCGGCAGGACGAGGCCCAGCCGGTTCGTGCCGGTCACCGTGACGGCCGGCGTCCTGGCGCGCAGCACGCCGTCGATGCGGTGGACGGTGAGGTGCACGCGCCAGTCTCCCGCCTTGACGCGCGCGACCAGCACCTTCACGCGGATCTCGCCGCTCTCCTCGACCTCCACGTCGGGCGCCAGGTGCACCTCGACGTGGTCGAGGTACCGCCGCGTCACCTCGTTCACGAGGTTCTCGACCAGGGCCTCGCGCAGCGCGACGACGACCTCGCCGGTGTCGGCGGCGGCGGCGGTCAGCAGGCTGTCGCCCGCGACCAGGACCTCGAGGCTGTCGTGCAGGGCCTCGTGCGCGGCGTGGAGCTCGGCGATCCGCGCCTCGGCGGCCGCGGCGCCCGGATCGGTCTTCTCGCCGCACGCGGCGAAGGCGACGAAGACGGCGAAGGCGGCGAGCAGGAGCATCGGAGCGAGCTCCGGCATCCGGCCGCCCCCGACCGCCGCCGACCTGACGGACCGCCGCGCGCCGTCCGGAACGAACGTCGCCGTGGCAGCCGGCGCGCCGCGTCCGGGCGAGGCGCTCACGGACCGTCCCCCGCCGCCACCGTCGCGGTGTCCGCCGGCGCGGCGCCCGGCGCCACCGCGGCGCCGACCGAGACCCAGAGCTTCCCGCGGAACGCCTTCACGTCGGTCACCGCGACGCGCAGCGGGACCGTCGCGGGCGGGATCCGGATCTCGCCCTCGGGGCCGACCTCCGGGATCGCGATCTCGCGCTCCAGCCGCACCGGGATCTCGAGGTTCGAGGCGAGCACGTTGAACTCCTCGACGCGCTCCCGCCCCAGGTCCTCGACGAGCCGGCGCACCGGCGCCTCCCTTCCCAGGACGCCCACGCGCGTGGCCTCGAACGCGATCACGCGCACCTCCGCGCGCAGCGTGCCCGTCGACGGGTCGAGGCCCAGCACGTCGAGCGCGCCGTACACGCTGACGTCCGCGAAGACGTCGCTCTCGTCGCGGCTGGCGAGGCTCGCGCGTCCGTCGAGGCGCACGAGCGCGAGCCCGTCCTCGAAGGACACGTTCGCGGACTCCAGACGGATCCGGTACCGTCCCGCGACGAGCCGCTCGTACGGGGTCGCGGACTCGAGGAGCTCCTGGACCAGACCCTGGTCCACGATCACGAGGACCTGGTTGAAGGGGATCAGCGGACCCTGACGCGCGTCCGCGAGGAGCTTCGCGAGCCCTTCGCGCTGCCGGAGGAGGACCGCCTCCTCGGGCGAGACGCGGTTCGCGTCGGAGCGCCGGCAGCCGGCGGCGGCGGCGAGGCAACCGGCGACGAGGAGGGGGACGAGCAGGACGTGCGCCTTCAGGTGCGGAAGCCCTCCAGCAGGCGAGGCGCGCGGGGGTCCACGCGCGCCCAGCCGGTGAAGCCGATCGTGCGCCAGAGCGGGAAGCGATCGTCGCGGCCGAGGAGGGCCGCGAGCCAGAGCGTGAGGACGAGCCCGTGCGACACCGCGGCGATCGTTCCGCCCGGGTGGTCCGCGAGCGCGCGTTCGAACCCCCGGGCGACGCGCGCGGCGGCTTCGTCGGCGGGCTCCCAGCCCGGTCGTCCCGACGAAAGATACTCCCGGACCGCGCCCGCGTAGTCCCCGATCTTTTCGGGCGGCCGGCGCACCTCGCGGAGCTCGGGGACCGGCACGACCCGGAGGCCGTGACGCTCCGCCGCGGGAGCGGCGGTCGCGAGCGCCTTGGGCTCGCCGCTCGAGACCAGGACCTCGACGCCGGACCAGAACGGAGCGGACGCGAGCCTGTCCGCCTGCACCCGCCCGGCCGCCGAGAGCCGCCAGCGTTCCGCGGGGACGGAGAAGTCGGGCTCCGTCTCCGCGTGACGGACGAGGATCAGCTCGGCCGCTGCCCGCTCCCTACCGGCGGCCGCGTCCGCCCCGGCGCCCGCGACGGCGTCCGCCGCCGCCGCGGGGTTCCGTGTACGTGGGAGCCTCGGGCACGGTCGCGCGCGCCTGGGCGCCGCGCTGAACCAGGCTGTGGCGGCGCCCGTAAAAGAAGTAGATGAACAGCCCGATCACGAG
>DATBJZ010000095.1:0-2595 GCA_036556125.1 Gemmatimonadota bacterium | reverse complement strand
AGGGCCTCCTGCGAGCTGCGGACGGAGATCCACTCGCCGAGCGCCATCGAGAGCGCGCCGGCCAGCAGTCCGGAGACGCCCGCCAGGAGGACGACGTCACGCCCGGGATCCGCGCCGGCGACGCCCATGACCAGGCTCAGGTTCGAGACCAGCCCGTCATTGGCGCCGAGGACGGCCGCGCGGAGCGTGTTCCCGGCACCGCCGCGGTGGCGGCCCTCGATGCGCAGGATCTCCGACGCCTCGGCCCCGCCGCTCGCGCTTAGCGCCGCGAAGATCCGGGCGTGCGAGCGCTCCTCGGCGTGCATCCCGAGTGCGCGCGCCTCCGGCTGGGACGCGTAGCCCGCGTCCGCGGCCGATTCCGCGGCCCGGGCGAGGGGCGCCACCGCCCGAGGCCCCAGCCGGCGCGCGAGCGCGCCCAGGATGCGCACGCGCCGCGACGGACCGACGTGCGACACGTCCTCTCCGGCGGTCGCGAGCTTCGCCCGCCACACCTCGCGGTGACGGTCCTCGGTCGCCGCCAGCCGCTCGTACACCGTGCGCAGGCGGTCGTCCGGCTCGGCTCGAGCCAGCAGCCGGTAGAGGGCCGCGGAGTCGAGCTCCGCTCGGTAGTTCGAGCGCCAGCGGGCGATCCGCGCGGGGTCCCCAGCGATCCCGGACGCGCCGGAAGAAGACCTGCCGGCGCCCCCCGTGCGCCCCCGGTCGGCCGATCCGGGAGCCGCCCCCGACCTCATCCGGTTTCGGGCAGGACGGGACCGTGCGGGCTTCGGCGCCCGTCCAGGGCGTTGCGCTCGTCGGCTTCGAGCAGCGCGACCTCGTCGGCGTCCAGCAGCCGCGCGCAAGAGCGGAGCGCGTGCGCCCACGAGCAGCCGTTCACGAACACCAGGCCCTGCACGGATAGCGTGCCGCCCTGGTTCGCGTACCCGTGGAACGCGGCGCGCACCCCCTCCGTGAGCGGCGCGAGCGCGCCGGCCATCGCCTCCGGCCGTGTGTGGACCAGGAAGAGGCGGGCTCCCGCGGCGCGCGGAAAGAGGGCGGTCACCACGTCGGGCGGTGCGAGACACGCCGCCTCGCGGCGGTCACGCGGCCGGCGGAACCGGCCGGGCTCGAGGAGGCAGACCACGGAATGGGCCACGCCGCGCTCCGTGAGCCGCCGCGACGCGCGCGTCAGCTCGCGCAGCTGATACCCGCCGACCGCGACCAGCAGCAGCGCGGGGTCCGGTCCGGCCCCGACGCCGGGCACCCGCGCGCCGCCGTTCTCGAGCAGCGTCCTCGCGCCGGCGCCGTCGAACACGAGCGGCAGCTCGCCCTTGGGAACGACCAGCGTCCAGATCTGGCCGCGCACCGCGAAGACACCGTGGATGGCCGCGGCGGCGCTGTTCCAGTCCACGGGGAACAGCACCCGTGAGGCCGGCGCCGACTCCGCGAGCAGGATCTCCGCCAGCGAGGGGTCCTGGTGCGACTGCTCGTTCTTCGCGTTCTCCCAGGTGTGCGACGTGAGGACGAGGGGGACGCCCAGCCAGCCCGACGGCCGGCCCGCCGCCGCCCGGTGCGCGGCGAACACGATCTCCTGCCGCACGACGCCGTGCATCTTCATCCCGAACGCCTCGTAGGTGACGATGGCGTTCAGGCCTCCCTTGTTCCCCAGCGCGGCGGCGGCGACCGCCTCTTCGTTCAGCGCGGTGATCACCGCGCCGTCGAGCGACTCCGGCACGCCGGCCTCGGGAGCGGTGACGCGGAACTTCAGCGCCTCCAGGGTCCGGAGCATGCGATTCGACCGCATCTCGTCGGGGTTTCCGACCCGGGGGCGGAGGTGCGGATTCGCGTGGACGACGGCCAGGAAGCCCTGGTCCACCGCCGCCATCGGCGAGGCGGTCTCCGTGCCGGGCGTGCGCCACGCGGGTTCGGGCTGTCGTGCCAGCCGAACGTCGCGGTTCGCCAGCGGGTTGTCCCTCTCTCGCGGCCGTCCGGAGCTCTGGTGACGCGAGAAGGCGTCGCGCGCCGCCAGGATCCCCTCGAGCGGGACGTGCAGGCGCGCCGCTCCCCGATTGAAGGCCCGGCGGCTGGCCGCGTCCCGCGACGGATTCCCGTCGAGCGGGAGGTTGTGCGCGAGGTTGGTCCCCGCGCCGGGGAAGCCCGCGCCCTTCGGCGCGACGGCGATCCCGTAGGGCAGCTTCACCGGGTAGCGTCCGTGGCCGTTCCGGATGCGCTCCGCACCGGCCTCCAGGCGCCGCTCGATCTCGAGGATCGCCCACGCGAACGCCGCCGGATCGCGGCCGTCGAACGGGATCGGATCGAAGCCGTTGAGCCGCAGGTGGCGGCGGAGCCACGCGACGCCGCCGACCTGCGACATCGTCGTCCGCTGATCGATGCGCCGTCCGTTGGCGATCATGATCGGGGCGACGAGCCCCGAGTCGTCCGCCCGCCACCACCGCGGCGCCCAGTCGCTGCCCCGCTGCTCCTCGAACGCGCCGTCGCTCAGGAACGTCACCAGTCGCTCCCCGGGCAGCGGCATGTGCACGTACTGCAGCTCGGCGAACCCGAGGTAGCCTCCCTCGGCGATGCCTCCGGCGGTGTGCGCGTTCACGTGACTCCCGA
>DATBJZ010000094.1:0-5076 GCA_036556125.1 Gemmatimonadota bacterium | reverse complement strand
CGCCGGTGGCGAGCAGCACGATCCAGAGCGGGGCGGCGGTTCCGCTCAGAACCACCACGGTGGCCGGCAGCGTGGCGATGCCGCGGAGCGCGACCTCGCCGAGCGTCAGGTAGACCGCCACGACCAGAGCGGAGCCCAGCGCGAGCAGGACGCCCGTGGCGTTCAGGCCCTCACGGGCGAACCCCACCGTGAGCGCCGCGCCGACCAGCGCGAGCGCGAGCGCGCCCACGCGTGCGGGAGTCAGGGGCCGGCCCAGGAGGAGCGCCCCCAGCACGGCCACGATGGCGGGGAAGACGTAGAAGACGAGGCTGGTCGTCGTGGCGGGAATCCGCTCGAGCGCCAGGAAGTAGAGCGCCGAGTTCCCCGCGTAGAGCGCGCCGAGCGCGAAGAGCGCGGCGCGCCGGCGCGGCGAGACGGCCCCCAGGCCGCCGCGGAGCGCGACCAGCCCGGCGAGCAGCGCCGCGCCGAGCCCGAAGCGCCACGCCAGCAGGGGACCCACCCCGAAGCCCTCCGCGAACGCCAGCTTGCCGGCGACGGGAAGCACGCCGAAGCACGACGCGGAGAGGAGCGCCAGGGCGAAGCCCCCGCGGACGCCGGACCGGTGCGGCACGGCGGGAATCTATCGGCGCGCGCGCCGAGCCGGAACGTGGTCCGCCGGCCCGCCCGGCGGCCGCCGGACCACGGTGCGCCGACGGTGCGGTGACCGATCCGTTGCGCCGACCGCCGACCGTGCGGCGGCCGCGGAACACGGTGTGGGGGCGCCCGACCACGTTCCGGCGCCCGGTGACGCGCGCGGTCCGCGCGGGCGGCCCGGAGGCCCGCCGCGCGGGGCGCGCCTTACGTCAGGGTCAGCGGCAGGGCGGCCGCGAGGATCGGTCCGAAGGTCAGGAGCAGCGTGGCCAGGAGCTCCCCGGCCAGCTCGGCGGTGGGATGCAGCGTCACGATCGTCCTCCAGCGGGAGAGTGGGTGGACGGCGCGCCTTTCGCGCCGTCGCACCCGCCTACGCAGCCGCGGGCGTCCGGGTTTCAGGATTTCGGGTCGGGCGATCCGGCCCAGGCCGGGCCGCCCGCGTGAGCGGGGTGAGGAACGGTGGAGGCATCGCGGGGCCGGTCCGGGTCGGCCGGCGAACCGCTCCGCCTGTCGCGGGGAGCCGGCCGAACCCTCCCCCGGCCCGGGCTGACGCGCACTCAGTCGCGGCCGTCGTCGCCGGAGACGAGACTCCGGAAGATCGCGTTCTCGAGCTCCCCCGCGGCCGGATCGCGCGTCACCTCGTACTCGTCCGACGTGCGGATCGCCACGCGGCCGCGCAGGGCGAGCTCCTCCTCGCCGCGGCGGACGCGGATCTCGAGCGGGTCTCCCACGCGGTCGGAGAACGTCTCCCGGAAGCGGTCGCCCCAGGCCGGATCCGTGAGCGCGAGCCCGCCCACGCTCAGCAGCACGTCGCCCTCCTGCACGCCCGCCTCCTCGGCGGGGCTCCCCGGCGAGATCGCGCTCACCACCACCTCGCCGTCCTGCACGCCCCCGGCGACGCCGAGGAACGGCTCGCGCACGGTGGCCTGCTCCAGGCGCAGGCCCGCCATCGCCAGCGTCTCGCCGAGCGGCAGAGGCTCGCGCCCGTCCACGTACCGCTCGTGGAAGGCGGCGGCCTCCGGCGCGCCGGCTTCGCCCAGGAGGCGCAGCAGGTCGGCCGTCGTGAAGCCGCGGCCCCGCTCGTAGAACTCGTCGTAGAGCCGCCGGACGACCGTGTCGAGCGAACGCTCGTTGCGCGTCGCGTGGCGGATGCGGATGTCGAGGAGGAGGCCGGTCAGCGATCCCTTCGGGTAGTAGATGTACGGATTCCCTCCCGTCGGATCGAGCCAGGTCGTGAGGCTCGCGTCCTCGAGCGCCACCGGCTCCGGCTCGGCTGCGAGGGTCGCGAGGTTGTTCTCGATCTGCCCGAAGAACCCCTCCTCGTCGACGAGCCCCGCCCGGACGTTCGTGAGGTCCGCGTAGTAGTCCGTCACGCCTTCCGAGAACCACAAGAGCTCCGTGGGCTGCCACTCGTCGTAGTCGTACGGCCAGAGCGCCGCCGGCCGGATCCGCTTCACGTTCCAGAGGTGGAAGGTCTCGTGTGCGAGCAGCGACTCCAGGATCGGGAACGCCTGGTCGAAGGCCTGCGTGAAGGGCGGCGTCAGGATGTCGAAGTGCGAGTTCGCGTGCTCGAGTCCGCCGGCGAAGCCCGTGGCCCACTCGCCCACGTAGAGCAGGACCGTGTACGTGTCGTACGGCGCGTCGCCCACGATCGCGTTCTGCGTGGCGAGGATCCGGTCCACGGATTCGCGGATTCGCGCGCGCTGGTCCGGCGTGAACGCCGCCGCGGGGTACACCGCGAGCCGGGCGGGCTTGCCGCCGGCCGTGAAGGAGTCGAGCTGGAAGTTCCCCAGGAACGTGGGTGCATCCACGAGCTCGTGGTACGTGGCCGCGCGGTAGACGTTTGTCGCCCCGCTGCTGGAGAGCCCCGTCGCGACCCCGCTCCACCCCCCGGGCAGCGTCAGGGTGAGCTCGGCGGGGCGGTCGAGCTTCCCCTCCTCGTACAGGAACAGGTTCGTCCCGTTGAAGAACGCGAAGTCGTCCTCGATGCGGCTCTTGTCGAGGTCCAGCGAGTCGGCGTGGTACGCGAAGGAGACCCGGACCGGTCCGCCCCCGCCGCCGCGGATCCGCCAGGTGTCGGGGTCCGCCTTGTCCCAGTCGAGCGCCCGGTCGCCCCGGCCGGAGGCGCCGAACTCCCGGACGTTGCGCGCGTAGTTCTCGATGTCGTAGGACCCCGGACTCCACGCGGGGAGGCTCACGAGCAGCTCGTCGCCCGCGGACGGAAACTCGGCCGTCACGTGGAAGAGCCGGGAGGCGGGGTCCCGCACCTCGACGGTGTAGCGGACGGGCGTCTCCTGCGCGGCCAGCGGCGTCGCGGCGAGGAGCGCGAGGGCGACGAGGATGAACACGGGACCTCCTGAACTGGGGAGCGGCGGGATTCGATCGCCGGGGACGCGACCCTCCAAGGTTCCACTCCGCCCGCCGCTGTTCCAGTCCCGGGGGACGGACGGCGCGACGGTCCCTTCGACCGGGCTTCACGCCGTCGCTATCTTCCCGCTCGTATGGCCACCCTCCCGCCCGTCCTCGGCGGCCCCCCCACCGCTCCCGCCGAGGGAACGGCGCGGCCTCCGCTCACCCTGCTCGCCGAGGACGAGCGGCTCTTCGCGGCGAGCGTCCGGGAGTTCGCCGAAGCCCGCGTCGCGCCGCTCGTGCGCCCGATGGACGAGCGCGGCGAGCTGGATTCCTCGCTGCTCGCCGAGCTGTTCGAGCTCGGCGTGATGGGCGTCGAGCTGCCCGAGGCGCACGGCGGCGGCGGCGCGGGCTTCATGATGGCCATCCTCGCGGTCGAGGAGCTGTCGCGCGTGGACCCGTCGGTGGGCGTCGTCGTGGACGTCCAGAACACGCTCGTGAACAACGCGTTGCTCCGCTGGGGGACCGCGGAGCAGATCGCCCGGTACGCCCCCCGGCTGGCGAGCGGGACGGTCGGCGCCTACGCACTCTCCGAGCCCACCTCGGGCAGCGACGCGTTCGCGCTCTCCACGCGCGCCGAGCGCGTCGGCGACCGCTACGTTCTGAACGGCACCAAGCTCTGGATCACGAACGGCGCCGAGGCCGGGATCTACATCGTCTTCGCGACGCTGGACCGGTCGAAGGGGTACCGCGGGATCACGGCCTTCCTCGTCGAGCGCGAGTTCCCCGGCTTCGCCGTGGGCAAGAAGGAGGACAAGCTCGGCATCCGCGCCTCCAGCACGGCCGAGCTGCTCCTGCGCGACTGCGAGGTGCCCGCCGGCAACGTGCTGGGCGAGGAGGGGAAGGGCTACCGCGTGTCGATCGAGACCCTCAACGAGGGGCGAATCGGCATCGGGGCCCAGATGGTGGGGCTCGCGCGGGGCGCCCTGGAGAAGGCGATCGCGTACGCGGGCGAGCGCGAGGCGTTCGGGCGCCCGATCCGCGACTTCCAGGCCGTCCAGCACCAGCTCGCGGAGATGGCGACGGACGTGGAGGCCGCACGGCTCCTGGTGTACAACGCCGCGCGGCTCCGCGAGGCCGGGTCGCCGTTCCTCGCCGAGGCCGCGATGGCCAAGCTCGTCTCCTCGCGCGTCGCCGAGCGCACGGCGTCGCAGGCCATCGAGCTCTTCGGCGGCTACGGCTTCACGCGCGACTATCCGGTCGAGAAGCTCTTCCGCGACTCGAAGATCGGCGCGATCTACGAGGGCACCACGAACATGCAGCTCTCCACGATCGCCAAGTCCCTCCTGCGCTGAGCGCCGGTCACCGGCACTCCAGCGGCCACGGGCACGGCGGACAGCGCGGGGCCGCCGGTGCGGGCGTTCGGCGGCGCGCGGAGCGTCGATCCCTCGTCCTGGCGCTCGCGCTCAGCGGCGTCGTGCTCGTCGTCGAGGCGGTGGGGGGCGTCCTCACCGGCAGCCTCGCGCTCCTCTCCGACGCCGGTCACGTGCTGGCCGACGTCGGCGCGCTCGTGCTGGCGCTGGTGGCGCTGGGCGTCGCATCGCGTCCGCCGACCCTGCGGAAGTCCTTCGGCTACCACCGGTTCGAGGTCCTCGCGGCGCTGGGGAACGGTCTGACCCTCTGGGTCCTGGTCGCGTTCCTGGCCTGGGAAGCCGTGCGCAGGCTGTCGGAGCCGGTGGACGTGGACGTCGCGGGGATGCTCGGCGTCGCGGGTCTCGGCCTCGTGGCGAACGTCGCGAGCGCCGTGCTCCTCGCCCGCGTGCAGGAGGCGGGACTGAACCTGCGCGCGGCGCTCCTGCACGTGATCGGCGACCTGCTGGGATCGGTCGGCACCCTCGTCGCCGGCGCCGTGATGTGGGCCACCGGCTGGACCCGCGCGGACCCGATCGCCTCGCTCTTCATCTGCGCGCTGATCCTCGTGAGCTCGTGGACGCTGATCCGCGACACCGTGAACGTCCTGATGGAAGGCACCCCCCGCGAGGTGGACATGGACGCCTTGCAGCGGGCGATCGCGGCGGAGCCCGGGATCCGCGGCGT